>SLCK01000090.1 GCA_007125845.1 Gemmatimonadota bacterium
CCGAGGAGTCCGACGATGCCCACCGGGTCCACCCAACGCAGCCGCCTCGCGTCGAAGAGGACCTTCTCGGCTTCGAGGTCGCCGAGCCCCTCGACCAGGCGGTCGAAGGTCCGGTAGTCCAGTGACGCTGGAACGGACACGACTCTCAACGTTCGACGCTCCCGGGGTCGACCCGACCCTGAAGGTGCAGTCCGAGCCCTCGCGCTCCGAAGTGCCCCACATTTCGGGCCGCCATCCGGCTTGCCTCCGCCATCGCCTCCTCCAGAGGGTCCCCGGCGAGCAGTCGAGCGAAGCAGGTGGCTCCCCAGACGTCGCCGCACCCGGTGGGATCGCCTTCCCTGGCCTCCTCCGGTGCGGGCACCCTTCCGCTCCGAATCGGTCCGGCGGCTGCCATACGACCCCGGGTCTCGGGCCAGGAGAAGGGATCGGTGCCCAGCGCGGGCGATGCCACATATGCCGCTCCCGCAGGGCCGAGCGTCACGCTGATCAGCTTCAGCTCGCTCCCGACCGCCTCCGCGGCGAGAGCCCATGGATCGCCGTGCTGATTGCCGAGGAGCTCGAACTCCGACTCGTTCATCTGAACCACGTCGAAGCAGCGGAGCCACTCGGCCCAGTGCGGGAGAGGCCTGGGAAAGCGGTCCCCGAGCCGTCCGACGCCGAGAAAGAGGGAGTGCAGGTCAGCGTACATCGGCCCGGCAAAGGCCCTCCTCATCCGCAACGCGGTGTCCAGCTCCATCTCGAAGCCGGAGATGAAATTCACGTAGAGGGCGTCGCAGCGATCGAGAAGTGGAGCGAGCCGGAGCCACTCCCAGGGAGAAACACCACCGCTGAGCCGCTCCGCCTGACGATCTTGTCCCTGATAGCGGAGCTCGACCCGATTGTTCGGCTCAGGTACGACCTGCACGCCCTCGCCCACTTCGACCCGGTCCAGGCCCCGCAGGAACTCGAAGGCCTCCTCCGCCAGGTCTTCTCCCACCCGGATCAAGGGAAAGGCACGCCACTCGTCAGGGAGTACGGCCGCCAGGGCCTCCAGGGCGTAGCCGATGCCTCCCCACTCCTCGAGCGGTTCGCTCCGCACGTCCCGATGATGAATGCTGTCCCAGACCAGGGTGCCCAGAACCCCCAGGGTGCGCGGCTCCTCCTCACGCCCGGTCATCGCCGGTCCGGGTCAGTCATCGAGGGAGAGGACGGCGAGGAAGGCCTCCTGCGGGATATCGACGGACCCCACCTGCTTCATCCTCTTCTTCCCCTCTTTCTGCTTCTCGAGGAGCTTCCGCTTCCGGGTCACGTCTCCGCCGTAGCACTTGGCCGTCACATTCTTGCGGACGGCACGGACGTTCTCCCGGGCCACCACCCGGTTCCCGATCGCCGCCTGCAATGCCACCTGGAACTGCTGGCGGGGAATGAGCTCCTGGAGTCTCTTGACGAGATCTCGTCCGTAGCTCTCCGCCTTGTCCCTGTGAATGATCACGGAGAAGGCGTCCACCGCATCTCCGTTGACGAGGATGTCCAGGCGGACCAGGTCGTCCGGTCGGTATTCCTGGAACTCGTAATCGAAGGCCGCGTACCCGCGCGTTCCGCTCTTGAGCCGGTCGTAGAAGTCGAGCACGATCTCCGCCAGAGGCAGGTCGTACTCGAGCTCGACCCTCTCCCGGTCGAGATACTGCATGCCCTTGAACACCCCTCGACGATCGTGGGCCAGCTTCTGGACATTGCCGATGTACTCCGACGGACAGAGGATCCGGGCCGCCACGTAGGGCTCGGCGATCTCCTCGATGTTTCCGGGATCGGGGAGGTTCGTGGGCGTCTCCACCTCGGTCTCCTTCCCGTTCGTCAACCGCACCCGATACTTCACGTTGGGAACGGTGGTGATCAGGTCCACCCCGAATTCTCGGTCCAACCTCTCCTGGATGATCTCCATGTGCAGGAGCCCGAGAAAGCCGCACCTGAAGCCGAAACCGAGCGCGGCCGACGTCTCCGGCTCGAACTGGAGCGCGGCATCGTTCAGCTTGAGCCGGTCCAGAGCGTCCCGCAACTCCTCGTACTCGTCGGAGTTGGTGGGATAGAGGCCGGCGAAGACCATGGGACGCACTTCCTGGTAGCCGGGCAGCAGCTCGGTGGCCCGCCGGTCCGCATTCAACACGGTGTCCCCGACCGGGGTGTGGGACACATCCTTGATCGCGGCCACAAGGTAGCCGACCTCTCCAGGTCCCAACTCCGGCTTCCGAACCCTCTTGAGCTGCTGCACCCCCACCTCGGTGACTTCGTAGACCTCGTCGTGCGATCCGAAGGCGACGGACACGCCCGCTCGCAAGGTGCCGTCGATGACCCGGACCGAAGGGACGGCTCCGAGATACTGGTCGTAGATGGAATCGAAGATCAGAGCCCTGAGCGGAGCCTCCGGATCCCCCATTGGGGGCGGTACCCGCTCCACGACGGCCTGCAAGATCGGTTCGATCCCGATACCGTCCTTCGCAGAGGTGAGGAGGATGCTCTCCGGGTCGACGCCCAGGAGGTCGGCGAGCTCCATGCGGTGCCTCTCGGGCTCCGCCCCCGGCAGATCGATCTTGTTCAGGACCGGAATGATCTCGAGACCCGCGTCGAGCGCGAGAAAGAGATTGGAGAGGGTCTGTGCCTGGATGCCTTGACTCGCATCCACGACGAGCAGCGCCCCCTCGCACGCGGCAAGGGAACGTGAGACCTCGTAGGTGAAGTCAACGTGGCCCGGGGTGTCGATGAGGTTGAGGGCGTACTCCTCCCCGTCCACCGCCTGGTAGGACATTCTCACGGCATGCAGCTTGATGGTGATCCCCCTCTCCCGCTCGAGCTCGTTGGAATCGAGGACCTGCTCCTTCATGCTGCGGGCGTCAATGGTGCCGGTCGCCTCGAGAAGGCGGTCCGCCAGGGTGGACTTGCCGTGGTCGATATGCGCCACGATGCAGAAGTTCCGAATGTGGGGGATACGCACGGATTGGCCCTGGATTCAGCGTCGAAGGAACCGAAAAGTTAATCGGGGCGGAAAGGGGGATCAATCAGCGGCCGGGGAGGGACCTGGCGTGGGAGGCGGCTCGACAGTACCCATTTCATGTCTCTCATGGCTTCGTTTCTCTTTCCCCCGCTCGGCCCTTCGCCACTGACCGCCTTCGCCGGCCCCGTTCTCGACTCGAGGTCGCCTCCTCGCCGCACCCGCACTCCAGGCCACCACATGATCCCCTTCCCGCACGGCTCGACCTGGATCCGACGATCCGTCCCGGCGCCCTTCCTCCTGGGCGCTCTCCTCACCGCCCCGCCCCTCGAGGCTCAGGCCGTCTCGGAGTCCCTGGTCAGCCTCACGGAACAGAATGCGGCGCTCTATCTGGAGCCGCTGACGAGGGGATTGGGGTTCGCGCTCTCCGAGGGGGTGTTCGACGGCGCCCCACCGCTCGGCCGTTTCCGCTTCGATGTCGGAATCCGGGGGGTCGGTGCGCTTCCGCCCACCTCGGCCGAGACCTATGAGCCCCTCCTTCCCGAGGAGGTGAGCTTCGAGCACCCGAGCTTCGGAGAGACGGTCTTCGCACACCCTTTCCGCATCGCGGGTGGCCGGACCCGGACCCCCACGGTCGCCGGTGACGGGCCCGGAGTCGTGCTGGAACCCGACGGGGAGTTCCGCACGGCTCTCGAGGAGGCCGGCATCCATCCGTCTCAACTCGACGTCGTGCTCCCGCAGGGCTTCTCGCTGCCCGTGGTGCCGGTTCCGCTGTTGTACGCGTCGCTGGGGCTGGGATACGCGACGGACGTGAGCCTGCGTTTCCTGCCGAGACTTCGGGTCGACGACGAAATTGGAGAGCTCCGCTCGAACGGGGTGGCGATCCGGCATGCCCTCACCGAGTGGTTCGAGGCTCCCGTGGACCTTTCCGTGGGTCTCGGGTTTCAGAAGGTGCGAGTAGGAAGTTACCTCGAGTCCTCGTCGCGACAGTTCGGGCTCCTCGTCGGCCGAAATGCGGGCCCGCTCACCGTATTCGGAAGCGGAGTCGTGCGGAGCGCCTCGGTCGACGTGTCGTACGTCGTCGAGAATCCGGAGAGCAACCCCGGGCTGCCTCCGGACGGGCAGCGATTCAGCGTTTCGGAGACGATCGGGACCGGAACCGCGATCGGGTTCGGACTGCGCCTGCAGCTCCTGCTCCTCAACCTGACAGCCCGGTACACCTTCGACGACTACTCCCTGATCTCACTCCAGGCCGGTCTGGGAGTCCCCTGATCCGTCCCGCACTCGATGAACACAGATCGCTCTGCGGCCGTCCCCGGCCGACGCAAGGACCTCGTCGCTCCGGAGGAGCTGGCCGCTCTGGGTGGCCTGGAGCTGCTCGTGCGCGCCGTGGTGGAGGGATTTCTCACCGGGCTTCATCGCTCCCCGCATCGGGGATTCTCGGCGGAGTTCGCCGAGCTCAGGGGCTATCGCCCCGGCGACGACCTCCGGCACATCGACTGGCGCATGTACGCCCGCTCAGACCGCTTCTACGTGAAGCAGTTCGAGGAGGAGACGAATCTGAGAGCCCAGATCCTCCTCGACACCAGCGCCTCGATGGGGTGGAGCTCGCGTCCCCCGGCGCTGCCCACGAAGCTCTGGTACGGCAGGGTGCTCGCCGGCGCACTGGCGCTACTCCTCCTTCGCCAGGGAGACCGGGCCGGCCTCACCCTCTTCGACGACCGCATCGGCGGCTGGGTCCCGGCCAGAGGGGGACGCCGGCAGTGGCGGGAGTTCGTGCGGCTCCTGCACGGACTCGAGGCCTCCGGCTCCACGGATGCCTCCGGGTCTCTCAGGGAGGTGGCGCTCCGACTGCACCGGCGAGGGCTGGTGATCCTCATCTCCGACCTCCTTCTCGATCCGGACGAGACCCTCCGCGCGCTCAAGTTCCTGCGGCACCGACAGCACCAGGTGATCGTCTTTCACCTCATGGATCCCGGAGAGATGGACCTCGCAGGGGCGGGAGACGTCCGATTCCGGGATCCGGAGACGGGGGAGGACCTCCGCGTCGATGTGGCAGAGGTGAGAAGCAAGTACCGCGAGGCTGTGGCCGGCGCGTTGGAGGAATGGCGCCGCTCGCTCCGCCCCGCCGGAATCCGCTACCACCTCGTGGACACCTCCCAGCCGCTGGGATCGGTACTCAGGACCGCACTGGGCAGGCAAGCGAGCCACGATCGACGCGCGGGAGCGGGCTGAGCGGGTGACCTTTCTCTTCCCCCTCTTCCTGACGGCCCTGGCGGCACTTGCCGTGCCCATCCTTCTCCATCTCATGAGACGCCGGGAAGGAAAGACGGTCGTTTTCCCCGCCCTCCGATACCTCTCCCGGACCACCCGGGAGCACGCGCGCATCATCCGGTTGCGCCAGATCCTTCTGCTCGCCCTGCGCGTCGCCGCAGTGCTCCTCCTGGTGCTCGCCGGGGCACGGCTCGTCCTCCCCCTTGGCGGGACCGACGACCCGCCCGCGGGCCTGGCGTTGGTCGTGGACAACGGGCTCACGTCGGGGGCCGTGATCGGAGACGGCCGCGTCCTGGATTCGCTCGTGGTCCGGGCCGAAGCCGTGCTGGCGCGCACCGGGTCCCGCGATCGGATCTGGGTCGTACCCGCTGGTGAGCCCTGGCGGCCGGCCCTCCCCATGTCTCCCGAGGAGGCCCGGGCAACGCTGGACGGCCTCTCGTCGTCGCACGTCACCGCGAACCTCGAGACGGCGCTCCGACGAGCGAGGTCTCTCCTGGAGGCAGCCGCCCTCGACGCCGCCGAGATCGTGCTCCTCTCGGACCTCCGTGCGGAGTCTCTCCCGGACCCGATCCCCGAAGCCTCCCCTTTCCAGATTCCTGTCCGGATCGCCCCACCCCCCCCCACGCCGACCTCAAACCGGGGCGTCGCGCAGATCGAGGTGTCCGGAGGCCTCATCCCGCGAGCCGGCGACCCCGGGGAGCTCCAGCTTCGACTCGCCGGCACGGCACGAGCAGACGCAACCGTGCGGATCTATCTGGAGGGAGAGCTTCTTTCGGCAGCCCGCACGGATTCGGCCGGAGTCGCGGTCGTTCCGATCCCCCCACTGGCCGAGGGGTGGGCGCACGGGCGGGTCGAGGCGCCTCCGGACGACCTGCGCGCTGACGATGTGGGGTACTTCGTGTTTCCGGTCCTCCCGCCGCCGCCGGTGCACCTCGAGGCATCGATCTCACCCTTCGTCCGGGATGCGGCCGAGGTCCTCGAGGACGCCGGACGCCTGCGCATCGTCGACGGAGCGAGTGCGAGCGTCCACCTGCTGAGCGGCACCGACCCCTCCGGCCTGCCGGACTCCGGTGACATCGTCCTCGTGCCCCCCGACGACCCGGCCCTCCTTCCGGCCCTCAATCGGGTTCTCGGAGAGCTCCTCCCGGGCTGGAGACTGGAGGCGACCCCGGCCGACACACCCGGAACGCGAGTCCTCGATGGCGGATCGATGCGAGAGATCCTCCCTGGTCGGCTCGAAGTGCGGGCCGCCTACCGGATGGCCCGGGACGAGTCGGGGCCCGATCCCGAGAGGCTGCTCACCCTTTCGGACGGAAGCGACTGGCTGGTGGCCACTCACGGAGAGAACCGGACAGTGCTGCTCTTCGCCTCCCCGCTGACTCCTGCAGCCTCCGACCTCCCCACATCCGCTGCCATGCTTCCCCTCGTGGACCGACTCACGACCCCGACCGGGATGAGCCCGGAGGGCACGGAGCTATTGGCGGGTGCACCACTCCCGCTCCCCAGCGACGCACACACCCTGGAGCTACCGGAGGGAACCCGGAGAGCGGCGGAAGGTACCTCGGTCTTCGTCGAAACCGGGCGGGCCGGGATCATTCGGGTCCTGGGACCCGGCGAGGAGGTGCTTCGTCTCCACGCAGTCAACCCGAGACCCCCGAGTTCCACGACCTCCATGCAACCGGAGGACGTGGTGGACCGCTTGAGTCCGACGTGGGCTCGGGCCACGGTGGAAGATCCCTGGCCAGGTGCGGTCCTGGCGGACCGCAGGGGCAGGGAGGTCTGGCGTCCGCTCCTGGCTGGGCTCCTGCTCGTCCTGATCGCAGAAGGTTGGCTGGCGGCATCCGGAGGGGGGCGCCGGGACCAGGCGGACACCTCCGGGGAACAGGCCGAGGAATCCGGGCATACCAGGGCGGCGAACCCATCTGCCCGGTAGACCGACTCGGGGAACCGGGGGCATCCGAACCTCCTGCGACGCGAGCAGGGGAGCGGAGAGCCGCTCGAGCTCGATTCCGGAAACATGTCGATCACGTGTCCACACGCCCACATCCTGTCGTAGCCGAGCTCCTCTCGAGCCCCCTTCTGGAGGAGCTCGAGCCGCTCGTCTCCAGCCGGAAGGCGCGCCTGTCCGTCGGAGGCGCAGTCGGCTCCTCGGGCTCGGGTCTCGTCGCCGCTATCCATCACGCCCACCCGAACCGGATCTTCGTCGTGGTGGCCGGCGATCCGGACTCGGCCGCCCGAATCGAAGCGGATCTGGAGTCCCTCCTCGGGAACGAGACACCGCACCTCTATCCCCAGGGCGAGACCCGGTTCTACTCGGGCGAGGACCCCGATCCCCGCATCGCGGGGCTCCGCGTGGAGGCGGTGGAAGCGCTGCTCGGAGGAAAGGGGCGGCTCTTCGTGACCACTCCCCGGGCGCTTCAGGAACGGATGGCCATGCCGGACAGGCTCGCCCGGCTGCGCCTCGAGCTCGAGGTGGGCGACGACATCGGGTTTTCTCTCATCGTCGACGAGTTGGAAGCCCTCGGCTACCGGAAGGAGCCCCTTGTCCAGGAAGTCGGCGAGTTCGCGGTGCGGGGCGGCCTCGTCGACATCTTCTCTCTCGGCCTTCCCGATCCCGTGCGGATCGAGTTCTGGGGAGACGAGATCACGTCGATCCGCAGCTTCGAGGTCAGCGACCAGCGGTCGACGGCGGAGCTGGACTCCGTCCACATCCTCCCCGCCTCCTTTCGGACCGGGGGCGACTCGGGAGCGACGGTGAGCCGGAGCTTCCTGGAGATCCTCCCGCTGGACACCATCCTCGTGGGAATGGGTGGTGCCCACTGGGTGGAGACGGTCAAGAGGAATTGGAGTCAGGCACGGGACCTTCGGGACGGGGCGGCGAAGGCCGGCCAGGATCCGCCGCCGCCGGAGACGATCCTGCTTCCCCCGGACGAGGTCGTGCGGGACATCGAGCAGCGGGCGGTGATCCGAGTGATCGAGGAGGACGCCTCCCCACTTTCCCTCGCGGCCCAATCTCCTCCGGCCTTCGAGCGGAAGCTGGACCAGCTCTCGGCCTTCTTGCGGGAGGAGGAGGCCCGAGGCGCGCGCACCCTCATCCTCTGTGACAACCAGGGCCAGGTGGAGAGGCTGGAGGAGATCCTGGGCGACACTTTCGACGGGTCCGTCCCCCCCAGCATTCAACTGGGTGTCGGGACCGTGGAATCGGGGTTCCGCCTCAACGGCTCCCGTCCCCTCAACGTCCTCACGGACCACGAGATCTTTCGCCGAAGCCGCCGCATCCGGTCGGGTCGGCGATTTCAGGGTTCGATGGCCCTCGAAAGCGTCGCCCAGCTCGCGCCCGGGGACTACCTGGTCCACATGGACCATGGCATCGGACGATTCCGGGGCCTGGAGAAGATTGAGCTCGGAGGAGAGAGTCTCGAGGTCCTCGCCGTCGAGTACGCGAACGGAGAGATCCTGAGGGTGCCCGTCTATCGTCTCGATCTGGTGGAACGCTGGGTCGGCCCCTCCGACGATTCGGAGCCGCCCGCGGTCCACCGGATCGGAGGACGGCGATGGAAGACGCTGAAGCGCAAGACCGAGGAGGCGGTCGAGCGCATGACACAGGAGCTCCTCGAGCTCTATGCCGAACGGGAGCTGGCGGATGGGTTCGCATTCTCCTCGGACACCCGGTGGCAGAGAGAGATGGAAGCCGCGTTCCTCTACGAAGACACCCCGGACCAGCGGAGGGTCACGGGCGAGGTGAAGAAGGACATGGAGTCGCCACGTCCCATGGACCGACTCATTTGCGGAGATGTCGGTTTCGGCAAGACCGAGGTGGCGATCCGGGCGGCATTCAAGGCGGTCCAGGACGGAAAGCAGGTGGCCGTCCTCGCGCCGACCACGATCCTCGTCGAGCAGCATGGCCGGACCTTCGGCGACCGCCTCGCCGATTTCCCGGTGCGGGTCGAGTCGCTGTCCCGGTTCCGAACCTCCGCCGAGCAGGACGAAATCCGGCTCGCTCTCGAGCGAGGGGAGGTGGACATCGTCGTGGGCACCCACCGGCTCCTCTCCGAGGACATCCGGTTCCGCGATCTCGGGCTCTTGATCGTCGACGAGGAGCAGCGATTCGGGGTCCGCCACAAGGAGCGATTGAAGCAGCTCAGGACCTCGGTCGACGTGCTCACCCTGACGGCAACGCCGATCCCGCGGACGCTCCAACTCTCGCTCGCCGGCGTGCGGAACCTCTCGCTGATCAGAACCCCGCCGAGGGACCGGCTCGCCGTGACCACCCAGGCGATCCCCTGGAGCGAGCGCCTGCTCTCGGAAGTGATGGGACGGGAGCTGGATCGCGGGGGACAGGTGTTCTTCCTCCACAACCGGATCGACACGATCCACACAGTCGCCTCCCGTGTCGAGGCGATGGCCCCCGAGGCGAGAGTCGATGTCGCGCACGGCCAGATGAACGCAAAGGCCCTCGAGGAAGTGATGCGGGACTTCATCCACGGGGAGATCGACGTGCTCGTGTGCTCTTCCATCATCGAGAACGGCCTCGACGTCCCCAACGCGAATACGCTGATCGTCGACGGGGCGGACCGCTTCGGGCTCGCCCAGCTCTACCAGATTCGCGGACGAGTCGGCCGCTCCGACCGGCGGGCGTACTGCTATCTGGTCGTCCCGGAACGGATGACGGAGGAGGCTCGTCGGCGGATCGAGGTGCTGGAGCGATACACCGAGCTCGGAAGCGGGTATCAGGTGGCCATGCGTGACCTCGAGATCCGGGGTGCGGGTCACCTCCTCGGCTCCGATCAGTCCGGATTCGCGCAGGCGGTGGGAATGGACACGTACCTCCGTCTGCTCGAAAGCGCCGTCCGGCGGCTACGGCACGGTCCCGACGACGCCCAGAAATTCCCGGAGCCCGAAGTCGTGCTCTCGGGTTCGGCCTACATTCCCGACGAATACGTTTCCGACTCCGGACAGAAGCTCCACCTCTACCGCCGACTCTCCGGTCTCGAGGATCGGGTGCAGGCAGAGCGAATCAGGGAAGAGATGGAGGACCGATTCGGCCCCGTTCCCGAAGAGGTAGAACGTCTCGTGGACACGCATATGCTGCGGCTCCTCGGAGGCGAGCTCGGCCTCGAGCGGATCTTCGTCCGGGGCCGCGAGGCCCGCCTGACGTTCCGCGCGGCCGCCAATCCCAGGATGGCCTCGCTGGAGGCCCCTTTTCGGGACCGCCAGATCGACGTGTCCATCCGGCGAATGGTGCCGCTCTCCCTCTCTCTCCGGCAAGCCGGGGCAGAACCGCTCACCCGTACGCTCATCCGTGCGCTCGACCGACTCGTGGGCAACGAGGCTAGGGCCGCCTGACGCTTTCCATCGACGGAGAACTCCACATGCGCTTCGCCAGATCCTTGCCGCTCTTCCTCGTCGTCGTGGCCGTCGCTCTCTCCGGTTGCGGGGATCGTGGCCTCGGCCCCGACTCGGTGGCCCGGGCCGGCGACCTCGTGCTGGGTGTGGAGGAAACGGCCGGGATGATCGCGCCCGTCGGCCAGATCCCCCCCGATCCGGAGGTCGTCGAGGCGGTCACCGACTTCTGGATCGAGTACACCCTCCTCGCGTATGCCGTGAACCGCGAGGGAGAGCTGGACCGACTCGATCTCGCCCCCCTGCTGGAGCAGGAGGAAATGCAGCTCATGATCTCGGCCCTCCGGGAGCAAGTCGTTCGTCCGGACTCGGTGGTTTCGGACGACGAGATTCGCCGGGCTTTCGAAGAGGAGCGGATGGGCGAGCAGGTCAGAGCCCGCCACATCCTCCTCTTCTTTCCCGAAGGCGCGACGCCGGCGCAGACCGACTCCGTTCGGACGCTCGCGGTAGAGCTCCGGGAGAGGGCCCTGGCCGGGGAGAGCTTCGCGGCCCTGGCGGAAGAGTACTCGGAAGACCTCGGCTCGGCCGCCGAGGGCGGTGACCTCGGATTCTTCTCGCGCGGAGACCTCGTGCCCAGCTTCGAAGACGTCGCCTTCGACCTGGAGACCGGAGAGGTGAGCGAAGTGGTCGAGACCGACTTCGGGCTGCACGTGATCCTCCTCGAGGAGCGGCGGAGCCCGGAGTTCGAGCAGGTCCAGGGAGGACTGCGGGTGGAGATTCAGCGGGAGAGAATCGCACGCGCCGAGTCCATATACATCGCCAACCTGGAGGGCCCGGCCGACGTGCAGATTGCCGAGGACGCCGAACGCATCCTCCGGGAGATTGCCGGCGATCCGGAGCAGCGCCTTGGTCGGCGGGCGGCAGACCGTCCACTCACCACGTTCGAGGGAGGGAGCCTCACCGCTGGGGAGTTCCAGGAGTTCGTGCTCAACCAACCCACTCAGGTCCGTCAACAAATCGCCACGGTCCCCTCGGACCAGGTCGAGGAGCTGCTCCGAACGCTAACGCGCGACGAGCTCCTGCTCCGGGACGCCCGGGAGCGGGGAATCACGGTGGATCCGTCCCAGCTCGATGAGATCGAGGGAGCGATGCGCCAGGAATACTTGCGGATCGCCCAGTTTCTCGAGCTGTCGGACCTCCAGCCCGGGGAGGGAGAGAGCCTGGACGAGACGATCGACCGGGTGGTGAAGGACCTCATGGTCCGCCTGGTCCGGGGCGAGCGGGATCTGGCCCCACTTGGCTCGCTGGCGATTCCCCTCCGAAACCTCTACGCGGCGGAGACGTCCCGCAGTGGTCTCGAGACCACTGCGGCACGGATCCTCGAGCTCCGAAGGGAAGAAGGCGTCGGAGACTTGTTCGGCCCGCCCGGGGGACAGGCGCCCCCTCCGGGCCTGGACGCCCCCGGTGACGAGCCCCTCGTTCCGGAGGACGATTCGCCGGTCCTGCCCTAGGAGGTGGAACGGTGCTCGGATTCGGGAACCCGTCCTTCCATCCAGGTTACGAAGGCGTAGTCGCTAGAGTGTCTCGTCCAACGACCCACAAGCCTGGAAATCCGTATGCGGCCTCTGATCCAGCTTTGCCTCCTTGTCGCCTTTGCGAGCGGTTCCGGTCTCCTGGCCCAGCAGACCGGGACACCCCTGGTCGCCGGCGAGGAACGGGTCGACGGTGTCGTCGCGGTGGTCGGGGACTCCGCGATCTTCTACTCGGAGATCCAGGAGCATCTCCTCAGGCTCCAGGCGTCGGGGACCCCAATCCCCCAGAACCCGCAGGAGCTCCAACAATTCGAGAGGGAGGTTCTCGACGACCTGATCTCCCAGACGCTCATCTTGAAGGCCGCCCAGGACGACACCCTCGTCACCGTTCCCGACGAGCGGGTGGATGCCACTCTCCAGGACGCCTGGGGCGATCAGGTGCAGAGATTCGGCAGCGAGGAGGGGCTTCGGGCCGCGCTCGAGGACGCGGGCCTGACGGCATCGCAGTACCGGGCGGAGATGCGGGAAGACATCCGGCGATCGCTCCTCCTTCAGAGCTACGTCCAGCGTGAACGGCAGCAAGGGAGAGGGGTTGCGGTGGAGGAGGAGGAAATCCGCGCCTTCTACGAGCGGGAACGAGAATCATTGGGCACCCGCCCCGCAACGCTCACGATGGAGCAGGTGATCCTCCTCCCCCAACCCTCCGATTCCGCTCGAGCCGCAGCCCACGATGAGGCGGAGCGCATCCTCCAGCTGTTGCGCGACGGAGAGAATTTCGCGGACCTGGCCAGGCGTTTCTCGGATGACCCCGGTTCGGCCCAGCAGGGAGGCGAGCTGGGCTGGGTGCGCCGTGGAGTCATGGTGCAGGAATTCGAGGACGCCGCCTTCCAGCTTTCGCGAGGTCAGACCAGCGGAGTCGTGGAAAGTCCCTTCGGAGCGCACATCATCCGGGTCGAGCGGGTGCGGGGCCCGGAGAGGTTGGTGCATCACATCTTGGCGGGAGCGAGCCCCACTGCGGCGGACGCCGAGCGAGCCAGGGAGCGGGCTCAGGAGATCCGAGAAGCGATCGAGGCAGGAGCCTCGATCCAGGACTTCTCCGACGAAGGGGAGCAGACCGGGATACCCGACTCCCTCACCCTGGCGCAGACCGAGTTGGACCAGTTGCCCAGCGGATATGCGGTCGCCCTGCGCACCGCACAGCAAGGTGAGGTGGTGGGTCCGATCGAGTTCGAGACGCCCCAGGGGGTTCCGGGCTTCGCGGTGGTACACCTCGTCGACGTTCGGGACGAAGGCGAGTTCATGTACGAAGACCTCCGTCCCCAGATCCGACAGATTCTCGAAGATGAGCGGTTCGAGGAGCGCCTCGTCGAGCGACTCAAGTCCCGGATCTTCGTCGACGTTCGGTTGTGACCTTCCAGAACCGCATATCGGTCCGCTGAGGGTGCCGATCGCCGTCGATGCGGTGCGGGTCGCGGTCACGCTCGGCGACCCGCGAGGGATCGGACCGGAAGTCGTCGCCGAAGCAGCAGAGCGGATCCGGGATGAGCATCCGAAAATCGAACCGATCCTGCTGGGGTCGAACGACGACGTGGCCTCCCTTGCGCATCGATTCCGGGTCGAGGCGGTCGGCGAATTCTCTGGTTCCCTGACGTCCGCGGGCGAACTCTCCCTCGCCGCCCTCCGAAGAGGGGTCGAGATGGCCTTGGCCGGGGAGGTGTCGGCCCTCGTGACCGGACCCGTCCACAAGCCCGCCCTGCACGCCGCCGGCGTGCAGGCGCCCGGCCAGACCGAGCTGCTCCAGGAATTGACCGGCGCCCGCACCGTGGGCATGCTCATGGCCGCCGAGTCGACCCGGACCGGCGTCCCCCTCCGGATCCTGCTCGCGACCACTCACTTGCCCCTCCGGGAGGTGCCTGCCGCCGTCACCGATGCCCTCCTCGACGAGCAGACGTCCCTCCTCGACGAGCAGCTTCGTCTCCGCTGGGGCATGGACCGACCCCGGATCGCCCTCTGCGCTCTCAACCCGCACGCCTCGGATTCCGGCCTCTTCGGAGACGAAGAGGAGAGGGTGTTCGCGCCGGCGGTGGAGCGGATGCAGGAGCGCGGCCTGGACGTCACCGGTCCCCTCCCGGCGGACACGGTGTTCCTGCTCGCGCTGGAGGGAACGGTGGACGCGGTGGTGGTCCCCTACCACGACGTCGGAATGGCGGTCTTCAAGACCCTCGCATTCGGTCGCGGCGTGAACGTGACGCTCGGCCTCCCTTTCGTGCGAACCTCTCCCGATCACGGGACGGCATTCGACCTGGTGGGCACCGGGCGGGCCGATGCGACGTCGACCCTCGAGGCCCTTCGCCTGGCCGGACGGCTTTGTCGATCGCGACCCGACCCCACGCTTTGACACTCGCCGACCGCCTGGAATATCTTCCCGCTATTCAGGCCATCGACACTCTCGACACCCCCCTCGGACATCCACCTCTCTCGTGATCAAGCTCACGAAGGTGACCAAGGAGTTCCCCCCTCGCGGACGTGCCCTCTCCGAGGTCTCATTCCACCTCCGAAAGGGCGAGTTCGCCTTCCTGACCGGACATTCCGGTTCCGGCAAGACGACGACCCTGCGACTCGTGCACATGGCGGACCGCCCCACCTCCGGAGAAGTGCGAGCTTGCGGCTTCTCGTCGGAGCTCACCTCCGACCGGGAGGTCTGGAAGCTGCGCAGACGCGTCGGGTACGTATTCCAGGAGTTCCGGCTCCTTCCCGGGCGGACGGCCACCGAAAACGTGGCGTTCGCGCTGGAGGTGACCGGGGCGCCTCGCAGGGACATTCTCTCGCGCACCCACCGCCTGCTCGCCCAGGTCGGTCTCTCATCGAGCTCTAGCATGCCCGTGGACGAGCTGTCGGGTGGGGAGCGCCAACGGGTCGCGATTGCCCGCGCGCTCGTCAACGACCCGCTCGTGGTGCTCGCGGACGAGCCCACGGGGAACCTCGACGACCGAGCGACTCGGGGCATCATGGAGCTCTTCCAGGAGCTACACGCCCGCGGCACATCCCTGCTGGTGGCGACGCATGACCTCGAGCTCGTGCGTCGCCACCCGGAATTCAGGGTCCTGGAGCTCGACGAGGGTAGGCTCGTCTACGATTCCGGCGCAGTCGAGGAAGGCGCGGCCTGATGTACGCCCTCCGGGAAGCCATTGCGGCCATCCGACGAGCCCCATTGCTCACCATTCTCTCGGCGGCGATGGTGGCCCTAGCGCTCTTCGTGGTGGGCGTGTTCGGGGTCGTCACGTACAACCTGCACCAGGCGCTCACACAGATCGAGGAACGTGTCGAAGTCGTGGCCTACGTCCGCGACGACGTTCTGGAGGACCAGGTGCGCGAGCTGGAAGGAGTGCTCCTCGAGCTCGAGGAGGTCCGAGCGGTTCGCTTCGTGTCGCGGGAGGACGCCTTGCTGACGGCGAGGGAGACCCTGGGGGAGTTCGAAGACTTGTTTTCGGGACTGCAGGTGAACCCGCTTCCCGCCTCGCTCGAGGTGGAGCTCCAACCCGGCTTTCGAAACCCGGAAGCGGTGGCGCGCGTTGCCGGCTTGGCGAGGCGTCACCCGAACGTCGAAGATGTGGCCTACGGTGGGGACTGGGTGGATCGTCTGCACCTGCTTCGTCAGGTCGGTGCGATCGGAACCGCGATCCTCGGGATGGCCTTCAGCCTGGTGGCCGCTCTCATCATTGCAACCGCCGTTCGGATCGCCATCTTCGCCCGCCGAGACGAGATCCAGGTCATGCGCCTCGTCGGGGCCACCAACGGGTTCATTCGGCGTCCCTTCCTCTTGGAAGGATTCCTGACGGGCATCGCGGGTGGGCTGCTCGCGGCCGGGTTGACCTACTCCGCATATCTTGTGGTCTACCGTCTGGTGTTCCCGCTCGATTGGATCCCCATGGAGTGGATTGCGGGAGGTGTGATCGCGGGCGGTGCCTTCGGGTTGCTTGCAAGCGCCGTCGCTGTACGTCGCTACCTCCGGGAGGTGTGACATGGCTCGCAGAAACAGGGGCAGCGTCCCAGCGGTGACGGCGGCCCGAGCTCTCGCCGGACTCCTCGCCCTGGCACTCGTGCCCATCCCGTTGGCGGGCCAGGAGAGGGAACCGGAGCTTCTTCGCGGGATCCAGGATAGCCAGGTGCGCCTGGAGCAGATCCGGGAGGACCGGGCGCATCTCCAACGCGAGATGGAGCTGCTTCGGGAACGCGTCCGCAGCGCGTCGGGCGAGTTGCGGAACATCGAGATGCAACTGAGCGCCTCCCGATCCGTACTCGCGGAGATCGACTTTCAGATCGCGGCAATGAACGAGCAGGTCCGACTCGCTACGGGAAGCCTGCTTCGCACCCGGGAGGATCTGAGGGAGCGCCACGCGGTGCTGAGCCGCAGACTTCGGGACATCTACAAGAGGGGGCCCCTGCACACCGCTGAAGTCCTTCTCGGTGCGGAATCCTTCTCCGATCTCCTCAACCGGTATCACTACCTGCAGATGATCGCCACCTACGATCGGACGCTCTTCGAGAGCGTTCGCGGCCTCGAGGAGGAGCTCGTGCGGCATAGCCGGGAGCTGGAAGCCTCGCTCCGGGAGCTGGAGCGGCTCAGGGCGGCACAGTCGGGCGAGGTGGAGGAGCTCCGCGATGTGGAAGGGGAGCATGCGCGGACCCTCGCGCAGCTCCAGACCAGCGCGGAAGGGGGCCCGGACCGGCTCGCGGACGCGGAGGCGGATGAGCGGGTCCTGACCGACCTCGTCACGAGCACCGACCGGCGCCGGCTCGAGAACGAGCGTCGGCAGGCTGTCGTGGGGGAGGACGCTCCACGCTTCAGCACCCTCTCGGTGGCCGAGCTCGGATCGCTCGACTGGCCCGTCGAAGGGGAGCTGGTCTACGGCTTCGGCGTGGACGAGGCGCCCGATGGAATGCTCCTACGAAGGAGCGGCATGGGAATTCGAGTCCCCGCCGGAACGCCGGTGAGGGCTGTGCGGCCTGGGATCGTGGCGGTGGCGTCGCCCATCGAGGGGTTCGGCCCTTCGGTGGTGTTGGACCACGGAGCCGGCTACTACACGCTCTACCTCCACCTCGAAGAGATCGGCGTCGTGGAAGGACGTGGCGTCGAATCGGGTCAGGTGGTGGGAACCGCCGGTGCCGGCTCGATCGGGGAGGGCCCCGGAATCGAGTTCCAGCTCCGCGCGCCTGTGGACGGCGCCGTGCCTCAGCCGCTCGACCCCCTGCGCTGGCTGCGCCCCCTCGGGGAAGCCCGATGAGCCTCCACCCGGTGGAAGGCCACGAAGCCATCCGTGAGGCCCTGGCCCTGGCCCTTCACTCGAACCGGCTCCCTGCGGTCCTCCTGCTCCACGGACCCCAGGGGGTAGGTAAGCAGAGGCTCGCCCTCTGGCTGGGCCAGCTCCTGGTCTGCACTTCCCCGTCCGGATCCGGTCCCTGTGACGAATGTCGGGAATGCCGGCTCGCGCTTCGCCTCGAGCATCCGAATCTCCACTGGTACTTCCCGCTTCCCAAGCCGCCTGGAGGGGGACCCAAGGACCGCGAGCGCGAGAGGCTCCAGGAGGCCCGACACGAGGCGCTGGAAGAGATCCGGCACACGCCCCTTCGGCCCTCCGTCGGCGAGGCGTCCCGAAAGCCGTCGGGTCTACACCTGGGCACGATCCGCAATCTCCTCCACGAGACGAATCGCAGTGCCTCAGTCCGGGGTCGTCGGCTCTTCGTGGTCGCCGACGCCGAAGAGCTCGTGTCGCAGGAATCCGCCACCGAAGCCGCGAATGCGCTTCTCAAGGTGCTCGAGGAGCCTCCGGTCGACACCTGGTTCGTCCTCACTGCGTCGGTGCCCGGCCGTCTCCTGCCCACCATCACCTCGCGGACCATGAAGCTGCATGTCTCCCCCCTTCCCCGGGATCGGGTTCTCTCCTTCCTGTCCCGGACGGTCCCCCATCCGGAGTCGGAGGTGCGGAGAGCCGCAGATCTCTCGGGAGGATCGATCGGCCGGGCGCTGGGGTTTCTGCCCGTGGACGGTGAGGACGGTATCCTCGAAGGAACCCGAAAGGACGCCCTCCGCCTGCTCCAGGCGGCGCTGGAACCGCGTCCCGGCCTCCGATACACCCGGGCGCTGTCCTTCGGAGCCGCCGGGGGTCGAGGACTTCACGAGCTTCTGTCCATGCTCGCCAGCTCGCTGAGGGACCTCGCGGTGATCGCGGCCGGCCTCGAGGACCACCTGCTCGACAGGAGCCCGGCGACGGTCGATTGGCTGCGGCGGACCGCGGAGCGAAGACATCTCCACCCCTTCGCCGTGGCGCGGGCGATCTCCCGGGTCGAGGAGGCCAGGGAACGCGCCGCAGGAAACGTGAATCCTCAGCTTCTCATGAGCGGCCTCCTCATCGACCTGAACCGTGACCTCCTGGCCCTTCAACGCGAGAGAGCGACCTCCGCATGAATCCGAATCCATCCCCCCAGAAGAAGCTCACCCACCTGGACGAGTCTGGCCGGCCCCGCATGGTGGACGTGTCCGAAAAGAAGGTCTCCACCCGGTGGGCCGTGGCCGAAGGTTGGATCCGAACGGCCGAAGAAACCCTCGAGCGCCTAATTGAGGATGGCCCGAAGGGGGAGCCGCTCCGAGTCGCCGAGCTCGCCGGGATCCAGGCCGCCAAGCGGACCTCGGACCTGATTCCGCTCTGCCACCTCCTGCCGGCGGTCTCCGCCGGAGTCGAAGCCACTCCCGACCGCGACCTCCCGGGCATCCGGATCCGGGCCGTGGCCCGGGTGCAGGGGTCCACGGGCGTGGAGATGGAGGCGCTGACGGCCGCGTCGGTGGCGCTCCTCACCCTCTACGACATGGGGAAGGCTCTGGACCGCGGAATGGAGATCGGCGGCATCCGCCTTCTCGAAAAGGCCGGAGGACGCTCGGGGCTGTGGAGGGTCGAGGACGACGCAGACCCCTGAGGTTCTAGAATCTAGGGAATCCGGAGCCGATCTCCGGGCCGGATCAAGTCGTCGGGCCTCTTGTCGTTCGCCTGCGCGATCGATTCGGCCCTGACCCCGTATCGGCGGGCGATCGTCCAGAGACTCTCCCCGGATGCGACGACGTGCACGTGCTCGCCCCCGTCGCCCCCCTGAGCATCGGCCCCACCCGAGGCCCCCGCAGTGAGGGCCACTCCCGAGCCGCTGGAAGCCACCGGTACGACCACGGTCATCCCGATCTGAAGGCGCCGGGGGTCAATCTGGCTGTTCATCGCGGTGAGATCGGATAGGGCAACGCCGTATCGGCGGGCAATGTGCGTGAAGGTCTCGCCACTCGCCACCACATGCTCGAGGAAGCTCAGCCGGTCCTCGGGCGGAATGAGAGCGTATTCCCGGGCAAAGCGGTCACCGCGGCCGTCGGGCACCCGCACAACCCTCGTCTCTCCGGCCGGAGTGAAGCCTCGCAGGAAATGGGGATTCAGGGCGAGGATGTCGTCTTCCGGCACCCCCGCGGCCTGGGCGACCACATCGAGAGAGGTGGCGTCGGGGACGGTGACCTCGTCGAAGGCGATGGGCGCGGGATTTGGCGAGTCGAAGCCGAAGGCGGTCGGATTGCTCGCCAGGGCCGCGGCCGCGAAGAAGCGGGGCACGAACTCCCGGGTCTCGGCCGGAAGATAGGAGCGAATGTGCAGGAACTGCTCGTCACCCGAGAGCGATGGATCGCCCCCCCTCTCCTCCAGAATCCGGCCCACTCGTCCGGGACCGGCGTTGTAGGCCGCGAGGGCGAGGAACCAGGAGTCGAATCTCGCGTGCAACTCCTCCAGGTACTCCAGTGCGGCGAAGGTCGAGGCCACCGGATCCCTGCGGTCGTCCACGATCGCTCCCACCGAGAGCCCGAGATCCCCGGCCGTCGGAGCCATGATCTGCCACATTCCGGTCGCTCCGGCCCGACTGACCGCGCCGGGAAGGTATCCGCTCTCAACGATCGGGAGATAGCGAAGGCTGATGGGAAGCGCCCGCGCTTCCAACTCGTGATCGACGAGAGCCGCGTAACGTCCCATGCGTTGCAGATAACGTCCGAAGTGCCCATGCTGCCGCTCCGTCCAGAAATGGACCCAGAAGCCGACGCGCTCCTGGAACACGGGGTCCTTGGCGGCGGGAGAGTGCAGGATCGCGTCGATCCCCTCGATCTTGACCGGGATGTGACCCAGGGGGCCCCCGGGAGCCAATCCCGCGGGGCGATCGGTCGGCGCGGAGGGCAGCGTTGCCGACCGGTCCTCCTGGGCCGGAGCGGGTGCACCCTGCTCGGGTGTCCCGACGCTTCGACAGGCCCCGAGCGCCACAGTCAGCACAAGGCCCAGCGCCGTCGTCGCCCATCTCTTGGATCCTGACATCAGCCCCTTCCCCCATTCAGATCGTTCGCGAAGAGCTCGTCCACCGCTTCCAGAAGGTGGTCGACGCACTCGTGCCTTGCTCCATGCCCCATCAGTCCCACACGCCATATCCGTCCGCTCGCCGGACCCAGGCCGCCCCCGACCTCGATCTCGTGCTCTTCGAGGAGAGCCTGCCGCAGCCGTCCCTCGTCACGACCTTGCGGGACGTAGACGGCGGTCAACTGGGGCAGCCGGTGATCGACGTCCGTGAAGGGACGAAACCCCCGAGCCGCCAGCTCGACCTGAAGCCGGCCACCGACCTCGGCGTGGCGCTCGAATCGGGCGTCGAGCCCCTCCTCCTCGACTTCCCGCAACGCCTCGTGGAGCCCGTACAGGAGATTGATCGGAGGGGTGTGGTGGTAGCGACGCTCGGAGCCCAGGTACCCGGAGAGGAGCGAGGCGTCCAGGTACCAACTCGAAACCGGCTCGCGGCGCCCCTCGATCCGCTCCATGGCCCAGTCCGAGAATGTGATGGGAGCGAGCCCGGGTATCGCTCCGAGGCACTTCTGCGTTCCGGAATAGCAGACGTCGATCCCCAGCCGGTCGACCTCCACCGGGACGCCGGCCAAGGAGGTGACCGCGTCCACGACGAACAAGGTGTCACTCCCCCGCAGCTGGTCCGCGATGTCGTCGAGCGGTTGGTGCACCCCGGTGGAGGTTTCGGCGTGGACCACGGCCAGCAACCTTGCTTCGGGATGTCGTCGGTGAGCCTCCTCCAGGCGTCCGGGGTCCAGCGCCTGCCCCCACTCCGCCTGGACGTCGACCACGCGGGCCCCGAGCCGCCGGGCGACGTCGCTCATCCGCGTTCCAAAGACTCCGTTGACCCCGACGATCGCAGTATCTCCAGGCTCGAGGAGATTCACGAAGGCCGCTTCCATGCCGGCGGACCCCGTGCCGGAGACCGCGAACGTCATCTCGTTCTCGGTTCCGAAGAGGTCGCGCAGGCGCAGGCTCATATCGTCGAGCAACTCCAGAAAGCGGGGGTCGAGATGCCCGAGAGTGGGATGCGCTGCAGCTTGTAGAACCCGGTGAGACACCGGAGAGGGCCCGGGGCCCAGGAGGAGCCTCGGAGTCAGCGACAGGACGGTCCTCTCGGCAGACGTCGTCGTCATCGGGTACAGATTCGAGGAGTCGCCGGACGGCCCGGCCGAACACTTTGCGCCAGCCGTTCAAGGTACGGGCCGAGGCCGTGAAGGCAAGTGGACCCGATCAGAGGCGGTAGTTCGGGGCTTCCCTCGTGATCGTGACGTCGTGGGGATGCGACTCCCGGAGCCCCACCGTGCTCACCCGACAGAAGCGCGCCTTTTCCCTGAGCTCCACGAGGGAGGCCGCCCCGCAATACCCCATTCCGCTCTGAAGCCCGCCCACGAGCTGAAAGACCGTATCCGTCAAGGGTCCCTTGTAGGGAACGCGGGCCTCGATCCCCTCGGGTACGAGCTTGCGAACGTCCGGTTGCACGTCCTGGAAGTACCGATCGGCCGAGCCCTCCTCCATCGCCGACAGGGAGCCCATCCCACGAACCAGCTTGTAGCGGCGGCCTTCCAGGAGAAAGCTCTCTCCCGGGGCCTCCTCGGTACCCGCGAACATAGAGCCCATCATCACCACGTCCGCCCCGGCGGCAAGCGCCTTCACCAGGTCGCCCGAGTACCGAATGCCGCCGTCGGCGATCACCGGCACCCGCCCTTCCACGCCCGCGACCGCCTCGAAGACCGCCGTGAGCTGCGGAACGCCCACGCCCGTCACCACCCGGGTGGTACAGATCGAGCCAGGGCCCACTCCCACCTTCACCGCGTCCACACCTCGATCGACGAGTGCTGCCGCGCCCTCTCGGGTCGCGACGTTCCCCCCGATGAGGGCGATGTCGGGAAAGGCCTCCCGGGTTCGGGTCACCGCGTCCAGGACACCCCCCGAGTGTCCGTGCGCGGTGTCGAGCACCAGGACGTCCACGCCGGCTTCAACCAGCATCCGAGCGCGGTGGAGGTCCTCCTGGGAGGCTCCGATCGCGGCACCCACCCGTAGCCGGCCCCGATCGTCCTTGCAGGCGTTGGGAAACTGCCGCCGTTTGACGATGTCCTTCACGGTGATCAACCCGGCGAGCGTCCCGTCCTCGTTGACGACGGGAAGCTTCTCGATCCGGTGCTTGTGCAGCACCTTCTCCGCCTCCTCGAGCGTGATTCCCACCGGAGACGTGACGAGCTGTTCCGACGTCATCACCGCTCGAACCGGACGATCGAGCTCGCGCTCGAACTGAAGGTCCCGGTTGGTGATGATGCCTACGAGCTTGCCATCGAGCTCGACGATGGGCACTCCTGAGATCGAGAATCGCGACATGAGCTCGAGCGCATCCCTGAGCGTCGCGTCCGGAGTCAGGGTGATCGGGTTGAGGATCATCCCACTTTCTGACCGCTTGACCCGGTCCACCTCGCTCGCCTGACGCTCCGGCGTGAGGTTCTTGTGGATCACCCCGAGCCCTCCTTCCCTCGCCAGCGCGATCGCCATTCCGGCTTCCGTGACGGTGTCCATCGCCGCGCTCATGAGGGGAATCGAGAGTCGGATCGTGGCGGTGAGGTTGGTGGAGACCTGGGTGTCCCTGGGGTGGACCGTGGAGTGACCGGGCAACAGGAGCACGTCATCGAAGGTGAGCGCTTCCTCGATCGTGCGGACCGGTTTCCCTGGAACGGAGTTCGCCATCGAGCCTCCCCTAGATGCCTGCCAAAAGAAAAAACCCCACGCGCCCGAGTCGACCGATCCCCTGCTCGGGATCCGAATTTCGGCGCGTGAGGTGGTGCGTCCAGCTCCTGGTGCCTCTTTCCATGGAACAGATTACCCGGGGGTCGCGGGAGGTGTCAACCCCGGTTTCATCGCCGATCTGATCGCCTGGAAGGTCGTCGAAGAAGGGGAGTGGTCACTGCGCGACCTTCCCAGCCGCCCATCGTTGGCACAATATAGACACCCGGCATGCGACACCCGCCGCGCGGACCCCTGGGTTTTCGCTCGGGTAGCCAATCGCTTGCGCGGCCTTCCAGGAGTGGGAGGCCCAGTTCGAACACACCTCGGAATTCGGATCCGCCCAGAAGCTCGCCATGCCCTTCCTTCCGCTTCGAGACGTTCCCCTCCCGGCCGACACCCGGGAATCCTACGACGAGTGGCTCGCCACCATCGACCGGGAGCTGGACCGACCGGACTGCGACCGGAACGAGCTCTGTCGCCGGATCCTGACGGACCTCTTCTTTCCGGAGACCTCCAAGCGGGATGCGGAAGAGCTCGCCCCCGCGACCCGGATCGCGCTCGCCCAGATGGACCCCCGCAACGTGACCCTGGAACCCGAATACTACCAGGAGATCGACGTCGAGAGGTACGACCGGGTCAAGCCGCTGATCTGGCTATGGGAGATGTTCGACAAGAGCCCGCTCGGAGAGAACGTCGACCTGGGGGTTCGCTTCCGCCGCATCCTGGCCCGACGGATCTTCAGGCGGTGCGGCGCCAACTTCAAGGCCTTCCAATACGTGAAGCTCTCCTTCGGGTACAATCTCGAGGTGGGAGACGACGTGGTGGTCCATCGCCACGTGCTCCTCGACGACCGTGGCGGAATCGAGCTCGGCAATGGGGTCAGCATTGCCGATTTCGCGAACGTCTACTCGCACACCCACGACATCGTGGACCCGCAGCTGGTTGAGACACCGAGGACGGTGATCGAGGATGGAGTCCGCGTCACGTACCATGCGACCGTGCTCGCGGGCGTGCGCCTCGCGGAAGACTCGATGCTCGGCGCGCTCGGTGTGGCCACACGGGATACGGACGCCCACCACCTTCACCTCGGCATCCCTGCCCGACCCGTGAAGCGAAAGTCCGAAGACCAGCAGCGCATACCGGCACCTCCGGACCCCTTGGCCGATTGATGCGCTTCGGGGCCGGCCGCCGAGACCTCGGTGGTCAGCCCTCCCCTTCCTCGTAACGGTCCTTGAGCTTCCGGACGACCTCCGGATCGGCGAGCGTCGTGGTGTCCCCGACCGCCTTCCCTTCAGCGATGTCCTTGAGCAGCCGCCGCATGATCTTGCCGGATCGGGTCTTGGGAAGGTCGGCTGAAAAGAGGACCACTTCGGGCCTCGCGATCGGACCGATCTTTTCGGCGACGTGTCCCCGCAATTCGGTGCTCAGCTCGTCCGAGGGCTCGTTTCCGTCGCGGAGGGTGACGAAGGCGGCAATCGCCTCTCCCTTCACATCGTGGCGCTTCCCGACCACGGCCGCTTCCGCCACGGCGGGGTGATCGACGAGCGCGCTCTCGACCTCCATCGTGCCGATCCGGTGCCCCGCGACGTTGAGCACGTCGTCGACCCGCCCGAGCACCCAGAGGTAGCCGTCGTCGCCCAGCTTGGCTCCGTCTCCCGGGAAGTACAGGCCATCCCACTTCGACCAGTAGGTCTCCCGGTACCGCTCGTCGTCCCCGTAGATCGTGCGCAGCATTCCCGGCCAGGGACGGGTCACCGCAAGATATCCCGCCTTCACTTCCTCACCGGCCTCGTTCAGGATGGCGGTCTCGATGCCGGGGAACGGGAGGGTGGCGCTGCCCGGACGCGTCTCGGTGACTCCGGGAAGCGGGGTCACCATGATCCCCCCCGTCTCGGTCTGCCACCAGGTGTCGACGATCGGACAGCGGTCCCCTCCGATCAAGCGGTGGTACCAGACCCACGCCTCGGGGTTGATCGGTTCGCCGACGGTGCCGAGCAACCTGAGCTGGGAGAGATCGTGCTTCTTCGGCCACTCGTCGCCCCACTTCATGAAGGCCCGGATGGCCGTGGGCGCGGTGTAGAAGACGGTGACGCCATACCTCTCGCAGAGCTCCCAGAAACGGCCGCGGTCCGGAAAATCGGGCGCACCCTCGTACATCATCACGGTCGCGCCGTTGGCGAGCGGCCCGTAGACGATGTACGAATGACCGGTGATCCATCCCACGTCCGCGGTGCACCAGTAGACGTCGTCCTCCTTCAGGTCGAACACCCACTTGGAGGTCGCGTAGGTCTGGGTGAGATATCCGCCGGTCGTGTGCACGACACCCTTCGGCTTTCCGGTCGTACCCGAGGTGTAGAGGATGAAGAGGAGATCCTCCGCGTCCATTGGCTCGGGTTCGCACCCTCCTTCGACTTCCCTCATGAGGTCGTGGTACCACAGGTCCCGCCCAGGCTTCATCTGGGCGCCGGTGGTCCGGGACACGTCCCACCCACGGGCCACGACCACGACGTGCTCGATCGAGGGACACCGCTCGACGGCCAGATCCGCGTTTCTCTTCAAGGGGACGACGTTCCCCCGCCGGTATCCGCCGTCGGCCGTGATCAGAAGCTTTGCTTGAGCGTCATTGATCCGATCCGAGAGGGATTCGGGAGAGAATCCTCCGAACACCACCGAATGGGGAGCCCCGATCCGGGCGCAAGCGAGCATCGCGATCGCAGCCTCCGGGATCATGGGGAGATAGATCGCCACCCGATCCCCCTTCTCAATCCCGAGGTCCTTGAGCGCCTGCGCGAATCGGGAGACCGCCCGATGGAGATCCCAATACGTGTAGGTTCGCACGTCTCCGGGCTCGCCTTCCCAGATCAGAGCCGCCTTGTTCCGGCGCGGACCTTCGAGGTGGCGATCGACGCAGTTGTGGGAGACGTTCAGCTTTCCCCCCTCGAACCACTTCGCGTGAGGCGGATTCCATTCCAGGACCCGGTCCCACTTCCGGTACCAGTCGAGCTCCTCCGCCCACCCGGCCCAGTAGGCCTCCGGATCGGCCTGCGCCGCCTCCCTCACACCGTCGTCCGATACGTGGGCCCTGGCCCGGAACTCGGCCGGTGGAGGAAACTTCCGGTCCTCCCGAAGCAGGTCGTCAAGGTCACGTTCAGGAACGGTCATGTGAGTGCCTCATTCGCATTGGGATTCTGGTCTACCGGATCGCCGCAGGTCGATTCGAGGAAGTGTAGGAGGCCGAAATGGCTCCGGGCAACCTTCACTCGATCACGGGCGGCAACAGCTCAGCCACCTCGGGACGCTCCAGGAGCCGCTCGAAGGCTCGGACCGCCCCGGAGGCGAGAGCCGTGATGGCCGAGCCCCCGGCTTCCACTGCAGCCATGGGGATCAAGAGCTTGATCCGCACCTGCACGTCCGCCTGGTCTGCGGGCACGTCCTGCTCGGGCACGCCGACGCGGACCGCGACGGGGGTCCGGTACCCCTCCGGAAGCGTCTCGGAGGCGGCCCGGAGGACGCGATTCAGAACGGCCGGGACGCCCCCGAGGACTCCAAGGGTCGGCCCATCGAGCACGAGCGAGAGGTTTCCCCGGAGCCCCCGGGTGGTCTCGTCCAGGAAGGCCTCCACACTCACGCAACCCGGCAGATCGTCCCGGTGGAAGAAGAGATAGGCGCTGCGGGTCGATTCCCCGGCCCACCGCCCCTCGAACTCCTGGCTCGTCGTCTTCTGAAGGCCGGAGAGCTTCCACTCCGCATGCTCGACTCCCTCTCTTACCGCATCCAACAACGGCTCGAGCGTCACCAGGTCGGATCCCCCCCTCATCGCTTCCTCCCCAGATCGAGGCACACGACCCTCCACTCCGGCGGACAGTCCGGAATTGGAGCGATCCCGCATCGTTGACACGGATTTTCGCCTTCCCTTACCTTTTCGTAGGCAATCTTCATTCCCTGGCAGTATCTTCGATTCTTCAAGGTCCGCCTCGCCATGCCGAAGCAGGACGTGATCCCCGACGAGATTCTCCGGGAGGCACTCGAGGCGAACGGACAGCGGTTTACCGAGCAACGGGCCGCCGTCTATCGCTTTCTGGCCTCCACGGACAAGCACCCGACCGCCGACGAGGTGTTCCTCGCCGTACGCTCGGAAGTGCCGGTGATTTCGCTGGCGACGGTGTACAAGAGCCTGGAAACCCTGGTCGGATGCGGGCTTGCGGTGAAGCTGACGTACGGAGACGGTTCGGCCCGTTACGACGGCCGCACGGATCCGCACCACCACGCACGCTGCGTTCAGTGTTCCCGGATCTTCGATCTGCCCGGACACCTTCCGCGTGAGGACCTGTCGGCCCTCGAGCAGGGGTCCGATGGGTTCCAGGTGACCGGCTACCGCCTCGAGCTCACCGGGTTCTGCCGCGAGTGCGCCGAACCCTCCTCGAGTGAAGAGAGGGAATCGACCTGACCGAAATTCCCCCGTCCTCGGCGCCTCTCCGCCTTCCCCGTGGATACGGGGGCCGGGTCTTTCGCGGGAGCGAGGCCGCTCGCAGAGCCTCCCTGGTCTCGGGCCCGTTTCAGGCGGAACCTCTCGCATACGCCATCCCGAGGACCGAAAGCGACCTCCTGGAGCTCGTCGCCTGGGCCGGAAACGAAGAGGTCCATCTCATTCCGCGCGGCGCGGGAACGGGCATGCCTGGAGGGAATCTGGGTCCGGGTATCGTCGTCGAGTCTGTGCCTCCTTCTCGGGAAGTGGGACGGATCGACGAAGAGAGCGGAAGCATTTCGGTCGAGGCGGGTGCCGTGGCCAGCTCGGTCGACGCTCGGCTCAGAGCGTCGGGCCGGTTCCTCCCCTTCCTCCCCTCCTCGGCTCGGTGGTGTTCAATCGGCGGGATGGTGGCGAACAATGCGGCCGGCGCCCGGAGCTTCCGGTTCGGAACTGCGGCGAAATGGGTGGAATCGCTCGACGGAATCCTCCCCTCGGGAGAACCGTTTCGATTGAGTCCGGACCGGCCCCCGCCGGTGGAGTTCACCCGGCTCCGGGATCGCCTGGTTCCGATTGCGGCCGAGATCACATCGGGCTGGCCGCGGGTGAGAAAGAACTCTTCGGGCTATGCCCTCGATCGATTCCTGCCCTCCGCCGATGCAGTCCAGCTCCTGGTCGGCAGCGAGGGCACTCTCGGATTCGTGACCCGGATCGAACTGAAGTCCGCCCCCCTTCCCGAAAGCCGAGGGCTCGCCCTCCTCGCCGTCGACTCCCCGGACGAGCTCATGGTGCTTGCCGCGGAGGCAAGACGTACCGAGGCGTCCACGTGCGAGTTTCTGGGGCGCAGGCTGATCGAGATGGCCGGGCTGGTCCGGGACTCGGAGTTGGGAGACCTCGCCAATGGCGCCTACGCGCTCGTGCTCCTGGAGGCGATCGGTGAAGAGAAGGACGTTCGGCACGAGCTCGATGTACTCCAACGGCTCGGTCGCGTCGTGGGGCGAGGAGCGCTGACGACGCGGGACCCCACCGCCGTGGATCGACTCTGGAGTCTTCGCCACGCTGCCAGCCCCACGATTGCCCGGGAGGCGGATCGAGGGCGAATCTCCGTCCAGTTCATCGAGGACTGCGTGGTCCCGCCGGAGCGCCTCGGGGCCTTCCTGATCGGGTTGCAGGGTATCCTGGACGCGTCCAGCTTCGACGCGGTGATCTTCGGACATGCCGGGGACGGAAACGTCCATGTCAACCCGCTCGTGGACGTCCGGGCTTCGGACTGGAGGGGGCGGGTGCGGCGGGTGCTGGACGAGACCACCGAGCTCGTCGCATCGCTCGGTGGCACGCTGGCGGGGGAACACGGGGACGGAAGACTGCGAGCGCCTCTCCTCCAGAGGATCTGGTCGGAGCCTGTCGTGCGCGCGTTTCGTACGGTGAAGGAGACTCTCGACCCCCGAGGCATCATGAACCCGGGAGTCATCCTCCCCGAGGCGGAGCAGGACCCCCTGGATCACCTGCACCCGCGTCGGGAGGCCTACCCGCCTCGGGATGGGCCGTAGCCTCCGTACGGGCCCGGAGAACTGCCCCTCAGCGCGACGATCGCTATGGGGCTACGCTTGCGTCCGTCCCCGGCGGTCGATCTATTCCGACTCGTAGGTGTACGGTGTGGGCGTCCGTGCTCGACTGCGGACGAATCCGCGGGACCCGTTCTCAGCATCGTCACCTGGACTCGTTCGAGGGAGCCTCCGAATATGCGTCGAATCGTCGGGGCAGCGATCTGCTCGATCCTCGCAGCGTTTCTCCTTCCGGTCCAACCACATCCGACCTTTGCGGTCCCGAGCCCACCTGCGGAGGCGGCGGAGGCCTCGCTAGTCGAAGCCGGCACCGTCGATGCCCCGCTGCACGAGTCCCACGCGGCCGACGTCGCGGCGGCCCCGGCATCCGCTAGCACCCACCAGCTCCTCCGCCCGGAGGTCCAGCGCCTGATCCAGGCCACCAATTGGCGAGGCAGCGACTGGGGCGTGCTCGCCGTGTCGCTCGAACGGGGGGACACGCTGGTCTCGATGGAATCCGACCGCCCGCTGGCTCCCGCGTCGAACCAGAAGCTGTTCACCTCCGCAGCGGCGCTGGAGCGGCTCGGGCCCGACTTCCGGTTTCCGACGTACCTCCTCACAGACGGAACGATCGAACAGGGCGTGCTGGAAGGTGACCTCATCCTCTACGGCACCGGCGACCCCGCCATCTCGGACCGGCTGCTCGGCTCCGCCTCCGAGCCCTTCCGGGAGTTCGCGCAGGCACTCACGCGCAAGGGTGTGCACACCGTCTCGGGAGACGTGATCGGCGACGGCACCTTCTTCAATGGGCCCACCCGGCACCCCTCATGGCGCCCGAACAGCCTCGACCACTGGTATGCGGCACCGGTCACCGCGCTCACCTTCAATGAGAACGTGGTCACGTTGCGCATCCGGCCTGGAGGACCGGGCAACCGTCCCCAGGTGCGTACGGTGCCGGAAGGAGCGGAGCTGCCCTTGCTGAACACGGGAGTTTCGGTGACCGGCTCGCCCGCGGCGCCGCTCCAGGTGATCCGCAACGCCCCCGACGACTCGATTCAGGTCCGGGGACAGATGAATCTCCGGGCCGGGGAAGTCTGGCGGGTAATGACCGTCTCCGACCCCGAAGCCTTCGCCGCTTCGGGGCTTCGGCACGCGCTCGCGGAGGAAGGGATCCGGGTGGAAGGCGCCTCTCGCTCGCTGGGGACTGGGGAGCGTTCGAGCGTGTCCGGCCTCGGCCTCGTCGCTCCCGCCTTCATTCCAGGGTCGGAAGGGCGGACGCTTCGAACGCTCGCGGTGCATCGGTCCCCACCGGTGAGCGAGCTCCTCGAAGTGGTGAATCGAAACAGCCACAACCTCTACTCGGAGGCGCTCCTCTTCGCGTTGGGGCGGATCACCTCCGGAGACGGCTCGTTCGTGGGGGGAAGCCAGGCGCTCGAGGAGTTCCTGGTGCGGAGGGTTGAGATCCCGGGGACCGAGCTCTCCATCCAGGACGGATCGGGGCTATCCAACCAGAATCGCGCGACGCCCTCGTCCTTCGTCCGGCTGCTCTACTACGTGTCGGCCTCACCCTACGCCGACACGTTCTGGGCGTCCCTCCCCGAAGCCGGGAACCGCCTCGAGCTCGGCCGCATGTACCGAAGCCCCGCCGCCGGAAATCTCCGCGCCAAGACCGGGACCATCAGCCGGGTCTCTGCGCTGTCCGGGGTCGTCCGGACTGGCGATGGAGATTTCGTGCTCTTCAGCGTCCTCGCCAACAACGTCCCCTCGACCTGGGGGGCCAAGCGTGTCGAGGATGACATCGGGATCCGGCTGGCATCCTTCGTCCGACCCGCGGGGAGCGGCGCGAGCGATCCCTCGGTCATCGTGGAAAGCGGCCCGTTCGGTCCGCGGCTCAGCCCTCAGGTTCCGGTGGATGCCCTGCGCTGAAGGGCGTCCGAGGGGCTTGATTGGCCCCTCCCCCGCGCCGAGCGCAACCTCCTGCGAAGCTCGACCTCCGACATGGTTTGAAGCGTCCGACGCGCGGTCCTTTCACTGTTCCAGCGCACGTCCATCAACACCACGGCTTCATCCGAACCCTCGTCGCCGGGACGAGCCAGGAAGTAGTACCTGCCCTTGAAGTCCTTGCCCGGGCGCATGCCTACCTCGGCCACCCAGCGTGCTCCGGTCTCGTCTTCGAACTCTCGCAACGATCATCTCCTTGGCATATCGAGGAGTCGCCTCGCCTCTCCGTGGCAGGGGCGGACTTCCCCGTCAGTCTCCCTTCGGTACCGAGCCACTCAGGAGCTCGAGGAGCTCGACCCGGTCCATCCGACTCAACTCCGCCGACGCCTCCTCCTGCGCGCTGGCCCCCAGGATGGCCTTCCGCGCCTCCCGGTCTTCGTCATCCCCTTCGCGCGGGACGAAAAGGACGTAGAACGCTCCCCAGGACTCGCGGCCCAGCACGACATCCCAGCACAGTCCGCCGTCGTCTTCCAGCACTCGCATGCCGTGCCTCCCGGCTCATCGTTTCGACCGTCGAAGCGACGTTGAGCTGTCAGGCCCATGGCGTCACTGTAACCGCTCCAGCTCGACCAGCTTGAGGATCGGGCTCCCAGTGAGGGCCGCGGCAGCGACCCGCACCCGGCCAACCACCCGGATTCGATCCAGCGGGGCGAGCCCCTCGGCCCATCCCAACTCCTCGGTCGACATCGAAAGGTATACGAATGACCGTTCCTCGCCGAGAGAGCGTGCCAGCAGAAAGGGCTCGCCCTCGTAGAAGTCCGTGCGAATCGCCTCGGCCCTCTCCAGCGAGATGAACTCCAGCCTCAATTCCACCAATTCGCCTCGGTACCGCGCCGGATCCTCGGAAAGGTCTCGAGGACTCAGTCCCGTCAGCGCCCCCTCCCCCGGTGGCGCCTCCTCGGCAACGCCCAAGCCGTCCAGCTCCGACAATCTGACCCATCCCTCGATCCGAACTCGGGCCCAACCTTCTCCTCGCTCGAGCACCCGCAGGTCGGCGTCCGGACCGGCCCACGCGAGGGTGTCCCCCTCCGGACCGTGGTAGATCGTGAACCCCTCGGGCACCCCGGAAGCCGTGTCCGGCGCGTCCTGCTCCTCGAGGGAAGCGGTCGGAACCCAACCGGTGCGTCTGACCTGGATCCACCCTGGAATCCGCTCCATCTCTTCGAGCTGCGCGCCCCGGAGGAGGCGAGCGGCCACCCGACCCGCAGGTTCCTCTCGGAGATTCTCGCCATCTTCCTCCGAAACCGTGAGATCCAGCTCCTCCTCCACCAGGAGCTCGAGCGACGCGGTCCAGACGTAGCCGCGAAGTGTGACCCGGGTCCAATCCCCCTCAGATTCGTGCGCCGCGAGTGGAGTTCCCTGGAAGATCTCCCCCAGGACCGGGCCCTCGGGCATGGCCCGGAACTCCGCCGATGAATGGACAACGGCCGCCTCCTGTGCCGCGAGTCCGGCGGCGCCCAGTAGGACCCCGACGACGATCAGACCCGAGCTTGAAGAGAGTGGAGGCCCGAGCACACCCATCAGGTAGGAAGCGAGACCGTGGAGCATTGTCGGAAACGAACCGGCCAGGGCCGGGTTAGAGGAGACCAGCCGCCGAAAATGTCGCGAGGCGCAGGAGGGGCGTCAAACGCGTGGCGCACGGGTTGCTCCCGCGACGCCGTTTCAGATAGCTTCCCCGCGACGTCCGAGGACCCGGCACCACCGGCGACCGGACCCCTCGCAATCCTGAGGCAACCTCGAACCCGAAGGTCATGCGGATCACACGTTTCTTGCCGGCGCTCCTCGCGGTTCTTGGTGCGATGGTCCTCCCGATGAGCCCGCAGTCGGCCGCGGCTCAGACGATCCCTTCTCCCTACACCTTCGTGGACACCCGACACGACGTCGGGATCATCGGAGGCGTGGCCTCGGAGAACCGGGGACGCTTCGACCTGGGACCCGGCGGGGGTCCGATTGTCGGAGTGCGGTACGGATTCCACCTGAGCGGACCCTTCGCGATCGAGGGCAGCGGCTACTTCATCGACACCGACCGGAGGGTTCGCAATCCGCTCGGCGAGAACGGGATCGAAGACCGCGGCAGCACCCGATCGCTGGTAGGCGGAATGGACGGACGGCTTCGATTCACCCTCACGGGCGACCGGGCGTGGCACAACCTGGCTCCCTTCCTGCAACTCGGCGGTGGCCTGGCGGGAGACGTCCTAACCCGATCGGACCTGGAGGAGGACCTTCCCAGCGACTCGCGCTTCAACTTCGGCCCCTCCCTGGTCGGGATCCTCGGAGCGGGCACGCATTGGTACCCGCGCGACCGGATCGGTGTCCGGATCGAGGTTCTGACTCACATCTGGAAGCTGGGCACCCCCAGGAACTTCTTCGAGCTTCAGGAGGAGCTGGGATCGATCCCGGAGCAGGAGTGGACAGGTGTGAACGGGATCGTCCTGGGAGGCTCCTTCCGCTTCTGACCCCCTGCAGGACGACCCGATCGGTGACTCGACGCTGGCTCCCCTTCCTTTTCGTCGCGGTCGCGCTGACCGTGCAACTCGCGGGCTGCGCGATCCCCAGATGGCCCGTCGAAGGCGGTGTCACCTCCCCCTTCGGTATCCGCTGGATGGGCACCCTGCCGTCCGTTCACCGGGGCGTCGACATCCGAGCCCCCGAAGGCACTCCGGTCCGAGCGATCTCGCCGGGCCGGGTACGCTATGCCGGGTGGATGGGAGGATACGGAAACGTGGTCTGGATCGACCACCGAGGAGACCTGATCAGCGTGTACGCCCACCTCTCCGAGATCCACGTCTCCCAGGGTCAGGCCATCGACGGACGTGCCGTGGTCGGCTTGAGCGGGAGCACCGGAAACGTAACGGCTCCGCACCTGCACCTCGAGATCTGGAAGAGCGGCCGGCCCATCGATCCGGTGACCTTTCTCGGACGTCGACCCTGAAGGTCTCTAGGCCTCTCCCTTCAGCCTCCGGACCTCTTCGGTCAGAGCGGGGACGACCTCGAAGAGATCCCCCACGATCCCGTAGTCGGCCACCCGAAAGATCGGTGCGTCGGGGTCACGATTGATCGCGACGATACGCCCCGCGGTCCGCATCCCCGCCAGGTGCTGGACCGCACCCGAGATGCCCACGGCAAAGTACAACCTGGGCGTCACCGTCTTTCCGGTCTGACCGACCTGCTCGGAGTGGGGCCTCCACCCGGCGTCCACGACCGCCCTCGAGGCTCCCAGCGCCGCGTCCGGCCCGAGGGCAGCTCGCAGCTCTTCGAGGAGATGCCAGTTCTCCGGCCCCTTGAGGCCGCGTCCCCCGGACACGACGATCGACGCCTCGGCGACGTCGGGCACCTCCGGGTTGATCCGCTCGAACGAGACGAGCTCGGTCGCCCAGCCCGATCGATCCAGGTCGGCTTCCACGATGCGAACTTCCGGATCGGTGGGCTGCTCCACTACTGGGAACGCGTGCGGACGCACGGTGGCAACCAATGGCGACGCGTCCAATCGGAGCCTCGCGATCGCCTTGCCCGCGTAGACCGGTCGCACGAAGATCGGATCGCCGTCCTCGTCTTCGAGGCCCACGACGTCCTGGGCGAGGGGGACGTCGAGCTTCGCGGCCAATCTCGCGGCGAGGTCCTTTCCGAGGGACGTGGCCGGAAGGAGCAGGGCGCCGTGGCACTCCTCGTTCAATCGACCTTCCACGAGCTCGAGGTAAGGCTCCGGTCGATCGTCCAAGAGAGCCTCGTGGGCCACGACCGTGACCTTTCGAGCACCGACCTCGCCGAGCCGAGCGGCCTCTTCGCGGACAGCCCTGGGGGCGAGCACGAGGGCGTGCACGGAGCCGTCCAACATCCCCGCGAGCCTGTTCGCGACCCCGACGACTTCGAATGCGGTTTCGGGCAGTCTGCCCTCTCGCCCCACCACCACCGCCAGCACCTTCGTCATCAGATGAGCCCTTCCTTACGAAGGATCCGAGCCAACTCGGGAACCGCGTCCGGCCCGCCGTCGAGTACCTCCCCCGCGGTCCTCTCCGGAGGAAGGTCGAGACTGCGAAGCGTGACGCTGGAAGGGACGGCATCGCTCCCGAGCCGTTCGAGCGGCTTCCTCTTGGCCGCCATGATGCCCTTCATAGACGCGATCCTGGGCTCATAGGCACCCTTCGTCACGGTGAGCACCGCGGGCAGGGGCACCCGCAATCGCTGAACTCCACCGTCCACCGCGCAGGCGCAGCGAACATGACCGTTCTCCACCTCGAATTCCGATACGGTGGACACACAGCTCCAGCCAAGGAGCGTCGCCACCATCGGTCCAACCTGTTCCTGGTCGTCGTCGACCGCCTTCCTTCCCAGCAAGACCAGGTTCGGGTCCTCTTCCTCCACCGCCGTGGCCAGCCTCTTGGCTGTGGAAAGGCCGTCCCAGGTGGACTCACCCTCCAGGAGGATCGCGCGATCCGCGCCCATCGCGAGGCCGCTTCGCAGGGTCTCCTCAGCGCTCGAGTCGCCGAGGGTCAGGAGCACGATCTCCCCGGAGTCCGCCGCCTCACCGGCACGAAGAGCGCCCTCCAGGGCAAACTCATCATACGGGTTCAGGACGTACCGAAGCCCCTCCGCGTCGATGGCGTCGGATCCGGGCCCAATCCGGATGCGGGCACCCGTGTCGGGCACGCGCTTGATGCAGACCACGATCTTCACATCCATCCTCCAAGCTTCCTTTCCCCAGACAGAGCCAAAAGGTAGTTGAAGAAGGGGAGTGGCCACCGTTGGGAGCGCCAGGGGCCTGAATCCAAGGCGGCTCGCCGCAGGCATAGCGGGTGAGCTACGTCGAGGCGAGGCAACGACGGAGGCAGGCCCCTGCCGCCCCAACCCAAAGGGCGAAGGGGGGTTGCGGCCCTGGATCGTCGTTGGAGCCCCTCACCGATGCTATCGCATCGCCTTCGGTGCTCCGCCTCGACCAGGACACGCAAGACCCCTTCGCGGTGGCCACTCCCCTTCTTCAACAACCTTCTAAAGCGTCCAGCCCAACCCCGCGAACCCGACAGTAGCCACGCTGGCTGCGAGGAGGGCATACGGGAGCTGGGTCCTCACATGATCGATATGGTCGGTCGCCGCCGCCATCGACGAGATGATGGTGGTGTCCGAGATCGGTGAGGAATGATCGCCAAAGATTCCCCCGGAGAGTGCCGCCGCAACGAACGGGGAGGGAGGAAGCCCCAGTGCCACTGCGGCCGGGACCACGATGGGCAGCATGATCGCAAAGGTCCCCCAGCTCGTGCCCGTCGAGAAGGCGATGCCTGCCGACACCAGGAAGGCGACGGGAAGGAAGATGAAGGGGGGCAGGAACCCAGCCGTGACCTGCGCCACGTATTCTCCGGTGCCCAGCGCATTTGCGACGTCTCCGAGCGCCAGGGCGAGCAGGAGGATCAGGGCGAGAGGCACGAGTCCGCCCGCCCCCTTCAGGGCCGTCCGCATAAGCTCGTCGACTGTCGCTCCCCTCTGCACAAGGAGCAGGATCCAGGCTGCCGCCACAGCGGAGAGGACGGCCCAGAGGACCGATGTCGACCCCGACCCGGCCCTGAGGTCGCCGTCGCCGGTGATCCAGAGGCCCACCGGCATCATCAGGACCATCACGGCGATCGGAACCACCATGTTCACGGGCCGGGGCGGGATGCGGTCGTTGGGCTCGGGGGAAAGGATCTCCTCGTCGATCATCGGCTGCGATTCGGCCCAATGGAGCTTCCCCTCTCGCGCCCTCGCCTCGGCCTTCTTCATCGGCCCGATGTCGATCCCCCAGACCACGGTGGCGCCGGCGAGGAACAGGGCCGCCAGGGCATAGAAGTTCAGGGGGATCGCCCCCACGAAGACCCCGAGCGGATCCTCCACCCCGAGCCCGGTCAGGATCCCGAGATTGTAGGCCCCCCAGGCGTTCAACGGAATGAGGATGCAGACCGACGCCGAGGTGGAATCGATGATGTAGGCCAACTTCTCCCGCGACACCCGGAATCGGTCGAAGAGCGGACGGGAGACGGCACCCGCAACGAGCACCGTGATGTTCGACTCGATGAAGATGATGAGGCCGGTCACCCATGCGAGCGCCTGGGCGCGCTTCCCGGTGTTCACCCACTCGCGGGACTCGAGGTACCTGACGAATCCACGCACCCCACCCGAGCCCTCGATGGTGGCAATGAGCGCACCGATCACCAGCGTGAAGAGGATGACGTTGGCGTTTCCGGGGCTCGCGAGCACCGCGACCGAGGCCTCGATCGACCTTCCGAGGCCCGAGAACGGATTCCATCCCTCCAGGATCGTCCATCCGATCCAGATCCCAGCGGCCAGCGACAGGTAGACCTGCCGGGTCCAGATCGCGAGCACGATCGCGAGGACCGGTGGCAGGACGGAGATCCAGGTCGGGTCGCTCATTCCATGCGAGCGCCCGATCTCGGCGGGCGAGGGGAAGGAGAGGAGACGTGTGGATTGCCTTCCAGGAGGAACCGGAGGGGCCAGTCGCGGGCCCGGCGAATTCCGACCCTTCCGGTCACACCGACCGTTTCCTCCTTCCGAGGAGACCCCTCGTAGAGGAGGAGCGGTGGGCGGGAGAGACAGTGCTCGTTGAGCTCACCGTCGATCCCCAGGGCGCTACAGAGCTTCGCGGGACCATTCGTCAGGTCTCGGTCCCTGTCCCGCCTCTTCGACATCGCCTCTCGTCCAATGGCCGGCTCCAGGGCCCGGATCAGCACCGCTTCCGGCTGGCCGACCCGGCCGGTTACCACATTGAAGCACCAATGCATTCCGTACACGAAGTACAGGTAGGCCGTCCCCGGCCGACCGTACATCGGAGCGTTCCGCCGGGTCCGCCCCGTCCGCTCGGCAGCGTGACACGCAGGATCGTGAGGCCCGACGTAGGCCTCCGTCTCCACGATCCTTCCACCGGTCACCGTATCGCCCACGAGGGACACCAGCCGACACCCCAGCAGGTCCCGGGCGGCTTCCTCCGCTCCCGCCTCGAGGACCGACCGATCCAGCAGCTTCAGCCCTGAAACGGCTGAGCGCCACGCCCCGAGGGGCGTGGCGCTCCCGAGCTTCCCGGCAACCTCCCCGGACGGCTCCATCCCAACGCCGCTAACGCCCCGAGCCTCCGCCCCGGGTTCTCCGATGCCGGCGGGGGCGATTCCCGGAATCCTCCCCGGTCTCCCGATCACCCGCACCCTCGGCCGGAGCCGTCTCTGACGGGCTCGCCCCGTCTCCCTCCAGGTGTCTCTGGCGTCGCCTCTCGAGGTCCGCCCCCCAGGCCTCCATGAACTTCTCGGATCGGGCCGGGGTGAGAGCCGCCTCCACCTTCTCCGGATTCCGCTGAAGCACGGTGAAGAGGTCCTCCCCAAAGGCGTCAACCAGTGTTTCGGCGGTCTTCTGGCCGACCCCACGATAGGAATTCGACAGGTACTGCACCACCCTGTCCCGCCCACGAGGAAGCCTGAGAAGCTCGGGGTCGGTCACATCGGGCTGCTCCGAGGTTCCTGCAGTCTGGGCGTCGGGACTTCCTACGGCCGGCGCCTCCTGTCCGGACCGAGCCGCAGGGGAACCCCGCCGCTTGACGACCTGGCCCTCGAAGAGCGGGGGCGGCTCGGAGACGCCCGCCCGCTTGCCCGTGCCACGGCGGGGATGGAGACGGCCGGCCACCGCAACAGATTCTTCCTTCGTAGCCGGTTTCTCTTCCCTGGGCCCGGACGACCGCTCGGCCTCGCCTCGAGGCTCCGGGGAATCGGACGAGGCCGCCCCCCGGGCCTGCTTGCCACTCCGTACAGCCGTATCCGGGCCGCGACCCTCGCGCGCCTGCGCCTCGCCTTTGTCAGCCTTCGCCGGTTCGGAAGTCCCTGTCAACGTCTCCCGGGCACCGAGCGCCACATGGTAGTTTCCACCCTCGCCCTTTCTCAGGTTCACGATCTCGTGGTCGTGGGCCTGGCGGAGAAAGCGGGAGAACTTCGAAAAGCCCAGCTCCGCCTCGTCAAAGCCACGCTCCAGCGCAAGCATGCGCCGCTTCACATCCGAGTCCCGTACGGCGTCGGAGTCCTGATCTTCGAGCAAGTCCTGAATCGCCCGCCGGAGGAGACCGTACGCGCCATCGAGCGCTGCCGGATCCGCAGCTGTCTTGGAGGTCCCCTGTGCCGGGCTCGCCGCGGGTGCGTCGGACGACTCCGAGGGCCGAGCTCGGTCGGATCGCCCACTGCGATCACCGTCATCTCGGCCGCGCTCCGCCTTCGGAGATCCCTTCCGCTCGTCTCGCCCCCCGGCCTTCGATGAACGGGTCGGCATGATCTCATACTGCCCGTTCTCCATCTTCCGGATCCGGAGGAGTCCCTTGCCGGAGGCCTCGGAGAGGAATCGGGAGAACTTGCTGAACCCCAGACCCTTTTCGTCAAAGTGACTGTCCAGCTCGAGCATGACCTGCTTGAGGCGATCGGACCGCATCACATCGCTTCGCTTCTGCATCCGCTCGACGGCCTTCTCGACCAGGAGCCAGGGGTCCATCGAGGAGGAGGCGCCCACCTCGTCGCTCTTCCGTAGCCCGGAAAGCGAGGTGTAGGAGTAGTACTCGTCACAATTCTGGACGAGGATGTCAGAGGACGATTCCTGGATGCCCACTCCGATCACGTACTTCCCGTACTCCTTGAGCTTCAGCACGAGGGAGGAGAAGTCCGAATCTCCGGTCAGGAGGATGTAGGTACCGATCTCAGGTCGAGTAAAGACCAGCTCGATCCCGTCGATCGCCATCCGGATGTCGGTCGCGTTCTTCTTGCTGCTCCCGTAAGCGGGGGCGAAGATGAGATCGATCGAAGCTTCCGACAGGGGGACGATGTATTGCGGATAGCGTCGCCAGTCGGCGTACGCGCGCTGGACGGTCACCTTCCCCTTGATGATGTCGGAATCGAGCAACCCCTTCAGCTCCTTGGAGAGGTCGCTGCGCATGCCCATCGTCACGTTGTCGAAATCGACGAGGAGGGCTGCGTTCGGGGCTTGGCTCGGATGACGGGGAGAACTGGCCCCCTCGATGTGGGGGGCCCTTGAAAACGGAATATTCATGTTTGACAAACTGACTCTCGCAGCAAGAAAGAAAATGTGCCGCGAAACCTCCCCACCCGACCCCCCATCTCTCCCATATTCCAGGAATGATGAGCGAGGGTCGGGTCAGGGGAAGTCTCCCGGTGACTCAACCTCAATTCGGATCCGATAGCTCCGCCTCGATGAGGCGGGCCAGCTCGACCCGGCGGACCTTTCCGGTCCCCGTCATGGGAAGCGCGTCGAAGAAACGGACGATGTCCGGACCCTTGTGGTCCGCGAGTGTGCTCCTGCACCACTCACGAAGCTCCTCTCCGGTCACGATGGCTCCCTCGACGGGCACGACCGAAGCGCACACAGCCTCTCCCAGCAACTCATCCCGAATCCCCACGACTGCCGCTTCCTGCACCGCGGGATGCGCATGGAGTCGATCTTCGAGCTCCCGGGGATAGACATTGGAACCGCCCCGAATGATAACTCCTTTCAGTCTTCCCACCAAATGGATGTATCCTTCCTCATCCAGCACCCCCAGGTCGCCCGTCCGGAAATATCCCTCGGCGTCTATCGAGGCAGAGGTCTCGCGCGGCTGGCGGTAGTAGCCTCTCATCAAGCCGGGCCCCACGACCGCGAGCTCACCCAGACTCTCGGGTGGGAGCTCCGAGCCGTCCTTCTCCAACACGCGCACCCGCGTCCCGTCGATCGGACGGCCCACTGTGAAGCGCCGCTTTTCCTCGGGATCCCCCAGAGTCGTGATCGCGAGAGTGGAAGCCGTCTCGGTCAACGAATACGCGACGAGCAGATTCGGACACAGCTCCGCTTCGACTCGCCGATGCATCTCCTCCGACATCGGTGCGCCGGCCACCAATCCGACGCGTAGAGACGAGAGGTCTCGAGCCCTTCGACGCTGGGCCCGTAGCTCGGCGGCGAAGACGGTCGGCACACCGTAATGGACGGTCGCCCCGTGGTGGGCGATCAGATCCAGGCACTCCCCGGCCTGGAACTCTTCCTGCAGGACCAGGGACGCTCCGGTGAGGGCGCACCCAAGCACGGCGGGACCGAGCCCGAAGACGTGAAAGAGGGCCGTGACCCCCACCACCCGGTCGCCCGAGACCAACCCGACGGCCTCCGAAGTCGCCGCGGACACGTGCAAGAGATTTCGATGCGTGAGCTCCACGCCCTTGGGCTTTCCGGTGGTCCCCGACGTGTAGACAAGAGCGAAGAGCTCCTCGTCGGAGGCCTCGGGCGGTCCTTCGAAGTCCCGGCCGGTCCCCGCAGAGATCAGGTCCTCGAACTGGAAGATCCGATCGTCGTACCAGAGGTCCTCCTCACCGACCGTGACGAGGTACTGAAGTTCAGGCAGGGTGGGAAGGAGCTCCTCGAAGAGCTGTAGATAATCGACTTCGTGGAAGCCTTCCACTGTGATGGCGCACACGGCCTCCGAATGCCGTAGCCGGTACTGCAGCTCGGCTTCGGTGAGGTGGGGATCGAGAGGCACGAGAACGGCCCCCAGCTTTGCCACCGCAAAGATGGAGATCGCGAACTCCGGCCGCTCGGGCAGAATAACCGCCACCCGATCTCCGGCCTCGATCCCGAGGTTCGCAAGCGACGCGGCCAACGCTTCGGCGGCGCTTTCGGTTTCACCGAAGGTGACCTGTTCGGAGCCGAAGAGGAGAAAGACTCCCTCCGGGTCGGTGGTCGCGCGATGGGCCAGGGCGTGGGCGACGGTCATTCCACGAGAGCGCTCCTTGAGCGCCATGTCACCTCCAGCGGAATCCACGTTCCCGGGAGCAACTCCCGGGCGCACCCTCGCTGCAGCAGGGGCGGAGGGGACGAAGAATAGAGGGAGCCCCGAACCCCGTCAAACCGCCTCCGTGCGTTCGTCGAGGAGGAGCCCCCGCACCACGGCCGCCTCCACATCGCGGCTCCAACCCGTGCCTGGATCGACCTGACCCGGGGCCTTGAGGAGCACGTACCGCGCACTCCCGCCACGGACCTTCTTGTCGCGGGAAGTGAGCTCGATGAGCGTGTCCGCCGGCGGAGCCTCCTCCACACGTACGGGCAACTCCACGGCCTCGAGGACCGCGATCAGTGCTTCGGTCGTTCCGGGTCGGGTGATCCCAAGGCGCTCTCCCAGCCGGGATTCGAGGACCATGCCCTGCGCCACCGCATCTCCGTGGGAAAGCTCATAGTCCGAGGCGGCTTCCAGCGCGTGCCCGAGCGTGTGTCCAAAGTTGAGAATCTGGCGCCGGCCCGCCTCCGTCTCATCCTCCGCGACCACCTCGGCCTTGATCTCGACGGAACGGGCCACCAGCTCCGCAGTCGGGTCCGGATCCCCGGCGAGCAATGCGACGGACCGATCGGCGATCCACTTCAGGTAGTCGGCATCGAGAATCGCACCATGCTTGACGGCCTCGGCGAGTCCCTGGCTGCGCTCGGCTCGTGGCAGCGTGGCCGTGAGGTCGGTGTCCGCGAGCACGAACCTGGGCGGATGAAAGGATCCGACCAGGTTTTTTCCGGCCTCCACATCGACTCCCGTCTTGCCTCCCACGGAAGCGTCGACCATCGCGACGAGGGAGGATGGAAGCTGGACCACGGGAATTCCCCGCATGTATGTGGCTGCGACGAAGCCGGCCAGATCCCCGGTGACGCCTCCACCGAGAGCGAGGATACAGCCGTCCCTCCCGAGCCCGCCCGCCAGGAGGAGATTCGTAAGCCGGGCCCATTGGGAACGATTCTTGTTCCGCTCACCGTGCGGAAACGTCTCGGAGATCACCGGGACGCCGAGCCCTGAAAGGAGCGAGAGTACCTTCTGACCGTGCAGCTCGAACACGCGGTCATCCGCGATCACCGCGTACATCGCAGCGGGAGAGAGGCGCTCGAGAAGGAGGGGCAGCTCTTCGATCACTCCACGTCCGACCCGCACCGGATAGGCGGGGCCGAGGGAGGTGGACACCGGGATTTCCCAGCCACCTGGCTTCACGGACCGTCCTCCCGCACGCTTCGAGGAGGGCGCGCCACGGACCCGGGAATAGCGAGAGGGTCGACTTCCCTCAGCCCTTCGGGAAGCGGAGCACCGGGTGGGTCACGATCCAGAGACTCGCCGGTGACCGGGTCGGCCATTCCGACCGCGACATCCGGAAGGAGTCCATGGACGAACCCGCGGGCCCTCCAGCGCGGATGAGGAATCGTGAGCGTCGGCGTCCGCATTCGGATCTCTCCGAAGAAGATGATGTCGATGTCCAGCGTTCGAGGGCCGAATCGGACACCCCGTGCGCGGCCGGCCGCCTCTTCGATCCCGTGCAGCTCAGCCAGCAGCGCACCAGGTGCGCTCACGGTTCCGCCGCGCACGAGAACGTTGAGATAGTGAGGTTGAAGCACCGGACCCCAGGGAGGGGACTCCACGACGCGTGACACCCGCTCGAGCGTGAGCACTTCGACAAGCGCGCGCAGACCTCCTTCGAGGTGCGCCCGCCGGTCTTCGAGGTTGGAGCCCAGCGACAGAATCACCGGCACGGGACTCCCGCATTTCAGCTCGCGGTCCGCTTGAGCCGCAGGCGTCCCGGATGGGACCTCCCCGCTTGGCGACGGAGCCTCGGTGCCCTCCCGCTGGATGTCCCGTGCTGTTGAGCTCAAACCCGTTCTCGCTGTAAACTGGTACTGTTCGCGGTCCCCGCAGGGCGGCGCACCGAACGCCGGCTTTCGGGTACAGAGCGAGACCAAGATACCAAGACCGCCTCGGCCTGTCAGGGAGCACATCTCCGGCGCCGGGGGGGCGATCTCCCCGATTCCGGGTCGACGCAGACCGGCGGCCCGCCAGCGACCGAGAACCGTACCGGAGCCCCGTCATGAATTGCAGTTTCAGGTCCATCGTCATCCTTCCCGCCCTGCTCCTCCTGCCCGCCTGCCTGAACGTCGATCCCGTGGACCCACCCAATGCCACACAGTGGCAAGGGGAGATTTTCCCCTTCGATCACGTCACCGATTCCGACCACGAGTTCAGCGGATCGGTCGCCATGCTTGCGTTCATGGGTCGGACGGAGTTTCAGGTGCTGCTTTGGGACGCCACACCGGGGGTGTGGTACGGATGGTCCGTCCGGACCGGCGGGTGCCTCGATTCGGGGCAGCAGGTTGGCTTTCCGGGCGACTTCCCCGCATTCGTGATCGAGCCCAGCGGAAGCGGTCAGGGATTCACCACGTTGAGTGGGAATGCACCGGCGGACATGAGGTACTCGCTGGAGCTCTTCGAGGAGATGGACGCGAGTGGCGACCCGCTCGCATGCGGAGAGCTGGAGACGATCGGGTAGGCCGGTCTTCTTTGCTCCCCTAGTGCCATTCCCCTCGGGACTGACCCACAGGGCACGCGTCTTCCCCTCCCAGGTGCGGGTTGTTGTCGAGCTCGCGCTGTACGATCGGGAAGGCGATATCGTCCCCTCCGCCCAATCCATCTCCCTTCACCGGCGGAAAGAGGTCGACCTCGACCTCCGGATCGATTCTGAGCCTGCGGGCCGTCGTGAGACGGTCGCCGCTGAGCCAGAGCTCTCTTGCCCTCTCGGCAGCGACGAGCCGCAGGTCCGCGTCGAGGTTGCCAGTCATCGAAAGGGGCTCCAGCTCGCTTCCCGGTGGCGGAGTCTCAATGCCCCAACGCGAAGCCGCCCTGGCGCTGAAATCGGACCGCAGGTCGTTGACGATCTCCTCGGCCGTCTCCGTGCGGCCCTCGCGAACCGCGACCTCGGCTTCGATCAGCCGCGCCTCGGATCCCGATGCCATCAGAATGCCCCTGTCGGGCCTATCGTACACCGTCTGGAGGTTCACCGGAATGGAGCTGTTGAAGGCCTGGAAGCCGGGAGGAGTTCTCCGGATGAGGTTCAGCTCCGTGAACTTCTCGAAGTGGGCCCAGCGCTCATGGCCTCGCATACCGACCGTTCCATCCCCTATCGACCAGCGAATTCGTTCCGTGTCGCCCCAGGTGAACGCGTAGACCATGTTGAACTGGGACGGATCGTTCGAGGAGAACTCGACCCAGCGCACGAACGCGCGCGGAACCTGCGCCGCGACAGCCCCTGCTTCGGCGAACTCTCCTAACCACAACCTCGCCCTGGCTTGACCTACGAGCGCGGCCGCATGGATGCCGGCGAATCCATGCTCCACCGCCAATGCCCCTGCCTCCTCGAGGAGGGAGAGGGCGTCTCGCATCCGGTCGGCGGGCAGTACGGGCTCGACCTCGCCCTCCTCGCCCGGACGACTCTGGAGAATGCTCTGGCAATAATGCTCGGCGAGCCACAGGCGAGTGTAGCCACCGTAGAGCCTGGCCAGGGCAATGCCTTCCTGGAGCTCGGCCTCAGCACCGGCGAACCGGGGCTCGTCGAGGTGGGACTCAAAGCTGAAGGCGGTCGTATCGGCGTGGAAACGAGCCCGGTGGAGGGGCGTGTACATCTCGGTCGTGAGGGTCATGTTCGCCGGATCGATTCGACGCAGGTCCACTTCGATGCGCGTCGGAAAGTTGTCCGCGGCGATCATCTCGTCCGTGAGAAGCGCGGAGTACCGGACGATTCCGCTGACGGCCGCGTGGTAGTCCCCGACCATCCCGTTCACGATGGTGGGAATTGCCGCGGGTCCGGCGCGCTCGAGATCCTCCGGGACGATGATCCCGGAGTCGTCCACGTCCAGGAGACCCAGGTCGCAGGCCGTCAGCGCGGTCAAGGCGCAAACCGACGCCGCGCGAAAAAGGGCGCGGGTCCAGGGCGACGCGGGCACTCGCTTCAACACGGATCCCTCCTTGGCCGAAAGGGCATGAAATCGATCGGACAGGATCTTCAGCACGGAATGCGACAGGGGTGAGGGCATCATCAGAAGGTAAGCGACAGGCGCCCGGTGACCCGGCGACCCGGAGGAAGGGTCAGAAAGTCCGACCGCACCGTCGAGTGCCCCCCGGCAAAGTTGACCTCGGGGTCCAGTCCGGAGTACCGGGTGAAGAGGGCGAGGTTCTCTCCAACCACCGTAAAGCTGCCCCGGGACGCCCTGATCCCCTGCAGCCACCCCTCAGGGAGCTCGACACGAGCTGACACTGATCGCAGTCGAGCGAAGTCAGCGTCCTCCATCCAGGGCGCGAAGTGGATCTGGCTTGCCGCCGCCTGCTTGATCCTGGCCCGTTCGGTGGACTCGCCGTTTGCATCGGTCTCGAAGATCTGCGGACAGATCCCGCCGTAGCGGCCTCCACCGAGGAACCCGCATGCGAACTCCTCCGTGCTGTTGAACTGCCGGTGCCCCCTCGCGAATCGGAGATCGGCGTGCAGGGCGACCCGGCTGAAGAGGGTCACGGTGCTCGAGAGGGAGCCCTCGAGCTCGGGAGTGGGATGCCCCAGGAAGACCGGCTCCTCGGTGGACTGCACCTCCCCGTCTTCCCCGATGAAATAGTCCACGCTGAAGTATGCGCCGGGAGGATAGCCCTCCTGGTGCCGCTGTGCGACTCCGTCGATACCCATGAAGATCGGTTCATCCAGACGGGTGATCTTGCCCCGATTCGTTCCGGCATTCAGGCGCCAGTCCCAGCGGAGCTCGGGCCTGCTCACAGCGACTCCGTTCACGGCCAACTCGAACCCGTCGTTCCGAACCTCGCCGATGTTCGTGTACATCCTGGAGGGATAGCCGGTCGACGGAGCGAGGAAGCGCGTAGTGATGGCATCCTCGGTCACCTGCCTGTACCAGGTGACGTCCACGCCGAGACGGCCGCCAAACCCGTCCGCCTCGAAGCCCAGCTCGACCTCCCTGCCCCGCTCGGGCCGCAGATCGGGATTCCCGGGCTGGTCGAAAGACACCCCCGCCCGGTCGCCCTCCCGGAAGGTCGCGCGCTCGGCGCTCAGAAGTTGCAAGCTGGCAAATGCGGAAGGCTGTTGCCCGGACTCTCCCCAGGCGCCCCTGAGGCGAAAGGATTCGAGATGGAAGGACGGAAACCACTCTTCCTCACTGATCACGTAGGAGATCATGGCTCGGGGATAGGCCCGACGGCCGAGGTTCGCCCCGAAGGCCGAGCTCTCGTCGATCCGAACCGCCGGGGTAAGAAAGAGACGGTCGTGAATGCCGAGCTGCTGCTGCACGAAGACGCCCACGACCCGGGTCTCCTGAATGGATTCGGACCCCTCGGTACGCAGGGCGTTGGCCACGGACTTCGTGCCCGCGGGGAGTACCCGACCCACGGACCCCGTCGCCTCTCGCTTCTGCCCGAAGAGCTGAGCCCCCAAGGTCGTCGTCGAGCGCACGGACGGGGCCAGATCGAAGCCGGCGCTCAGCGTGCCGTCGAGCGTCAGGTTGCGGTGGACCGCGTCCTCCGTCTCCCGGAATCCGTCGGAGAGGTCTCCAAAGGGGCGTTCGGGATCGACCGGGAAGAAGCTCCGGGTCTGGGTCGAGAACTGGTCGTAGCCCACCGTGCCCGAGGCCTCCACCGCTCCGGTCGGCCGGTATCTCACCGTAGCGCTCCCCGTGAAGCGGTCGAGCTTCTGGCCGCGCTCGATCGTGGCCGCGTCCGCGAAGGTCTGCCCCCCCGAGAAGGGATTGTTCGGACAGCCCTCGACACCCAGCGGGACATTGAAGGTGCGGGACACCTCGTAGTCGAGAGGGCACGTTTCGACCTCGGGATCTCCGGTGACCGGATCGGTGCGCACCATCGGAAGGAGCCACGGGCTCCCCATCAGTGCCCCTCCCACGAAGCCGAAGCCGCTCAGGTCATTCTCAGGCAACGCAAAGCTGTGACTTCCGATTCCCGACGAGATGGCCACGTCCACCCGGTCGGTCGGATGGACGTTCAGGTTGGCTCGTACGTTCCGCCTCGTCATCTCGTTGCTCGGTAGGCTGCCTTCCCGGTGCCCGAGCTCCGTGGAAACATAGTAGGTCACTCCGTCCACCCCACCCCGGAAGGAGATCCCGTAGCTCTGCTCGAGGCCGGTCCTCCAGGGATCGAGATCGGTGCCCTCCCCGGTGAAGAGATTCATCGTGTAGAGGGTGTCGGCAGCCTGGTCGCCGAAGAAGGCCCGGGGATGAAAGACGCGGTCGGGCCACTTCGTGTCGTCCCAGTTCGCACCCAGCTCGGAGCTGAAGGTCCACTCGCTCGTGCCGCTGCGACCCCTCTTCGTCGTGATCCGGAGCACTCCGGTGGCCGCCTCCGTGCCGTAGAGGGTGGCGGCGGAGGGCCCCCTGACGATCTCGATCGTCTCGATGTCGTCGGGATTCAGGTCGTCCAGGCGGCTGATCGTCTGTCCTCCGACCTCCGGCCCCGAATCCAGGGCATTCGAGATGCGGGCGCCATCGACATAGATGAGCGGAGTGTTGCTCAGACTGATCGAGCCCTGTCCCCGAATGGTGAGGGTGGAGGCCGTTCCGATCGAGCCCGAGCTCCTCATGACCTGCACTCCCGGCGCCCGGCCCTGGAGGAGGGAAGAAAGGCTGGCGGGGGCGTCCACCAACAGCTCTCGCGAGGCGTGGATCGTAGTGGCGGCGTTCCCCAGCTCCCGACGTCGTTGTGCCCCGACGGCCGTCACCACCAAGGCGTCCAGAGCCACCGGGGAAGCGTCCAGCTCGACATCCACCGTATGAGTCGTCCCCGGTTCGATCTCGATGGTCCGAACCACGGGGGCGTATCCCAGCCGCTGGATTCTCAGCTCGGCCGGGCCCGCCGGGATTCCGTCGATCCGATATGCGCCCGCCGGATCGGTGATCGCCCCGAGGTCGGTCCCCACCACCGTGATCTGGGCCGCGGGAAGAGATTCGAGCTGGGCCGCCTCCACCACCGTACCGGCGACGGATCCCGGCTGCTGCGCCCCCAGCTCTCCCGCCAGGAGCCATGCGGCAGCCGCCAGCATGACGACTCCACCGAGGCGTGCACTGCATCGCTTCATCCGGCCACTCCTTTTCAGTCAGAGACACGCCCACTACGTCTGAAAAAGACAGGAGTGGACGTGGAAAGCAAATGGGACGTCAACCGGTCACGCGCAACTTTTGCTCAATGGAAAGACAATTCGCCGGAGGTCCCAGGGCGAAACCCGGGCGCCCCGGCCAGATGTCACTGCGGCTCGCCGGTGACCGGCGGGCCATGCCGGAGTCTTGACGCGAGCACTCCGCCGGGCCACCGTCCTTCGGACGACCTGCCTCAGGGTGAACCCTCCCTGTCCCGGTGTGCGCTCGCTGTCCTGAGCCGCTGTGACCTGGTCGGCGTCGCCAGCATGCACCGGGACCCGCGGGGTCCGAAGTGGGGTATGTGGCTCGGAGGTCCCGCGTCGGCGGCGTACGCCACCGCCTCCCGCGCCGGGTAGAGAAGTCGAACGATGAATCGAGCAGACTCCGGGGCAATCTCCGTGAACCAACGATCTGAAGAGCATTTCCCCAGGGTGCGGAAGGCCCTCGGCCGACCGTGGCTCTGGGTCCCACTCGTCTTCGTGGTCACCGCCGGCCTCGGCTTCGGCCTCGGCGCCTGGCGGAACCTGTGCGTGGACTGCCCCTCGATTGCACAGATTCACACCTGGGAGCCGCAGCAGACGTCCAAGGTGTTCAGCCACGATGGCCAGCTCCTGGGAGAGCTTGGAATCGAGCGCCGAACCCCGGTCGCGATCGAGGATCTCCCCGACCACGTACCGCAGGCCTTCGTGGCGATCGAGGATCGTCGGTTCTACCGCCATGACGGCGTCGACGTCCGTGGGGTAACGCGTGCGGCCATCGGAGCCGCCATTTCGCGCTCCTTCAGAGGCGGAGGAGGGAGCACGATCACCCAGCAGCTCGCCCGCAACATGTTCGAGTCGATCGGATTCGAGAAGCGGGTCGAGAGGAAGCTGAAGGAACTCCAGGTGGCATTGGAGCTCGAGCGGGCCTACTCGAAAGATCAGATACTCGAAGCCTACATGAATCAGATCAACCTCGGACCGGGTTGGTGGGGAATTCAGACGGCGTCGAGGAACTACTTCGGGAAGGACGCGATCGAGATGAACCCCGCTGAAGCCGCGCTGCTCGCCGCGGTCGCGAACCGGCCCGGGTTCTACTCGCCGTTCCAGAATCCCGAGAACGCGCTCCAGCGTCGAAATCTCGTCTTGAGTCGGATGGCTCGCGAAGGCTTCCTCAGTCGGAATGACGCGGAAGAATGGCAAGCCTACCCCCTTCCGACGAGCCGGGCCCAGGCTTCCGAGGGCCTGGCCCCATACTTCGTGGAATGGGTCCGTCAGCTCGTGAGCGCCCGCTTCGGGAATCAGGTCTATACCGGCGGACTCCAGGTCTACACCACGCTCGACGTCGACATGCAGCGTTCGGCAGAAGGCGCCATGGAGCGTGGGTTCGAGCGAGTCGAAGGGAGACCGGGCTTCGTGCACCCTCGCTACGAGGAGTTCCAGGAGGACCGAAATCCCTTCGAGGGCGTCAACAGCCCCTACCTGCAGGGCGCCTTCATCGCCCTGGATCCCTTCTCCGGCCACGTGAAGGCCCTGGTGGGAGGACGGGACTTCCAGCACTCGCGATTCAATCGCGTGCTGCAGGCGAGGCGCCAGCCCGGCTCGGCCTTCAAGACCTTCGTCTACGCGGCAGGACTTGCGAGCGGGATCCCGGCCTCCCACATCCTGGCCGACGCGCCCGTGATCCGGGAGCAGGTCAGCGGACAGGAATGGCGGCCCCGCAACTACTCAGGTGAATTCGAAGGTGACATGACCCTGCGGGAGGCCTACCGACGCTCGGTGAACACGGTGGCCATCAAGCTCGCCGACGAGGAGGTTGGAATCGAAACGGTGGCCCAGATCGCGCGTCGCATGGGGATCCGGACCGACATTCCGCGAGTGCCTTCCATGGCCATAGGCTCGGCGGACGTGCTCCCGATCGAGATGGCGGAAGCCTACTCGACCTTCGCCGCGATGGGAACCAAGGTGGCCCCCCTCCCGATTCTACGGGTCGAGAACGCCGACGGAGAGGTTCTCTGGGAACCGGAACCGGAGCGCACCCAGGTGATGGATCCACAGACCGCTCGGCTCATGGTCCACATGATGGAGGATGTGGTGGAAAGGGGCACGGCCTGGAATGCGGTGCGGAACGTGGGCCGGCTTCCTGCCGACATCCCCGCGGCCGGAAAGACAGGTACCACCAATGACGCTACGGACGTCTGGTTCGTGGGCTTTACGCCGACGCTCCAGGCAGCGGTCTGGTTCGGCATGGATCGTCCGCAGCGGATCTACACCGGAGCCACGGGGGGTGGAGATGCCGCGCCCGTGTGGGCTGAGTTCATGCGGGACGTCTACGTGGGCCAGGAGACCGAGGACAACGGGCTGGACAACGGGTTCGAGCAGGACGCGACGTTACGAGAGAACGCGATTCTACCGACTCCTGAGCGGTGGCCGCTCGACGGTCTGATCTCCCGCGAGGTGGATGACCGCACGGGGCTGCTGGCCTCGGAGTGGTGCCCGCAGTCGAGGCGATATGTGGAATACTATCTCCCCGGAACGGAACCCACGGCGCCCTGCGACGACTCCTCCGGAGGCGCGACCACCCCCCGCTGGCCGTGGTGACCGAGGATGGCCGGTAACGGCAGCAGTCCCTCGCGAATCACCTACACCTTTTCCTCGTCGCATCACGCACTGTGGGCGGAGGACCTCGCCCGCGAGGCGGAGATCCCGATCGAGGTGGGCTCGCCCCCGTCGGGGAGCTCGGATGTGTGTGGAATCGCGATCCGAATCGATTCAGATCGCGCCGACGACCTGGAGCTGCGGCTGAACGAGGCCGAGATAGCGTTCACGCGTTGGGACGGAGTCTGACGGGTGTGAGGTCCGAAACGACGTATGACGAGGGCTTGACCCTCGCCATACGAAGAATGTCAGGCGTCGCTTCTGTCCTCCGACGTCAGGTAACCCGCCTCTTGGCTCCGTCCAGCGCTTCCTCCACTCGCTCCCGCACCTCGTCTGCGATGTCGTCCCAGCGATCCGTTGCCGAATGCCTCAGATCGCCCGCCGCACGCTGGATGCGCCGACGGGTTCGCTTGCCCGAGGACGGCGCCATGACCAGGGCGATCCCGGCTCCGAGCACAGCTCCGAAAACCAGGCCGGTCACGAAGTTGAATAGTCGAGCGTCGTCATCGTAGTCCATCGGTGCATATCCTCCGGCAATCAGGGTCCAGTAGCATTGGTCCATGTGATCCCACTTCACTATCAACCCCCTCCAGTAGCGGAAGATCCGAATGCCGGAAGGACCCCGGTGATGGCCGCCGACGCGCCCCGAGGAGGGGAAGGGCGCGAGTGGGTACGGGGTCTGGTGAAGGATCACACGTTCCCTATATTCTTAGGGTGTACCCCACTTCAGATTCCATCGCCTCGGTCGCGAGGGCGCCAGACATTCCACTTGTCCGGGGCTTACCGGTGATCCGGCGCCACCCTGCGGGGGAGTGAAGATCCATGCATTCCGAACCACCCTCCCCCACCGAAGCAGCCACTACCGGCGCGGCGGTTCCGGCTTCCACACTGATCCACCTCCACAGAGCCCTCAGGAAGGAGGTCGGAGCCCTGGCGGCCATCCACGCGCTCCACGATGCGGGCTACGCGACGGGAGATCACTTCTTCCGCGAGCTGGAGCAGTGGTGGGGGGAGGCGCCCGAAGGACTGCAGCAAGACCGCTTCTGGAAGGTGCTCGGCGAATACTTCGCGTCGAAGGGATGGGGCGACCTCAGCCACGAATCCATCCACCCGGGAGTGGGAATGTTGCGAGCGCGGGCCTGGGGAGAGAGCGATCCCGCGGCCTCCGAAGCTCAGCCCAACTGCGCCTTCAGCTCAGGCCTTCTGACTCACATCCTTGGACGCGTGGCCGGGGGGGCCGTGGCGGTTCTGGAGACCGCCTGCCGCAGCCGGGGGGACGATGAATGCCGCTTCCTCTTCGGCTCCGAGCCGGCGATTCACGAGATCTACGGACTCCTCCTCGCGGACGAGTCCCTCGAAGCCGCGCTGGAGCGCCTCTGATGGTGATGCCGCCGGGCACCTGCCCGAAAGGACTTTCGTGAGGGCCCTCGGAATCGACTTCGGCGAAGTCCGCGTCGGACTCGCCGTATCCGACGAGTCCGGAACTCTGGCCTCTCCGATCGAAACGCTGCGGCGGCGACGGGGAAAGCGTCCCCCCCTCAAGTCCATCGAGGGGATCGCTCGTGCCCACGGGGTCGAGGCCATCGTCTGCGGGCTTCCCCTGGAGCTTTCCGGCGACGAATCCGACTGGAGCCGGGAAGTCAGGGAAGTGGCCGCCAAGCTCGGCGAGCGCCTCGACCTTCCCGTGCACATGGTGGATGAGCGAATGACATCAGTTCGAGCCGAACGGCAGGTGAGGAGCTCGGGCCTTCCGAAGGGCAAGCGGGAAGAGAAGGAAAGAGTGGATGCCGGGGCCGCGGCCCTCATCCTCCAGAGTTGGCTCGACCGGAGGACCCGCTCCCCATGATGGCGAGACTCGCGATTCCAGGAGGCACCTCCATCCTGGGCGTGGCCGGAGCGATCCTGCTGGCGGCCGGTTGTAGCGGAACGGATCCGCAAGCCGAACCCGTCGAGTTCACCGTCCCGCCGGGGGCTTCGTTCAGCCAGGTTGCCGATACCCTGGTGGCCCATGACCTCGTGCGCTACCCCTTCGCGTTCCGGGCGCTCGCCCGGGTCCGGGGGGACGATCGAGGGATTCGGTCGGGCCGCTATCGCGTGCCAGCGGATGTCGGCTGGTTCCAGCTCCTCGACCAACTCGTCGCGGGGAGGGTGGTGACCGTGCCCCTGACCATTCCGGAAGGGTTCACGCTCCGCCAGATCGCGCCGCGGGTGGCCCAGGTGACCGAGCTCGAGGTCGAGGACGTCCGCCGCCGGATCGAGGACGAAAAGGCAGGGGAGGAATGGCAGGTACCCGGCCCCGGCCTCGAGGGATACCTCTTCCCGGACACATACCATTTCGCTCCGGGTGTCTCGCTCGACACGGTGCTCCAGGTGATGACCGATCGCTACCGGAGCTTCTGGACGGAGGAGACCCGGGCGGAAGCCGAAGCGCTCGGCCTGACCGAGCAGGAAGCCACGACCCTGGCCGCCATCGTCCAAGCGGAGGCCCGTCACGAGGAAGAGATGAGGGTCATCTCCGGCGTCTTCCACAACCGATTGCGGATTGGATACCTCCTCCAGGCGGATCCCACGATCCAGTACGCGCTGGAGGAACGTCGAAGCCGGCTCCTCTATGCGGACATCGAGGCCGTGGAGGATCACCCGTACAACACCTACACCCAACCGGGGCTTCCTCCCGGCCCCATTGGAGCGCCGGGCCGGGCCGCCCTGGAGGCCACCCTCGATCCCGCGGAAGTGGAGTACCTCTACTTCGTGGCCCGTCCCGATGGCTCCCACATCTTCTCTCGCACTCTTGCCGAGCACAACCGGGCCCGGGTCAACGCCCGCCGTGAGTGGGACGAGATCGAGAGGCGCAGGCAATCCGGGAACTGAGGGCTTGAGCGAGCTGTCGCCCGAGCGGATTCGCCTCATCGTGATCACCGACCGGAACCTCGCCGGTGCCAGGGGTGTGCTCGACACCGTCTCGGAGGCTCTCGAGGGCGGGGCCCCCTGTGTGCAGCTTCGGGACAAGGGCAGGAGCGTGCGTGAAAGCCTTCCTCTCGCCCGGGCCCTCCGGGAGGAGACGAATCGGGTGGGAGCCCTCTTCTTCGTGAACGATCGTCTGGACCTTGCGCTCGCCGTGGAGGCGGACGGAGTTCATCTGGGGCCCGACGACCTTTCCCTCGACGCGGTCGCACGGATCCTTCCACCCGGCTTTCTGCTCGGGTACAGCACCGACGATCCCGAGGACGCCGCGCGGGCCCAGGCGCAAGGCGCCAGCTACATCGGGTGCGGCACCGTCTTTCCCACCGCTTCCAAGCCCAACGCGGGCGAGGTGATCGGGCTGGAAGGACTACGCCGCGTGGTGCAGGCGGTCGACATTCCGGTGGTTGGAATCGGAGGCGTCCACTCCGGCCGTGCCCCACAGGTCGCCCGGTCGGGTGCCGCCGGGGCAGCCGTGATCGGTGCCGTAATGGGCGCCGCCGACCCCGCCAGATCGGTCAGGGACCTGCTCCGGGCCTGGGAAGGCGACTAACCAACAACAAAGACACCCCTCGCGCCGGAGAGGGTGCGAGGGGTGGAATGGAGGGGTGCAGAGAGGGAGAGGGAGCGGGCCGGCGGCGACGTACTCTCCCACCGGGCTGCCCCGGCAGTACCATCC
>SLCK01000006.1 GCA_007125845.1 Gemmatimonadota bacterium
ACCAGCTTGATCGCGTGCTTGCTCACCCGTCCTCCGGGAAGCCGATCGACCTGCCGGGCGAGGAAGAGATCGGCGAGATAGAGCCCGGCCGGGTGGCTGCGCAGGAGCTCCAGAAATCGATCCCACATTGCGGACACGGCGTCGGGATCGAAGTAGTTGAGGAGCCCCTCGGTGATGATCGCGGTGCCGACCTCGGGCTCCAGGTGCTTCCTGGCGACGGAGCCGAACGAGGCGTCCCCGTCCTCGGCAAGCGCGTCGAGGGCCAGGATCTCGTGGTTGGAAGCCACCAGGCCCGCCTTCTCGAGCTGCGCCCGCTTCCTTGCGCTCATCTGGGGAAGGTCACCTTCGACGTAGGTCAGCTCCGGGAATTTTCGGGCGAAGCGGACGCCCCGGAACGACAGACCGGCGCCGATCTCGACGACCTGCCCGATCTGGCCGGTCTCGACGGCGCGATGCAGAACCCGGTCGATCAGATGGTGACGGTCCAGGATGATGCTCTCGAACGACGGGCTCCCCCGCAGCGAGGCCACCCGATCGATGACCCACTGCCCCGCGAACAGCGCCCGCCCCATGCCCGTGGCCAGCACGGGATGGGAAAGGCCGTTCCGGTACCAGACATGTCCGGTATACAGCGCGGTTGGACTGATTCGGTCGTTCTCGTGTCGGGTCACCTGTCTCCCAGGAAGTTGCGGAGGAACGTGCTCGAAGAACCTGTGCATTGGGGGGAAAGACCCCGGGGAGAACAAGTTATGGGTCGGCCAAAGACGGGCAAGCCGCGCTCCGGCTCGAGTCCAGAGAGGGGTCAGACGGGGCGTTCGCGCAGGCCGACGAGGTAGAGCCCCAGGTTCGCAAGGAGGTGGACCGCCGGGCCCACGAGGATCAGGGCGATCAGGAGCGGCAATGACGGGCCAAGGAGAAGCGCGTAGACGGCAGCGCACCCCACGGCGGAGTCCGCCTGGTCCACGAGCAATTGGAAGGCGCGACCCCGTTCGGGGAGGTCACCCGGAGGAATCCCCAAGCGTCGCTTCCACCAGGAGTTCGGAAGCTCGGCGAGGATGTAGGCGACGCCCAGCCCGGCCCCCAGCGGAACGAGCGGGGCGTCTCGCAAGGAAACCAGGAGCATGGGTTCGAGAGGCGGGTCAAGAAACCGCCCGAGCCACACCCCGGGGATCGTCAGCAGCGGCATGACGAGGAGCCCTCGCCATGTCTTGTTCGCACCGAAGGCCCGTTCGTGCATCGGTCGCTTCCACGCCGACAGCAGATCCCAGCGCACCACCGCCATGTGTCCGAGCCCCGACACCAATAGAGGGACGCTGAGGTAGAGGGCGGTGACGACAATGGAGGTCACGGCATCGACCAGAGCACGATCAGGATGCCGATGGCACCGACCGCCAGCGCTGGAAACACGAGGTAGAGCACGCCGGAGGGCTTGCGGACCGGGATGCCAGAGATGAAGAGTACGGCGCACGCGGCCAGAGCGGCGAGCATGGTGGGGTCGATCCAGAACTCACCCACCAGGCGTGCCCCGATGTAGGCAAGCGGAAGGATCAGGGCGACGTAGGTCACGGGCAGCCCATCGTAATAGCGCCCCGATCCAGACCCGCGAACCCCGGCGAGGTTGAAGTGCGCGAGCCGGAGCGCAGCGGACGCGGAGAAGAGCACCGCCAGGACGAGGGCGAACAGTTGCCATGGATAGGAGGCGGTGGCCGCGACCAGAACGCCCGGAACCACGCCGAAGGACGCCATGTCGGCGAGGCTGTCGATCTGGACCCCGAACGCTTCCTCGTGCGGTTCCCGTTGGCGGGAGCGCGCCACCCACCCGTCGAACAGATCACAGACTCCAGCGATGACGAGCGCCGCGAGCCCGAGCTCGGGCGCACCGAGAAGGCCCGCGATCGCACCGGCAACGGCGAACGAGAGCCCGACCAGAGTGAGGCCGACAGCGGCGTTCAGATGGGAGAGGATGTTGGAGGGCGCTTTCACGTGCACTCGTTTGGAGTTCAGTGGGAGCCCAGCGCCCGGGGCCTCGTGGAGGTGCGGCGGCCGCCCGCACCCTCGATTGCCCGAGCACCTTGGGGTGCCCGCAGAACAGAACGAAAGGATGCCCACTCTGCAACCGGCCGAACTCCGGCCGCAGCGACACTGGAGCAGACGCACCTGACAAGAGGCGCCATGAGCAAACCAGAGGATCGAACTCCGCAACCCGCGTATGAGCGGCAACCCGCCCATGAGAGGGATACGGCATCCTTCACGGAGCCCAGCACCTGGCTTCGGCTCTGCCCGCTCGGGAACTGGCCGGACCCGGTGCTGGGCGAAGCGGAGGCCCACCTCGCCCGGCCGGAGGTGGTGACGGCGCTCGCGAACCACGATGCGGCCCGCACCTATCCTGAGTCGGTGATCGCGGACCTCCACCACTGCGGGATCCATACCGTCTTCACGGAAGAGGAGAGGGCCACGGCCTACCACCTCTGTCGCCTGAATGCCGCGAGCGCCCGGGCCGGCGGAAGCCTTGCGATCTCCCTCGGCGTCAACGCGCTGGCCCTCCTCCCGATCTACATCGCGGGGACCCCTGCGCAGCGCGACCGGGCCTATTCGATCGTGAGAAGCGGAGAGCCGGCAGCGCTCGTTCTCACCGAGTGGGAGCACGGGTCCGATCTGGTCCGTATCGAGACCCGGGCGGAGCGCCGGGAGGGCGGCTTTCGCCTGCGAGGCGAGAAACACCTGATCAATGGCGGGCGCAGGGCCCGGCTCCTCGTGACCCTCGCCCGCACCGAGGAGTCCGGGGACCGCGCCGGCCCCTTCGCGCTCGCGGGAGGGCTGTCCGTCTTCCTCGTGGAACGCGACGACACCGTCCAATCGCCGACCACGCGCACGACGCTTCCCGCTCCCGCGGCGGACATCTCCGACGTGCGCTTCAACGACACCCTCCTCGACGAGGAGGCGCTCCTCGGTGCGCCCGGCGAGGGGCTCTCGGTGATTCAACGGGCTCTCACCCTCTCCCGCGGGGGAATCGCGTCGCTGTCCGCGGGTGCGGCCACGGCCGCACGGGACCTCGCCTGGACGTATGCGGCGCGCCGCCGGATCTATGACGCCCCCCTTCACGACCTCGGGGCGATCCGCGACCATCTCCTGGAGGTCGCTGCCCTGGACGCTGCGACCTCGGCCCTCGCGGTGAAGACCGCCGCCGCGATGAACGCTCTCGGACAGCGGGCCGGGTACTTCACGGCGACGGCCAAGCTCGCCTGCTCGGTCATGGCGGAGGAGGCAGTTGATGAAGGCAGGCAGGTACTCGGAGCGCGGGCGCTCCTCGAGGGGCGGGCCTTCACTCGCCTCTCGCGCGACGTCCTCCTCTACGGCGTCTTCGACGGCACCCGCCACGTCATGCTGGAGCATCTGCAGGGATATCTCCGGCAGATGCCCGCCCCCGATCGGGGTGAGTCCGCGGACACGCTGGCCCAGGTCAGGGAGCTCTATGGGGCGCCACTGCGACCACTCCCGGCCATGTCCCATTCGCGTCGGCGGGCCGTCGTGCCTCCGCTTGCTCGGCACGCCCGCGCGCTATCCAGGCTGCCGGGGGACGTTGACCTCGATCCTCTGGCCGATGTGGCAGACGCGGTGGTCGAGCTCTCCGGAGAACTCGGACCACGAGGACGTTGGGCCCAGGACCAGGGGCGCCGCTTCGCACTGGCCCGTGTGGCGGCGCGCCTCGAAGCCCTCGTGGCCCTCGCCGAGCTCGGCGATCTCCGGCGCCGGGACGCTCTCGGCGCCGCCCCCATGGCGGCTCCCTTGCCTTTCGGGGAAGCCTTCTTGCAGTATGCCCTGTCCAGTGGTGCCCTGTCGTGCGCCGCTCGCCTCCGTCGACTCCAGCTCTCCACAGACATTCGTCCGGCCGCCGACCTGGACCGGGCGGAACGGGCCGCAGCCCGTGAACGCGAGGCCGCCCGAGCCAGGCTCCACCCCGCGATCGGGAGGGCTCTGGGAGCGATGGGGGCGGAGGGTGCATCGACGGACGAAGCGAACGGCTGATCGAGCAGCGGACCAGGTCTATGGACGATCGTACACTTCTCGAGACAATTCGCACGCACGTCGCCGATCTCTGTGGCGTGGAGCCCGATGCCGTACGGGATGAGGGCAAGCTCGTGGGCTATGGGCTCGACTCCATACGGGCCGTCGACCTCGTCCTCCTCCTCGAGGAGGAGTTCGACGTCGCCCTCCCCGAGCACGACCCGGAGCTGACGAGCGTCGAAACGGTGCGCGACCTGGCCCGGCTCGTGGACCGGAGGCGGAGGGGCGAACAGGGATGAGGAGTGGAACGGACTTCGAACGCTACCTGAAGCCCTATCTGGCCCGCCGGCTCGACGCGACGGCCATGGCCGTCGCCTTCGACCGGGCCGAAGGCGACTACCTCTTCCTGGCGGACGAGTCCGGCGGCAGTGCCGACGACGGAAGGGTGCTCGACCTCGTGGGCGGGTTCGGGGCGACCCTTCTGGGCCACAATCACCCCGAGGTCGTGGCGGCGGCGAGACGAGTGCTGGACGAAGGTCGGCCCTTCCTCTGCCAGGGGAGCGTGCGCGCCGAAGCCGGCCGCCTCGCCCGTCGCCTCTCGGAGCGGGTCGGCCGCGCGACGGGGAGCCGCTACCTCGTCACCCTCGCGAACTCCGGGGCGGAGGCGGTCGAAGCCGCCCTCAAGCACGCGGAGCTGGACCGGCGGGCCCGGCTCGAGGCCCGCATCCAGGCCCTCCGGCGAAGCTTCGCGGAGATCGAGCTCCGGGTGGCCCAGGGGAGCCTCATCCTGTCCGGCGGATTCGCGGAAGAGGTGCACGACGCCTTCGGAATCGAGCTCCCTGCCCCGCTCTCGGTGATTCTGACCCGACTGGAGCGGGCGATCGAGGAGACGATCGAGGAGCCTCCTGTTGCGCTCGCGGTGGAGGGGAGCTTCCACGGGAAGACCGTGGGGGCCTCCCAGCTCACCCACAACCCCCACTTTCGCTCCCGTTGGCGCACCCTCGGCCCCGGCGTCGTCTTCCTCCGGCCCGACGTGAGGGAGGATCTCGACCGGGCCGTGGAGGAGGCTACGGTCCCGCTCCTGGACGTAGAGCTCTCGGCGGACGGCACGCCGGGCCTCGTGCCGTCGCCCTTTGTCAACATGGTCGCGTGCTTCGCGGAGCCGATCCAGGGAGAGGGGGGTGTGCGCCCCCTCTCCGACGCCTACCTGCGGGCGCTCCGGGAGGCGTCGCATGCAGGCGGATTCCCCCTCGTCCTCGACGAGATCCAGTCCGGGATGGGTCGAACCGGGACCTTCCTCGCCTCGGAGCCCTCCGGAATCTCCGCGGATTACTACACCCTGGCCAAGAGCCTCGGCGGCGGTCTGGGGAAAGTCGCTGCGCTTCTCGTGGAGGAGGATCGCTACGTCGAGGAGTTCGGGTACGTCCACAGCTCCACCTACGCCGACGACCACCACGCTTCGGCTGTGGCGAATGCAGCTCTGGACGTGATCGAGGAGGACGACGGCGCCGTCCTCGAGCGTTCCCGGGAGAAGGGCGACTACCTGAAGGCGCGCCTTCACGAGCTGCAATCCGCCTATCCCGATCAGATCCTCGCTGTCAGGGGTCGGGGGCTGCTCGTGGGTGTCGAGCTCGCTCCCCAGGACGCATCGAAAAGCGCCCTCCTCAGGGTGCTTTCCGAGCAGGACCGGCTGGGCCAGTTCGTCTGCGGCCACCTCTTCGCCGAGAAGAGGATCCGCGTGCTGCCCACGCTGTCGGCCGGGGCGACGCTGAGGATCCAGCCCTCGGCCTTCATCGAGACCGGGGAGTTGGACCGATTCTGCCAGGCTCTCGAGGAGGTGCTCAGCGCCCTTCGGGACTCCGATGCGCACCGGCTCGCGCGCTACGTTGTCGGCAACACGGGGGCGAGCGATGGATCCGCTCCCGAAAACCCAGAGAGGCCGCCCCCCGCGGTTCGACCTTCCCCAGCCGCTCGATCTTCCCCAGACGATCCGGCTGACTTGGGCGAGCGTGCTCCCCCGGACGCCAGGATCCGAGCCAACGGTCTCGTGGACGGCCGCGTGGGCTTCCTCGCCCACTTCCCGGAGCCCGGAGATCTCCGCCTCTGGGACCCCACCCTCGAGCCTTTCAGCGAAGAGGACTGCACCCGCTTCCTCGACCGCACCCGGGGGGCGCTCGATCCCTTCGTGACCGACGAGTCGAGCATCGCCTCGGTGACAGGTACCCGCGTCCGAGCCACCACGATCGCCCTTCCCTTCACCGCGGAGCAGGCCGTCCGGGCCATGCGGTCCGGAGACGACGCGCAGATCCTGAGCTGGGTGGACGCCGGTGTGGAGCTCGCCCGCGAGCTGGGCTGCACGGCGCTCGGCTTCGGCGGCTACACGTCGATCGTCACCAAGGGCTGCCGCACCGTCTACGCGCCAGGCATGGCGGTGACCACGGGCAACGCGCTCACGGCCGCGGCCGCCCTCGCGGCGACGATGCGTGAGGCCGACCGATTGGGCATCGGGAAGCGTCGGCTGGGGGTGGTGGGAGCCGCGGGGAACATCGGGCGTGCCCTGGCGGAGGCCGCCGCACCCGAGGTGGACGAGCTGCTGCTCGTGGGACGGCCCCACGCCGCGAGGAGGCTCGAGCGGATGGCCGAGGTCCTGAGGCCGCGGACGGTCACGGAGGTCGCCACCGAGCTGGCCGCGCTCCGCACCTGCACCCTGATCATCTCGGCGAGCAATGCCCCCCGTCCGATCGTCTTTGCGGAGCACGTGAGCGGCCACGGGCCGGTCGTCGTCTCGGATGTGGCGCTTCCCGGAGACGTCTCGCCCGAGGTGGGAGAGCGGCGCCCCGCAGTCGTCCACCTCCGCGGAGGCCTCATCCGCGCCCCCATGGGCCAGAGCATCGAGCTCGGGGGCGCGGGGCTCCAGCCGGGCACGCTCATGGGATGCTTCGCCGAGACCCTGCTTCTAGGATTTGAGGGCATTCGCGAGAGCTTCTGCCGCGGCCCCGTCCGCAGCGATCTGGTTGGGCGGGCACGCGAGCTGGCCGACCTTCACGGCTTCTCCATCGACGAGCCCATCTTCTCATGATGCAAGAGACCCACCGGACCGAGCGGAGAGCGAGCCCGCGGACGCCGCCGCGACCGTACGAAACCACTTCCTTCCGCGAGGAAGCCTGGCGGACCGGGGGGCCGCGGACCCCGGAGGAGCTATCCCCCCTCCACCGGACGCTTCCCGGCGCGCTGCGTGAAGCCGCGCGCCTCGAGGAGGAGGTCGGCCTGACGATTCTGGGTGGGCCTTCGGGGAGCGAGGATCGGCACCTGAGCTACCGGGCCCTTCACGGGCGCGCCCGCAGGTTCGCGGGGGGACTCGAGACTCTCGAGGTGGAGCGAGGTGACCGGGTCCTCCTGGTTTTGGCGGATTCGGCCGAGTTCCTCACGGCCTTCTTCGGCACGCAGCTCCTCGGCGCGCTTCCCGTCCCAGCCTACCCTCCCGTCGGACCCGG
>SLCK01000123.1 GCA_007125845.1 Gemmatimonadota bacterium
CGGGAACGCCCGACGAGGATAACGAGAATCATGGAAGCCGCATGCGGGCGCAGAGGGCGCTTCAGGCGGGAACCCCTATCGGAGCAACGCCATGACCAGGTCCGTTCTCAGTACAGGCGAGCCTATGAGAATCGCCCTCTTCACGGACACCTATCCTCCCCAGGTCAACGGTGTGGCCCGCACACTCGCCAGGTTGGTCGGACACCTTTCCGCGCGGGGCCACCGGGTGGCCCTCACCTCCCCCGCGGTCGTCCGAAACGGGCGGGCCACGGACACGGCGCTGCACCATCAGTTGGGCGGCTGGCCAATTCCCGTCTACCCGGAGCTTCTCTTCACCCGACCGATGGCACGCCGGGAGCAGAAGACCCTCGGACAGGTCGACCCACACGGCGTGCATTGCGCAACCGAGTCAATCGTGGGTTGGTCCGGGCGCCGCTGGGCCCTCAGGACCGGACGGCCCCTGGTTACGTCGTACCACACCAACTTTCCCGAGTACGCGGAGGGATACGGGATGGGCTGTCTCGCCCCTACGGCGTGGCGACTTCTCCGGAAGTTCCACGCTCCCGCCGTGCGCACGCTCTGTCCGAGCACCGCCACCCTGGGCGAACTCCGTCTGCAGGGGTTCGACCATCCGCTCGGCATCTGGTCGCGCGGTGTGGACACCCGGTTCTTCCGACCGACGCGACGGTCCGACGCCCTTCGACGGCGCCTCGCACCGGGCGCGGAGGTGGTCCTGCTTTTCGTGGGCCGGCTTGCCCGGGAGAAGCGGCTCGACGACGGTGATCCGGTAGACCGCCCCTCATAGTGAGACCGGAGATAGAAGAGCGTAAACGAGTCCGCGGACGCGAGCGCCCCCAGCTCTGCGTAGGGGTAAGCCTTGGCCACCCAGTTCAACTCTCTCGCCACCTCGGCCGCCTCGGCCGCCGCGAACGCCCTGTTCGCCTTCGCCGAAACCGGCGGTCATGTAACGGGGCGGTAACCCCTCGCGGGGCGTGGATCGTCTCCGGGGATGTCGATCGTCGCTTTCCCTCTGGTCCGCCTCCGGCCCCGGTCACGCCCGAGATCAGACCAGGAGGACGGAGACGGTCACGGAGCCCACCGCGAGCAGCCATCCGGCGGCCACATCGGTGGGGTAGTGCACCCCGAGGTAGCAGCGGGACACGCCAACCGCGGCCCCGAGGAAGAGGCCGCCGCAGCCCAGCGGCCAGCCGAGAGCGAGGGCCAAGGGAAGCGCAACCGCGAGTGAGGCCGAGGCGTGTCCGGAGGGAAAGCTGAACCGGTCCGGAGGTTGGATCAGCGCCCCGGGACCGACGGGGAGCCGGGGCCTGGGGCGGGCCACCGTGCTCTTGAGGAGCTGGCTGGCGGCATGAGACACCGCGAGGGCGACCGCGGCTTGGGTCGCCGCGAGGTGCAACCCTCCGACCCACAAGAGCACCACAATCCCGACCACGACCCCTGCGTCCCCCGCATGTGTCACAGTCGACATGAAGCGGTCGAGCACCCTCCTGCGGTGGGAGACCAGGGCACCCAGGAGACGTTCGTCGTAAATGCCGATTCTCAGGATCCAGTGGCTCATCGCGCGTTCCTCTCCATGCGAGAAGATCACTGGCAGCGCTAAGGATGCGGTCACGGCTATGTAACATCGAGGTACCGAGGCTTACATTCTCCCGTGTTGTCGCGCTCTAGATCGGGGAACTGGAGGAGGGGAACGATGGGTGGATTCGGTCGGGAGAGGAGGGGGGTCGGACTCGCAGTGCTTCTGGTGGCGTGTTCGCTGCTCCTGTCGGTGGGTCTCGAGGCGCAGGAAGCGGGCTCCGGCGAGGAGTCTTCTTTCGAGCTGAACCTCTCGGCTCGCCTGCAGGTTCGTCATACCGTCTCGGATCCGGCCGACGCGGAGCGGACGGCTTCCACCAGAATCCGCCGGGCTCGTCTCGCCGTCTCCGGCGCGGCCTACCGCGACTTCGACTACCAGATCCAGGCAGAGCTGTCCGGTCCAGGAGCCCAGTTGATCGACGCCTTCGTTCGCTATCGGTACGCTTCCTGGCTCGCGGTGCGCTTCGGGCAGGTGAAGGCCCCGTATGGACGGCAGTGGATCAACTCCTCGCGGGATCTTCAGCTTGTGGATCGCTCCATCGTCGACGGGCGGTTCTCGGCTGGGCGTCAGCAAGGAGTGTCGATCGGAGGTCGGCTGGTGGACGACCTCATCGAGTACTCAGTGGGCGTGTTCGACGGACACGGGATCAATCAGTCCGTGAACGACAACAATCGAGTCATGACGACTGCCCGGGCGGTCGTCACTCCTCTGGGGGCCTTCGACCCGGTGGAGAGCGCGCACGACCGGCCGGAGAGCCCGAGGGTGGCGCTGGGAATCGCGGGGCTCCGGAACGGCGAGGGGGATCGAGGAGCCGTGACCGAGATTTCCCGTTGGAATCTGGAGGCCGCCTTCAAAATGGCCGGTTTCAGCGCGGTCGCCGAGTATCACCAGGAGCGTAGGGAGCCACCCGAGGCCAATCTCACAGAGACTCGGGGTTGGTACCTTCAGGGAGGCTACCTCTTCGCGGGTGCTGGGCACGAGTTCGTGGCCCGGCGCGCCGTGATCGATCCGGTCGGTGCGGTGGGGGGCACCACGGAATCGAGGGTGGGATACAATCGGTACCTGCACGGCCACCGGGTGAAGCTCCAGGCCGATCTGAGCCGGATCCGCGACCGGGTGCGAGCGGCGAGCGACCGGGCACTGCGGCTCCAGTTTCAGCTCACGCTTTGAGCCACTGTTACGAGGCCAAGCCCTGTCCGTTACATCTCTGTGACATACTCCCGTCAACTTTCACCTGATTCTCGTACGCACCGAGATGGGATCGCGATCCCGAGTGCGTTCTCGAACCCTTGAGGAGGTCAGGATCTCGATGAAAGCCGGACGGAATCGTGTACTTGGCCCGGCCGGGGCCGGGCTCGCCGCCTTCGCACTCGCCCTCTCCGCCTGCGCCGGACCCGATGAGAGCGGACGCGAAATCCTGACGGGGGCGGGCGCGACCTTCGCCATGCCTCTCATCACGGTATGGGCGAGCGAGTACGAGGCGGAAGGGGGCGGACGCGTCAACTACAATTCGATTGGCTCCGGGGGAGGAATCCGGGCGCACATCGACCACACCGTGGATTTCGCGGCCACCGAGGCTCCCCTCTCCGTCGAGCAGTTCGGGCGGGCTCCGGGCACGCTCACCCTGCCCTTCACGATCGGCACGGTGACCATGGCGTACAATGTGCCGGGCATCGAAGAGCTCCGGCTGACGGGTGAGGTCCTCGCAGAGATCTACCTCGAGCGGATCACCCGCTGGAACGATCCGGCGCTGCAGGAGCTGAACCCGGGAGTGGACCTTCCCGACAGGACGATCGTGGTCGTGCACCGCTCCGACGGGTCGGGGACCACCTATGTTTTCACGGACTACCTGAACAAGGTGAGTGGAGACTGGTCTGATCGTGTCGGCTTTGGGACCGCGGTCTCCTGGCCCACTGGGATCGGCGGCAACGGGAACGAGGGCGTGGCGGGGGCCATTGGCAACAATCCTTACTCGCTGGGATACATCGAGCTCTCCTATGTGAGCAGCCTGGGATTGCCTACGGCCTTCATCCGGAACCGGGCGGGGATCTACGTCCAACCGACCCTCCAGGGCGGCACCGCCGCAGCGGCGGCGGTCGACGCCCTCCCCGACGGCCACGAATCCTGGCACGAAGTGAGCTTCACCGACGCGCCGGGTGACGACTCATACCCGATCTCGTCCTTCTCCTACTTCTTGGTACACGAGGATCTCGGGCGCCTCGGCTCCCGCGGGCGCGCGGAGGCCCTCGTGAACTGGCTTGCGTGGACACTCGGGGAGGGCCAGGTGTTCAACAACACCGTGAGCAACGCGGCCATTCCCGAGAGCGTTCAGGCACTCAACTTCCGCACGCTGGATCGCATCACCTTCGACGGTGAGCCGCTGAGGTCGAGGTGAGCCGGTCGGTCGCGCCTCTCCCCGGGCGGGACGGGCGGGTTCGCCGGCACCTGCGCCAGCGGTGGTTCCGGTATGCCACCGGGGCGCTGGCGCTCCTGGTGGTGACGGTGGTCCTCCTGATCGTGCAGCAGCTCTGGGTGCAGTCGCGGCCGACCTGGAGCGAGTGGGGACTCGGGTTTCTGGTGCGCACCGACTGGGATCCGGTGCAGGGAGAGTTCGGAGCCCTTCCCTTCATTGCGGGCACGCTCCTCACGAGCCTCATGGCCCTTCTCATCGCGGTGCCGATCAGCCTCGGGATCGCGATTCTGCTCTCGGAATACGCCCCCAGGGGGTTGCGCGACCCGCTGATCTTCGTCGTGGAGCTCCTGGCGGCGGTGCCTTCGGTCGTCTTCGGCCTCTGGGGCATCTTCGTGCTCGCTCCCCTCGTGCAGCGGCATGTCATGCCGGCAGTGGCGGGGAGCCCTCTCGGGCTGCTCCCCTTCTTTGGGGAGCCGGGGCCGGGGTACACGCTCTTCACCGCGAGCCTGATCCTGGCCGTGATGATCATTCCCATCATCGCCTCATTGAGCCGGGAGGCGCTCATGGCGGTCCCGCGCGACCAGAAGGAGGCGGCGCTCGCGCTGGGGGCCACCCGCTGGGAGGCGACTCGCCATGTGATTCTGACCTACGCAAAAGGGGGGATCTTCAGCGCCGCGGTACTCGGGCTGGGACGGGCGCTCGGCGAGACGATGGCGACCACGATGACGATCGGCAACCGGGTGAACCTGACCTGGGACTACTTCCAGTCGGGGTACTCGATGACCGCGATCATCGCGAACGAGCTCCGCGAGGCGGCGAGCGAGATCCACGTCAGCTCGCTGGTGGCGATCGGGCTGGTTCTCTTCCTGATCTCCTTCCTGCTCAACTCGGTGGGGCGCTTGCTCCTCATGCGCACCAATGCTCCGGGTACCTGACATGGACACGGCCTCCTCTCGCCCGCGGGGGCTCCGCCTCCGACTTCGCCACCTTCGCGATCGGCTCCTGGTCACGCTCTGTCTCGTGGCCCTGGTCCTCGCGGTCGTTCCGTTGGTCTGGGTTCTTTGGGAAGTGGTCGGCGTGGGCGTCCGACATCTCTCCTGGGAGTTTCTCACAACGCTCCCGCGGCCTCCGACGGTAGGCGGAGGGGGCTGGGCGAATGCGATCGTGGGCTCGGTGGTGGTGGTCGGGATGGCGATGCTCATGGGTGCCCCCGTAGGGATCGCGACCGGTATCTACATGAGCGAGTACGGGGACAACCCCCTTGGGAAGAGCGCCCGTTTTTTATCGGAGGTGCTGGCTGGTCTTCCCTCTATCGTGGCGGGAATCGTCGCCTACGGCCTGATCGTCGTGACCATGGGCCGCTTCAGCGCCGTGTCCGGGGCGGTGGCCCTGGCCCTTCTCTTCATACCCATCGTGGCGATCACGACCCAGGAGGCCCTGAAGATGGTGCCGGGGCACCAACGTGAAGCCTCTTACGCCCTCGGGGTCTCCGAGGCCGGCACGACACTGAGCGTCGTGCTTCCGGCCGCGATGGGAAACGTCTTGACGGGGATCATGATCGCGACGGCCCGAATCGCCGGGGAGACCGCGCCGCTCCTCTTTACCGCCTTCAACAGCCGGTACTGGATGGAGGGGATCGATCGTCCCACGGCCACCATTCCGGTGAACATCTACGCCTACGCGATCAGTCCCTTCGAGCATTGGCACCAGCAGGCTTGGGCCGGCGCTCTCGTGCTGCTCGCCATGGTCCTGGCATTGAATGCGGTGGCGCGCTCGCTTTGGGCCAGGCGCGCGCGTTTCATGGCCGGACACTGAGCTTCATGAGAGAGATTCAATCCAAGGCGAGCAAGCGACCGGGAGGCCGACTTGGCTGAGCAGATGACCACACGGGACCTGAAGGTCTCGTTCGGAGACCAGCATGCCGTTAAGGGGGTGGACATGGAGATCCGGCCCCGCGCCGTGACGGCGATCATCGGCCCGAGCGGATGCGGGAAGACCACCTTCCTGCGGGCCCTAAACCGGATGCACGACCACACGCCCTCCGCACGGGTGAGCGGCGAGGTGCTCCTGGGGGACAGGAACATCTATGGGGACGGGGTCGATCCGGTGGATCTCCGCATCCGGGTAGGGATGGTCTTTCAGCGCCCGAATCCATTTCCCACGATGAGCATCCGGGACAACATCACCTTCGCTCCCAAACGGCACGGGCTGGCCAAGGGAAAGGCGCTGGACGACCTTGTGGAGCGCGTCCTCCACCAGGCCGCCCTGTGGGACGAGGTAAAGGATCGGTTGGGGGCCAGCGCGATGGGACTTTCGGGCGGCCAGCAGCAACGGCTCTGCATCGCCAGGGCACTCGCCGTCGAGCCCCAGGTGCTCCTCATGGACGAGCCCGCGAGCGCACTCGATCCAACGGCCACTCAGCGGATCGAGGAACTCATCTACGATCTGAAGAAGGACTACACTATCGTGATCGTCACGCACAACATGCAGCAGGCCGCTCGGGTGTCCGACCGCACGGCCTTCTTCTACATGGGTCTCCTGGTGGAGTTCGGGGAGACTGACCGCATCTTCACGAACCCTCGGGAGGAGCGCACCGAGGCCTACATTACGGGGAGATTCGGATGACGGGCCCCCGGGAGGCTCGGCACCTCCGGGATGAGCTCGACTCCCTCCGCTCCCAGCTTCTCGAGATGGCGGGGTTGGCCGAGGATCTCGTCGAGATGGCCGTGGCCGCCCTTGTCTCGAAAAACCAGGAAAAGGCCGATGCGGTCATCCTGGGCGACCGCGAGCTGGATGCGATGGAGGTGGAGCTCGAAGACGCGAGCATCAGCCTCCTCGCCCTCCACCAGCCGGTGGCCCGTGATCTTCGCTTGATTACGATGGTGATGCGAATCTCCAACGACCTGGAGCGGGTCGGGGATCACGCGGTGAACATCGCTGAGTCGGTTCGCCACCTCGATGCGAAGCCTCCGCTCGACCGGTTCCCCCAGGTTGAGGAGATGGCGAGGATTGCGCAGGGCATGTTGGCCGACTCTCTCGACGCCTTCGTCCGCGGGGACCCGGAGCTCGCTCGTGCGGTGTGTCTCCGGGACGATCGAGTGGACGGGCTGAACGACTCCCTCTTCAGGAGCCTCCTCACCCACATGATGGAGGATCACCGTCGGATCGGTACCGCGATGTCGCTGATCCTCGTAGGCCGAAACCTGGAGCGAGTGGCGGATCTCGCCACCAATGTCGGCGAGGACGTCTACTACCTGGTGACGGGCACGAGCATCAAGCACGCCAAGAAGCTCGGCGAGGGATAACCGGCCGCAGTCGCCGGAAGGGAGCGGTGTTCGGCCGCGAGCGCCGGATTCGAGGTCGGGACCTCTCTCAGAACTCGTTTGAAAAGGACACGAGCTTGTAGCGCCCGTTCCACTCGAGAATGCTTCCGAACAGCTTCTCC
>SLCK01000024.1 GCA_007125845.1 Gemmatimonadota bacterium
ACCTCCCCCCCCGCCACCGACGATTCCGCCCACACCGTCGAAGCATCCCGAGAGCGATGCCGGAAGCGCGATGAGGATCGCGACTGCGAGGGCCAGGCGGACCCGTCGGGGGCCAGATCGATGCGAGAACTGCGAGCTGCGCATGGTGAGGAACTCCAGGAGGTTGGCAGGGAAGGCACTAGCCTGGAAAATGCATAACCAGAACCGCCCGCGGAGGGCAACCGCTCGGACCTCACCGGCAATCGCGCGGTGCAGCCCCGACCGTGTAACGGGATCGGAGGATCGGTTCGACTTCCCACCCTCTCGCAAGCCTTCTCGTCCCCGTTCCCTGGAGAGGTTGCTCCTTTGACCCTCCCGGCCCTGTTCACGCTCGCCGTGCTCGTGGCTGCGATCGCGGCGATGATCCGGGACGTGCTCCCGCCCACCGGAGCCATCCTCGGCGCTCTGGTCCTCCTACTTCTGGCGGGGATCGTCAGTCCAGCCGAGGCGCTCAGCGGATTCAGCAATCCAGCTCCGATCACGGTCGCTGCGCTCTACGTGGTCGCCCGGGCGGTGGAGAAGACGGGGGCGCTCCAACCCCTGGTCCGGCGCATGTTGGGCGACGGCGAGGGAGGCCGCACGGGGCTCGTTCGTCTCCTCGCACCCACGGCTGGGGCGTCGGCGTTTCTCAACAACACACCGATCGTGGCGATGCTGACTCCCCAGGTCTCGAATTGGGCGCACCAGAGGGGCCATCCTCCGTCCTGGTTCCTCATGCCGCTCTCCTTCGCCGCGATCCTTGGGGGGACCATGACGTTGGTCGGGACCTCGACGAACATCGTCGTCTCGGGTCTCATGGAGGCCGCCGGGATGGGTCCGTTGGGCATGTTCGAGCTGTCCGTCGTCGGGTTTCCCCTCGCGGTTGCCGGTCTTGCCGTCGTCGTATGGTTGGCCCCGCTGGTGCTCCCTGACCGACGAGGCGTAAGGAGGGAGTTCGAGGACGAGGAGCGGCAGTTCGTCTTCGGAATGGAAGTCGAACGCGGTGGACCGCTGGATGGGGCGACGGTGGAGGACGGTGGGTTGCGTCACCTGAACGGGGTCTTCCTGGCGGAGATCCAGAGGGTCGGGGAGGCGCTGGCGCCAGCCCGACCGGACACGATCCTGCGGGGCGGAGATCGGCTGATCTTCGTGGGTCAGGTGGATCAGGTCGTGGATCTGCAGAAGATGAGAGGATTGCGTTCCACCGAGCACGCGCACGCATTCGGGCTCTCCCGGCCTGGACACACCTTTTTCGAAGTGGTCGTGAGCGATGCCTCCCCCCTTTCCGGCAGCACATTGAAGGAGGTGGGGTTTCGGGGGCGTTACCAGGGAGCCGTGCTCGCGATCCATCGAGCGGGAGAGCGCATTCACGCCAAATTGGGAGAGGTTCGGATCCGGCACGGAGACACGCTGCTCCTGCTCACCGACGATGGATTCGGGGACCGGTGGCGCCACCGCAACGATTTCCTTCTGGTCTCGCGCCTGGGAGGATCTCCCCCGGTAGGAACCCGAATGGCCTTCTTCACGGGCGCGGTCACCTTGGGCATGGTCGCGGTCGTGGCCCTGGGCGTGATGCCGATGCTGAACGCTGCTCTGCTCGCGGCGCTGCTCATGACGGCCGGCGGAGCGCTCACGGCCGCGGAGGCGCGCTCGGCCGTGGATCTGGACGTCATTATCCTCATCGCCGCTGCTTTCGGACTCGGAGAGGCCCTGCGGAGCTCCGGTCTGGCGGATGTGCTCGGAGGGGGGATCGTGGCTTCTTCCCAGGCGCTGGGGCCGCTCGGGGTGCTTCTCGGGGTGGCATTGGCTACGCTCATCCTGACGGAGCTCATCACCAACAACGCGGCCGCGGTGCTCATGTTTCCGATCGCGGTATCTGCTGCGGCGGTGTCCGGGCTCGATCCCCGGCCCTTCGCGATCGTCGTCGCCTTTTCGGCGTCGGCCGCGTTCTTGAGTCCGGTGGGGTACCAGACGAACACAATGGTGTACGGGCCCGGGGGCTACCGCTTTCTGGACTATCTCCGGCTGGGGATTCCCCTGACCGTCGTGCTCATGGCCGTCATGGCCCTTCTCGTTCCGCATTTCTGGAGCTTCTGATGGAGCGTTTGAGCTGATGGGTGAGGTGCCGAAGGAAGCATCGTCCGCAGTGGCGATCGACGACCTGCTCGAGATCGTGTACGCGGCCGGCCGTGAGATTCTGCAGTGGTATGGAAACCCCGGTGAGGTGGAGTCGAAGGACAACGCCTCACCGTTGACGCGTGCGGACCGGGCTGCCCACAGCCTCCTCGTGCGGGAGCTTTCGGCGTTCACTCCCGACGTCCCCGTCCTCTCGGAGGAATCGCCCGAGGAGGAGGTGAGGGACCGGCGGACGTGGCGCCGCTTCTGGCTCGTGGATCCCCTCGACGGCACGAAGGAGTTCCTGAAGGGTTCGGGGGAGTTCACCGTGAACGTCGCGCTGGTCGAGGAGGGCCGCCCTGTCCTCGGCGTCGTGCACGTGCCGCCCTCCGGCCGGACCTATCGATCGACCGCCGAGAGGGGCGCCGAGCTGGGGGGTGTGGACGATCCGTTTCGGTCGATCCGGACCCGGCCTTTCCCCTCAGCCTCACCCGTGCTGGTGGCCAGTCGGGATCACGCGGGCCCCGGAGTCGAGGCCCTCGTGCGGGAGCTCGACGAGAAAGTGGAGGGGACGGTGGAGTTCACCAGCATGGGGAGCTCGCTTAAGTTCTGTATCGTGGCGGAGGGGAAGGCGGACCTGTATCTGAGAGATCGCCCGACGATGGAGTGGGATACGGGCGCGGCACAGTCTGTGCTTGAACGAGCGGGTGGGGGGGTGTACTCCCTGGCCGCCGGCGCGTCGTTGGCCTACAACAAGGAAAGCCTGAGGAACCCCCCGTTTCTGGCGGTGGGCGATCCGTCGGGGCCTTGGCGCGACCTGATTCACCAAACACGACTTTGAGGGTATGACTCGTCGAATAAAGGGCCACCTGCAGGCGCTCGAGAACGAGGCCGTCTACGTTTTCAGGGAGGTGGCGGCTCAGTTCGAGCGTCCCGTGCTTCTCTTCTCGGGGGGCAAGGATTCCATAGTGATGACATGGCTGGCCCAGAAGGCCTTCCGGCCGGGCGCCGTGCCCCTGCCTCTCCTTCATATCGATACCGGCCACAACTTTCCGGAGACGATCGAGTTCCGTGATCGCTTCGTGGAGGACATGGGTTGCCGCCTCCTCGTGCGCTCCGTGCAGGACTCGATCGATCGAGGTCGGGTGCAGGAAGAGACCGGGCCGGACGCCAGTCGAAACGCTCTCCAGACGGTGACCCTCCTCGACGCATTGAAGGAGCTGAAGGTGGACGCGGCGCTCGGTGGGGCGCGCCGCGACGAGGAGAAGGCGCGCGCGAAGGAGAGATTCTTCTCGCACCGGGACCGATTCGGGCAGTGGGATCCGAAGAACCAGCGTCCCGAACTGTGGCGGCTGTACAACGGCCGTAAGGCACCCGGGGAGCACTTTCGCATCTTTCCCCTCTCGAACTGGACGGAGCTCGACGTGTGGCAGTACATCCGGCTCGAGGAGATCCCGATCCCGCATCTCTACTTCTCGCACGAACGGGAGGTCGTGAGGCGCAACGGGGTGCTCCTCGCGAACTCGGACTTCATAGAGCTCATGGATGACGAGCGTCCGGAGCTCCGTCGTGTTCGTTTCCGGACGATCGGAGATGCCACCTGCACGGGAGCCGTCGAATCGGAGGCGAACTCGGTGGAGGCCGTGATTCTGGAGACTGGAGCGGCCCGCGTCACCGAACGCGGAGGGCGGAGCGACGACAAGCGCTCCGAGGCGGCCATGGAGGAGCGCAAGCGGGAGGGGTACTTCTGATGACGACGACGACGACCGGGGCGCCGGTCGAGACCGATCTCCTTCGCTTCACCACGGCGGGGAGCGTGGATGACGGCAAGAGCACCCTCATCGGCCGGCTGCTCCACGACACGAAGTCGATCTTCGAGGATCAGCTCGAGCACATCGAGGGAGCCAGCCGACTTCGGGGCGAGGAGGGAGTGAACCTCGCGCTTCTGACGGACGGATTGAAGGCGGAGCGTGAGCAGAAGATCACGATCGACGTGGCGTATCGCTATTTCGCCACCCCGAAGCGGAAGTTCATCATCGCCGACACTCCGGGACATGTGCAGTACACGCGCAACATGGTGACGGGTGCGTCCACCGCCGACCTTGCGGTGATTCTCGTGGACGCCCGCAAGGGAGTGCTGACGCAGTCGAAGAGACACGCGTTCATCACCTCGCTCCTCGGGATCCCGCACATCATCGTGGCGGTGAACAAGATGGACCTCGTGGATTACTCTGAGGCCCGCTTCGAGGAGATCCGGGCGGAGTTCCGGGAGTTTTCTTCCAAGCTCACGGTGAAGGACATCTCCTTCGTGCCGATCAGCGCCCTCCATGGGGACAACGTGGTCAGCTGGTCGGATCGCATGCCGTGGTACGAGGGAGGGTCGTTCCTGCACAAGCTCGAGACCGTCAACGTCGGGTCGCGCAGGAACTACATCGACTTCCGTTTCCCGGTGCAGTATGTGATCCGCCCGAACCAGGACTTCCGGGGGTACGCCGGCACGGTGGCCTCTGGATCGATTTCCCCGGGTGAGGAGATCCTCGTCCTTCCGTCGGGACATGGGACCCGGGTGAAGTCCGTGGAGGGACTGGATGGGACGCTGGAGGAGGCGGTCGCCGGAGACGCGGTGACGCTTACCACCGAGGAGGAGCTGGACATCTCCCGCGGTGACATGATCGTGCGCCGGAAGAACGTGCCCACGGTCAATGACCGCTTCGAGGCCTACCTCTGCTGGATGAACGAGGAGCCCCTCGATCCGGAGCGCTCCTATGTTCTCTTCCACACCACGAGACAGGTTCAGGCGTTCGTAGACCGCATCGAGTACCGCGTCGACGTGGACACCCTCCACCGGGAACAGGCCGAGACTCTGGGCCTGAACGAGATCGGGCGGGTGGAGCTGACCACGGCCAATCCCATCTTCTTCGACTCCTACCGGGTGAACCTGGCCACCGGGAACTTCGTCCTCGTTGATCCGCACACGAACGTGACGGTGGCGGCCGGAATGATCCGGGGCGAGGTGAGGAGGCTGGAGGCGCTGGAAGACGCCCAGGACGCGATCGACCGTCCGGTGTCTCCCGCGGTGGTCTGGCAGGGCTGGAACGTTCCCCGCGTCGAGAGGGAGAGCCGCAATGGGCACCGTGCGACCGTGGTCTGGTTCACCGGAATGTCAGGTGCCGGAAAGACGACCATCGCCCGGGAGGTGGAGCGCAGGCTCTTCGAGCGAGGAGTCTCGACGATGCTCCTCGAGGGCGACCAGGTGAGACACGGGCTCTGCGGAGACCTGGGCTTCGCGGCTGGGGACCGGACGGAAAACATCCGGCGCGTCGGGGAGGTGGCCAAGCTCTTCTTCGAGCATGGCAACGTCGTCCTGTGCACGTTCGTGTCTCCGTATCAGCGTGATCGGCTGGCCGTCCGCTCCCTCCTTCCGGAGGGCCGGTTCGTCGAGGTGCACGTCCATGCGCCTCTCGAGGAGCTCCGGCGGCGAGATCCGAAGGAGCTGTATCTCAAGGAGGAGCGGGGAGAGATCGACGCGCTCCCGGGGAGCAAGGCCCCCTACGAGGTCCCCGCAGCCCCGGACCTCACCCTCAACACCGCGGTAGCGAGCGTGGACGACTCGGTGGAGCTGGTGCTGGCTCGGCTGGAACGAGACGGGATCATCCCGAAGCCGCCGGACTGAGGTCCGGAAGGCCCCTTGTCCGCCCTCAGGTGACCTGCGCGGTCCCGTCCGCACGGGCTTGCAAAGCCATGCGGAGGAGGACGAGCGGGTGGTGGGCCGTCTTCGCCGTACCGTGGGCGATCTGCTCCCGGCAGGATACCCCCGTCGCGGCGACCAGGGCGTCGTCGGGTGCGGTGTCGACAGCCGGGAAGAGTCTGAGCCCTCCGATCTTCATCGAAAGGTCGTAGTGCTCGTACCCAAAGGACCCGGCCATTCCGCAGCACCCTGCGTCCAGCACCTGGACCCGGGAGCCTGGTATTCCCTCCAGCAGCCGGATGCTTCCCGCGGTCGCGGACCAGGCCTTCTGATGGCAGTGACCGTGGAAGAGGATCGGTCGGCTCGCTACGTCGGAGGAGGGATCGAGTGCGAGCGCGCCCTCCTCGACTGCATCCGCCAGGAGGTCGTCGGCCAACTGAGCCTGCTTCGCCACGGCCCGGGCATCTTCTGAATCACCGGCCAGCTGCGGAAGCTCATCCTTCAGCGTCAGGATGCACGAGGGTTCGCAGCCGACGATCGGAATTCCCTCTCCGGCCGCCGGAGCCAGCTTGCGCAGGAGCTCGGCGTGCCGACGCTTCGCCTCCGGGAGCAGTCCCTTGGAGATGAGGGAGCGACCGCAGCACACCCCGGAGGTGAGGCGCACTCGCCACCCCGCAGCCTCGAGCAACTCCACTGCGGCACGTCCGATGTGCGGTTCGGTAAAGCTCGTGAACGAATCTGCGAGGAGGATGAGATCGCCTCGGTCCGCTGGACCGTCCGCCGGGGTGCGGCGGGCGAACCAGCGGGGCAGGGAGTTCCGCTGGAATCGGGGGAGTGGTCGTCTCCGGTCGATTCCCACGAAGCGATCCAGGAGCGCTCGCAGGGGAGGAAGGGCGCCGGGCAGATTCGAGAGAGGCGCCCAGGCGGAGCCCATTCGATTCAGCTCTCGTGCGTGGCCGAAAAGCCGGGCGGAAAGGGGGGCGCCGTGTCGTGCGTGGGACTGGGCCAGAACCTCCGACTTCATCGTCGCCATGTCCACCGAGAGGGGACATTCGGTCTGGCAGGCTTTGCATTCGAGGCAGAGGTCCAGGATCTCGTGCAATCGCTCGTCGTCGAGCCCGGCCCGCGGATCGGGTCCGGATAGCGCCTTGACCAGGGCATTGGCCCGGCCCCGTGTGGAGTGTTCCTCTTCCCGGGTCGCCATGTACGAGGGGCACATGGTCCCGCCCGCCACCGGTGACTTCCGGCACTCGCCGATCCGCATGCATCGGTTGGCCGCGCCGCGGAGGCCGTCCTCAGGCTCGAAGGGAAAATGGCTCTCCAGGCGGGGCGCCATGGGGAGCGCGAGGTCCCGCAGATGCTCGGTCATCGCGGGAGAGTCGACCTTCTTGCCGGGATTGAGCCGGTTCCGGGGGTCGAAGAGCCCCTTCACCTCTCGCATCGTCTCGTAGAAGGCATCGCCGAAGAAGCGGCGATTGAACTCGCTGCGAGCGAGACCGTCTCCATGCTCGCTGCTGTTCACGCCGCCGAATTCCATCACCAGCTCGAGGACAGCCTCCGCCACGCTCCGCAACTTCCCGACTTCCCCGGAACGGCGGAGGTCCATGAAGGGGCGCACGTGGATGCACCCGGCCGATGCGTGCCCGTAGAATCCGGCGCGCAGCCCATGTTCCCGGAGAATGGCCGCCACCCTCTCCGTGTACTCGGGGAGGCGCGTCGGGTCGACGGCCGTGTCTTCGACGAATGCGAGGGTGCGCTCCCTGCCTTCGCCTGCAGACATGAGGTATCCGAGCCCAGCCTTGCGCAGTTCCCGGAATCCACGCTGTTCTGCGGGCGTCGGTGCAGGTGTCGCCGCGTATCCCATCCCCTTGGTCCGCCAACGTTTCCGGAGCCCCTCCATTGCCGACGTCGCCTCGGCACGCGAGTCCCCGTAGAACTCCACCCAGAGGATCGCCCCTGGCTTCCCCGTCAGTCGGGCGGCCAGGTGGTGGTGTGCCGGAGAATGCCTCGCCAGGTCCAGGATCAGGGAATCGACCAACTCCACGGCCGTGGCTCCGGAGTCCATCGCCACCGGCGCGGCCTCGACGGCCTGGGCCACCGTCTCGAAGTGTCCGACCAGGCCCGCGACTGCAGTGGGTCTGGGGACGAGACGAACCGTGGCGTCCACCGTGATTGCGAGAGTTCCCTCGGACCCGGCGACGAGATGAGCGAGGTTGAAGGGGTCGTGCTCGGGAAGGAGCCGTTCGAGCCGATACCCGCCGGCCCTTCGCCAGTGGGAGGGCATGGCATCGCGGATGATCCGTGCCCGGTCGCGCACGAGTGACGGCAAGGTCCGGTAGAGGCTCCCCTCGAGGGTGCTCGCCCGGGCCCGCCGGTCGATCTGATCGGGGGTGAGCGGGCCCAGGTCGGCGCGGCTCGCGTCCGAGAGGACGACCCTCACGGATTCGAGGTGATCGACGGTCATCCCGAAGCGGGCAGATCGGGCTCCGCAGGAGTTGTTCCCGATCATCCCACCGATGGTAGCGCGGTTCGCGGTTGCGGTGTCCGGGGCGAAGAAGAGACCGTGGCGTTCCGCTTCGCGGTTCAGGTCGTCCTGGACCAGGCCCGGTTGGACTCGCGCGGTCCGGGCCTCCGGATCGAGCTCCAGAATCCGGTGCATGTGGCGAGAGAAGTCGAGGACGACCGCCTCTCCTACGGTCTGGCCGCAGAGGCTCGTGCCTCCCCCACGGGGCAGCACGGGGACATCGAACTGGCCGGCGACCTCGATTGCAGCGACGACATCGTCGATGGAGCGCGGAAAGACCACGCCCACCGGTTCGATCGCATACATGCTGGCGTCGGTCGAGAAGAGGTGCTTCGTATAGGGGTCGAAGTGCACCTCTCCCTCGAGAGCGCGCGTCAACGCAGCTTCGAGCTCAGATTCCGGGTGCGTTCTATGGGGTCGTTGATCTACCATGGCGGCATGGATTCTACCCACCCCGTCCATTGATTCCAAGCCCGACACGTGGAACCGGGGGAGCGATCGTCCGATCGTCATCGTCTCGATCGGGGCTCCGGGTGTCGGGCGACAATCCGCCCGACGGCTCAGGCGCGCTGGGTTCGCAGCAGGTCCCGAATCTCGCGGAGAAGCTTCTCCTCCTCGGAGGGTTCAGGCTCGGCGGCCGGTTCCTCTGCGGCGACCTCCTCCCTACGCTTGAGGCGGTTGAAGCTCCTGACGATCAGAAAGACCGCGAACGCCACGATCAAGAAGCTCACCAGGGCATTGATGAAGAGACCGATTCCAATCGTGACCGCCTCCCCTTCGGGACCGGTTCCCACTGGGATCGCGATCTCCGCGAAGTCCACTCCGCCCAGGAGAAGACCGATGGGCGGCATGATCACGTCGTTGACCAGGGACTGCACGACCGTTCCGAAAGCGGCGCCGATGATGATGCCTACGGCCATGTCCAGGACGTTCCCCTTGACGGCGAATTCCTTGAACTCCTGCAGCATTGTGTCTCCTCCTGGAGATGGCGATTGCCCGGGAGCGGGGAATGACGGATATGACCCGTGCGCGGGAGATGGACCAGGGAGCTCCCAGCCACGAGTCGCAATGTGTTCGGTCCGGCGGGATGGCGCCAGCGGCCGTCTACGGTTGCCAGCGCCGGGCTCTGGGGAGAAGTTGCCGGGAGTCGAGCCGCCAAACGATCGAACCTGTGGAGTGGGACCACGGACGCAAATGAAGAACGTTTTCCAAGCACGCTTTCGGGATCTCCGATGACCCGGGGAGCCTCCTCGGAGGAAGGGGGAGATCCGTCCCTGGAGCCCACGATCGTTCCGAAGCCCTGGGGTCGGGAGATCTGGTGGGCGCAGGACGCTCGGTATGCCGGCAAGATCCTGGAAATACGCCGGGGCCACATCCTCTCGCTGCAGAAGCACGAAGTGAAGAAGGAGACCTTGTACCTGCAGTCGGGGCGCGTGAACTTCCACCTGAATGGTCGGGAGTTTCCCCTGGCGGTGGGCAGGTCGATCACCGTCCATCCGGGCGACATCCACAGGATCGAAGCTCTCGAGGACTCAGTGCTCCTCGAGGTAAGCACTCCGGAGTTGGACGATCTGATCCGGATCGAGGACCGATATGGTCGAACGACCTGACGCCGCCGATCCCGAACGCGGGCGGTCCCCTGAGCCGGAACAGCTGGAATGGCGTCTGGCATCCGCACATGAGGGCCGTCCCGTGCGGATTGTCCTGACAGGCGCGGCCGGCTTCCTGGGCTCCCATCTTGCTGCACGCCTGCTCGCCGATGGCCACGACGTGGTTGGGGTCGACAACCTCATCACCGGCACCCGGGACAACGTGGCCATCCTCCAGGAGTCGGACGGGTTCACCTTTCGGGAACACGACGTTTCGACTCCCCTCTTCCTCTCCGGCGACGTCGACGCGGTCCTTCACTTCGCCTCGGCGGCAAGCCCGATCGACTACCTGGAATTTCCGATCCAGACGCTGAAGGTCGGAAGCCTCGGGACCCACAACATGCTCGGGCTGGCGAAGGAGAAGGGGGCACGCTTCCTGCTTGCCTCCACCTCCGAAGTGTACGGGGACCCGGAAATCCACCCCCAGGACGAGGGGTACTGGGGGAACGTGAATCCGGTAGGGCCCCGCGGGGTGTACGACGAGGCGAAGAGGTTCGCGGAGGCGATGGCGATGGCGTACCATCGAGTCCACGGGATTCCGGTCCGGATCGCCCGTATCTTCAACACGTACGGGCCGCGCATGCGTCCGGGAGACGGGAGGGTCGTCTCCAACTTCGTGATCCAGGCCCTTCGCGGTGAGCCACTGTCCCTCTACGGAGACGGCGACCAGACGCGCTCTTTCTGCTACGTCGACGACCTGATCGAAGGGTTGGTGCGGCTCCTGGGTTGCGGATACCCGGGTCCCGTCAACCTTGGCAATCCCGACGAGTTCACCGTTCGTGAGCTCGCCGAAGCGGTGCTGGACATCACCGGCAGCAGCTCCCCCGTCGAGCATGGGCCGCTGCCCGAGGATGATCCCAAGGTCCGGCGCCCGGACATCCGTCTCGCCGGAGAGCTCCTGCGCTGGAGGCCGACGGTGGGACTCCGAGAGGGTCTGGAGCGGGTGGTCCCCTACTTCCGGGAGCAGGTGGAACGGAAAAACGCGCGTGCGCGTTCTCTGGTGTAGGCGGATCGAAGACACACTGGGATCCAACGCCATCGCATGGGGTTACATGCGTCCCATGGGCGCGCGACGTCGTCAGGCCGTCCTATCGGCGCGTGATGTCGAGATCCCTATTGAGGCGGAGGATTGAAAACACATTGATGATGGAAGGTTCGATGGAGGGGTGGGAGGACCTCGGGGAGCTGGCGCCCAGGGGCTCACCTCCGGGCGTGAAGCAGCTCATCTCACGCGCGGAAGCGGCCTGGGAAAGGGATGAGTTCTCGGCGGCCCTGGTGGGCTTCCGGGAGGTCCTCAAGGTGCATCCTGACTTTCCGGACATCCGGAATCGCGCCGGATTCTGCCGTGCCATGCTCGGCGACCACGAAGGGGCGCTCGAAGATTTCGACCGTGCGCTCGAGGTGAACCCTGAGTATGCTGAGGCCCACCTCAATCGAGCTCTCGTCCTCAACGACCTGGGCAGGTACGCCGAAGCTCGGGAGGCCTTCGCTCGGGCCAGGGACCTGGACGATCGTCCGGGAGAGGGGTTCCCGGCGGACCTCGGAAATCGGATCGCTGAAGAGCACGCCAAGCTCGGCGACCTCTATCTGCAGGCCGACCGTCCGCGCTCTGCGCTTGCGGAGTACCGCAAGGCCCTAGATCTCCGCCCCAGCTTCGTCGATATCCGCAACCGGCTGGCGCGAGTCCACGCGGTCCTCGGGGAGCTCGACGAGGCGGTGGCCGAGTTGAACCGCATCCTCGAGGAGCGACCCTCGTTCATCGCCGCCCGGATCCGGCTGGGCGCCGTCCTGCGTCGAATGGGTCGCACCGACGAGGCCGTGGCCCATTGGCGGCGCTGCCTTGAAAGCGATCCCGCGGATCGGCGGGCCAGGGCCTACCTGGCGTCGGCGGGGGTGAAGATCGAGGAGATCGAGGTTGGAGGGAAAAGCGATGCGTAGTTGGACGGACCGGAGCCGCGGTCGGCTGCTGGGTGTTCTTCTCCTCGTGGTCGTGTCTTTCGGGTGCACCGCAGGGGGCTCGGAGGAAGCGGCTATCCTCCGGGGGGACGAAGCCTTCGCGAGGGGAGATGTCACCGAGGCGCTCGCGGAATACCGCCTGGCCCTCCGGCAGGGCAGCCGCGGGATCGGGGCGCTCGTGAGGGCAGCCCACGCTTACGCGTGGTCGGGCCGGATCGACGAGGCCAGGGACCACTACAGGGAGGCGATCGAGGCGGATCCCGAGGTCGCGGATATGGCGGCGGCCGATCTGCTGAGAGTGGCCAAGCGGGCCAGCGAACGGGGCGACGGGGTCGGCGCGGCGACTGCCGTCGAAGCTGCGATGGAGCTGAAGCCCGGTGTCAGCCTGACCGGCGTGTCGCTTCCCTTGGCCCGGTACTTTGCGAGGAACGGACAGTTCGGGCGGGCGCTTCCCTTCTACCAGCAGGCCGTCCGCGAGATCGGCACCGATCCGGAGGTGCTCTTCGAGATGGCGCTCTCCCACGAGGAGCTGGGCGATTGCCAGAGAGCCCTTCTCTTCTTCGAGCAAGCCCTCGAGGAAGTTTCCGTGGCGCGTCGTTCCGAGGTCGAATGGCATGTGGGAAATTGCTCGTTTGAGTTGGCACGAGAGGCCTACGAAGAGGACGAAGATCTGGAGGAGGCGCTCAGGTTGTACGAGGTCACGATCGAGCTCGGGGAGCCCCGGAACCGTCTGGCCCAGGCGTGGTTCGAGATGGGGGAGATCCTGGCGGAGCGTGGGGAGTGCACCGCAGCGGTGGCCGCCTTCGAACAGGTCCTCAGAGAGGACCTGGCCGGCGCAGTCCTCATGGAGGCCGCCCGGAATCGCGTGGATGAGATCCGGTTCAGTCGGAGTGGGGACGGCCCCTGCTGACCTCTTCCCCTGATCTGCGATCCCCGGCGCGCTCGCGGCCGGGCTCACACTCCTTCGCCTCCTTCTCGACTCGAACGGCTTCATGAGCGTACCCCTTCTCGACCTCACCCCCCAGTACGAATCCATCCAGGAGGATGTGGACGCGGCAATTGCCCGGGTGGTCCGCTCGCAGGGCTTCGTGCTCGGTCCGGAAGTGGAGGCGCTGGAATCCGAAGTGGCGGATTATCTCGGAGTCGCGCACGCCGTGGGTTGCGCCTCCGGCACCGATGCGCTCCTCCTCCCCCTCCGTGCCCTCGATCTCGCTCCAGGTGACGAGGTCATCGTGCCCGCCTTCACCTTTTTCGCCACTGCAGGAGCCGTGTGGAATGCCGGTTTGAAGCCGGTGTTCTGCGACGTCGATCCCGTCACGTTCAACGTGACGAGGGAGACGGTGGAGGAAGCCTGGACGCAGCGGACGAGAGCGGTCATTCCGGTGCACCTCTTCGGCCAGATGGCTCCCATGTCCGAGCTCGAAGCTCTCGCCGGCGAGCGTGACGCGGTGGTCCTCGAAGACGCCGCACAGTCGATCGGAGCCCGCCAGCGGACGACCTCCGGGGACGACTGGGTGTTCGCTGGTGCGGCGGGGTGGGCCGGGGCGTTCTCTTTCTTCCCGACGAAGAACCTGGGAGCCTTCGGGGATGGCGGGCTGGTCTCCACATCGGACCCGGAGGTGGCCGAGCGGGTGGCCAAGCTGCGCGTGCACGGGGGCCGGCAGATGTATCATCATGAGATGGTGGGCACGAACTCCCGTCTCGATGCGCTGCAGGCTGCGGTCCTGCGCGTGAAGCTGCCGTACCTCGAGGAATGGGCCCGGGAGCGGCGAGCCAACGCCGCCTTTTACGACGAGGCACTCCGGAACATCGACCAGATCGTGCTCCCGCGTACGATGGAGGGGAATTTCCATGTCTTCAACCAGTACACGATCCGGGCCGAGCGGAGAGACGAGTTGAGAGGTCACCTGGGCGACCTGGGGATCGGGAGTGGGGTATACTATCCCGTTCCCCTCCACATGCAGCCCTGCTTCGCGGAATTGAGTGGGAGCGCCGGAGACCTGCCCGCGGTCGAGCGGGCCTGTGAGGAGGTGCTTTCCCTCCCGGTGTTTCCGGGCCTGGGAGAGGGACGAATGGAGAGGGTCGCGGACGCCATCCGGCAGTTTTTCCGGAGCTGAAGGGGTGGCCGAGCCCGTGAACCGGTTGCCTCCGGCGCCGCGTGGCGCGACAGTTTCACGCACTTGGTTCATGCGAACGAAGGGGGCCCGTCCCCGACGACGGGCGGTCTGGAAGGAAGGGCAGATGGAGGAAAGAGGTTTCAATCGAAGGCTCGGCTCCGGAAGACGGTGGCTCTGGAGTCTGAGGGCGTGGCTACCCCTGCTCCTTCTGCTGACCCTCTTCGCCTGCGCTTCGAACGAGCGCTTCGTGGGCATGGATGGCGACCAGCTCTGGGAGGCCGGCGTCGAGGCGTTCGAAGCGGGAGAGTGGGAGGAGGCAATCGACGCTCTCTCCCGACTGAGCTCGCAGTTCGCCGGCCATCCAAGTAGCCCCGACGCACGAATGTACGTGGCCCGAGCCTACATCGAACGGGGCGAGCACATTACCGCCGCGGCGGAATTCGAGCGGTTTCTCCAGCTCTACCCGGCACACGGGCGGGCGCCCGAGGCCTCTTTGGGGATATGCGAAGCCTACGCGCAGGCGGCGCCGCACCCCCAGCGCGACCAGACGTACACGAGGCGGGCGGCGGACGTGTGTGCGGAAACGGCTCAGGACTTCCAGGGCTTGACGGTGTCCGAGCAAGCCGATTCGATCCGCCGGGAAATGGTGTACATCCTCGGGCAGCGTCGCTATGAGGAGGGTCGGTTCTACCAGCGCAGGGACCTCCACAACTCCGCGATCCTCGTATTCGAGGGGATGATCTCCGAGTATCGGGAGACGCCCTGGGCCGCGCGGGCTCTCCTGGCGCTATACCGTTCCTATCGGGAGCTGGGTTGGGTGGAGGAAGCCGACGAAGCGGCCCAGCGAATTCTCGCGGAGTTTCCGGACTCCGACGCCGCACGTGAGCTCCGGGATGAAGGGGTCGTGGGGGCGGAGGCGGACGACGGGGGCCCGTCGCCATAGGCGCCGCCGGCCGGAGTAGCGCGGAGGCGGGTGGCGAGCTCAGGTTGGGTGTCTTCGGCGGCTCGTTCGATCCTCCACACACTGGCCACTTCGTGGCGGCCCAGGAGGTGCTGGAGGTGCTTCGCCTCCACAAGATGCTCTTCGTCCCCGCCCGGCGCTCTCCCCACAAGCCCAATCCTCCGGTGGCCCCGGACAGGCTGCGGCTGGAGATGCTCCGGGAGGCGATCGCGGGGGATTCCCGCTTCGAGGCGACGGGGGTCGAGCTGGAAAGGGAGGCGCCCTCCTATACGGTCGATACCCTCCGGCAGCTCACGACGGAGCAAACGAATGTGAGGCTCTTCCTCCTCATGGGCGCGGATCAATGGGCGAGCTTCGACCGCTGGCAGGAACCCGAACACATCGTCGAGTTGACCGAGCTGGCCGTCATGAGTCGAGCGGGGGATGCCGCACGCGTCGTCGCCCCGGACGCCGGAGCCGCAGACCTTTCTTCCGCTCGCGTACACGAGATCGCCGTGCCCCGCATCGATATTTCCTCCACCGACTTGCGGCGCAGGGCCGCAGAGAGGCGTTCGCTCCGCTACCTGGTCCCGGATCCGGTGCGGCGGATCATCGAAGGCGAGAAATTGTATTCTGAGAAGTTCCCCTGAGGCCTCGAGGCCCTGCTCGGGCCTCTCCGACCCGGTTGGTTTCGCAATCCATGAGTATCAAAGCCTTCGTCAAGAAGATCATCGGCTCCCAGCACGATCGGGAGGTGCGCAACCTTCAGCCGCTCGTCGACGAGATCAACGAGATCGCCGAGGAGTTCGCCGAGCTCACCGAAGCGGAGCTGAAGGCCAAGACCGAGGAGTTCCGGACCTACATCGCCGAGCAGGTCGGACCGATCGAGGAGGAGATCGAGGAGCTGAGGGCCGAGAAGGCCCAGTCCACCGATCTGGCCGAACGGGAATCTCTGACGCTCAGGATCCAGGATCTCGACGAACGGCTGCACTCCGAGCTGGATCGGGCCCTGGACGAGCTCCTCCCGGAGGCGTACGCGGCCGTGAAGGAGACGTGTCGGAGGATCCTCGGTACCGAGTTCACCGTCACCGGACAGAAGCTGACGTGGGACATGGTCCCCTACGACGTACAGATCGTGGGCGCCGTCTCCCTGCACCGGGGTACCGCGGCGGAGATGGCCACCGGCGAAGGGAAGACCCTTGCCGCCACCATGCCGCTTTATCTCAACGCCCTGGCCGGTCGGGGAGCCCATCTCGTCACCGTGAACTCCTATCTCGCTCAGCGGGACGCGGAGTGGATGAGCGCGATCTACAACTACCTGGGCCTCGAGGTAGGGGTAATCGATCGGTACGAGCCGGGGTCCGAGGAGCGCCGGGCGGCGTACCGCGCCGATATCACCTACGGGACCAACAACGAGTACGGGTTCGACTACCTGCGCGACAACATGGTCCACTCGCTGGACCGGCGGGTGCAGCAGGGTCATTTCTTCGCGATCATCGACGAGGTGGACTCGGTCCTCATCGATGAGGCGCGCACGCCCCTGATCATCTCCGGACCCGTCTCACGGGATACCCAGACCGGCTACAAACAGCACCAGCCGATGGTGGCCCGCCTCTACAAGAAGCAGCTCGAGATCGCCTCGACCCTGATCGGGGAAGCCGAAGAGCTACTCGAGGACGGAGACGAATGGAACGCCGGGGTGAAGCTCCTGGCGGTGAAGCGCGGCACTCCTAGGCACAAGAGGCTCCTCAAGCTGTTCGCCGACGACCCTTCGATCCAGAAGCTGGTGCAGAAGGCGGAAGCCGACCTCATGAGAGAGAAGCGGCTGCACGAGCTCGACGAGAGCCTGCTCTTCGCAATGGACGAGAAGGGGCACAACGTACACCTGTCGGATCGTGGTATCGATGAGCTGAGTCCCGACGACCCGGATGCGTTCCTGATTCCCGATCTCTCGGAGATCATCGGCGAGATCGAGGACGACGAGGAGCTGAGCGAAGACGAGCGGCGCGAACAGATTCAGGAGCTGGAGGCGGAGTACGCGCAAAAGAGCGAACGGATGCACGTCATCCACCAGCTTCTGAAGGCGTTCGCTCTCTTCCAGCGGGACGAGCAATACATCATCGGCGAGGATGGCCAGGTGGTGATCGTCGACGAGTTCACGGGCCGCCAGATGGCGGGCCGGCGCTGGAGCGACGGTCTCCACCAAGCCGTCGAGGCCAAGGAAGGCGTCGAGATCAAGGGGGAGACGCAGACCCTCGCGACCGTCACCATCCAGAACTACTTCCGGATGTACGAGAAGCTGTCCGGAATGACGGGCACGGCGGAGACGGAGGAGAACGAGTTCCACCAGATCTACAACCTCGACGTCCTCGTCATCCCCACCAACCGCCCGGTGGTCCGCGACGATCGCAACGACCTGATCTTCAAGACGAAGCGCGAGAAGTACAACGCCCTCATGGACGAAGTCGAGCGTCTCAACAAGATGGAGCTTCCCGTTCTGGTCGGGACGACCAATGTGGAGGTGTCCGAGACGCTCGCGCGGATGCTGAAGCGCCGGGGAATCACGCACAACGTGCTGAACGCGAAGCAGCACAAGAGGGAAGCCGATATCGTGGCGGAGGCGGGACGTCCGGGAGCCGTGACGATCGCCACAAACATGGCAGGGCGCGGCACGGACATCAAGCTCGGGGAAGGCGTAACCGATCCGCGGACCGTGGGCTGGGCCAAGGAGCGCGGACTGGAGCTGGAGGAGCTGGCTTCGATCGACCCGAACCTCTGGTCCGACCTGACCCAGCAGCCCGACGACTACCTGATCGAGTGCGGAGGATTGCACATTCTCGGATCCGAGAGGCACGAGTCCCGACGGATCGACCTCCAGCTCCGAGGACGGGCCGGGCGTCAGGGAGATCCCGGGGCGAGCCAGTTCTTCCTTTCGCTCGAGGACGATTTGATGCGCCTCTTCGGGTCCGAGCGGATCGCGAATGCGATGGAGAAGTGGGGGGCGGAGGACGGGGAGGTGATCACGCACGGGCTCGTGACGAAGTCGATTGAGCGAGCGCAGAAGCGTGTTGAGGGGAACAATTTTGAAGCCCGCAAGAAGCTCCTCGACTACGACGACGTGATGAATCAGCAGCGGGAGGTGATATACGACCTGCGCCTCTTCGCGCTCGAAGGTGGAGAGGACCTGAAGGGAGAGATCTGGGAGATGGTCGAGACGGCGGTGACCGAGCTCGTCCATGAGTACACGCCCGAGATCGAGCACTACGAGTCGTGGGACCTCTACGGCCTTCGGCGTCGTCTTCTCATGGACTTCTTCATTCATGTCGACGAGCTGCCCGATTCCGAGGCCGACGAAGCGGATTTCGTGGAGGCGGAAGAGGTCATGGACGTCGTGCTTCCCGCCGCCCGCGCGCAGTTCGAGCGCAAGCTCGAGGACTTCGGAGAGCATTCGGGTCGGCTCCTGAGCTGGCTCCTCCTCTCCGTATTGGACGACAAGTGGAAGGACCACCTCTACGATCTGGACTCCCTGAAGGCGTCGATCTCCTTCCGCGGCTGGGGACAGAAGGACCCGCTGATCGAGTACAAGAAGGAGTCCTACAACATGTTCGTCGACCTGATGCAGGACATCAGGAAGACGCTTTCCAGCCTCCTCTTCCGCGCGCAGCTCGGGGAGCGCCAGCCGCAGCGACCCGGCCAGCCGCAGCGCCTGCAGTACACGGGCCCCGAGGAGGGACGGGATACTGGGGTGGCGGCCGCCGCAGCGGGGCGCGGACCCCAGAGGGGAGGGGCGAGGTTGGATCCGGTCGGTGTGGCCGCGGCCGCTCGAGCTCAACCGGAGGGGGCGGATCCCTCGCAGCTCCAGACCAATCGTGGGGAGGAGAAGCCCAAGGAGCCCATCACCGTGGCGGACGAGCCTGGGCGGAACGATCCCTGCACCTGTGGGAGCGGAAAGAAGTACAAGAAGTGTTGCGGGCGGGTGGCGTGACGATGCCGAGCTCGGCTCCTGCCCGGTCTCGCACCACGAGCAGTTCCGCAGTCACCCCGCGGCGTCCGGAACGCTCGGTCAGCGAAGTCTCAGCTCTTCCCGCCTGACCCGGACGCCTTCTCCGAGCTGTACCTCGATCCGTCCTGAGGAGGGTGCGGCGACTTCGATGCGCCCGTGTCTGGCGAAGGAGAGGATCGTTCCGTCGTCCGGATCACGGATGAGCGCGATCGGGTAGCTTTCGGCGTCCCACTCCACCACCACCCGATCCGCCGAGGTGGGTGTCGCCGAGAGCGCGGGGCCGGGAAGCTCACCGGGAACGGGCGCTGGTCCCCCGGCCCTCCCGGACGAGGGGACATCCCGACGGGTCTCACCGAAGGGGGTGGAGAGGATCACGGACCGAAGCGCCTCGCGTTCCTGTTCGCCCAGGACAACGACCGCGGCGAAATGACGGACGCTCTCGTGGACGCCGTGACCGAGCCCTCCCCCTTCCACGGGTCGGCTGAAGAGCACCCGTCCCTCCGCGTCGAGCCCCACCACTTCCGCCTGGTCGAGCGGCGTTTCCCCGTCCATGGACCACTCGCTTCCCCCGGAGGGAAGGGGCGAGGGGGGAGCCACGACGTCGAAGACGGGATTCAGCTCCGCACCGTCCTGACTCCAGCCTCCCCAGATCAGGATGCCCTCGCTCGCAGCGGCCGACACCAGGGCGGGTCCGCTTCGGGAAGCCGCTTCCCGCCACTCGAGCATCCGGTGGTACGTGTAGTCGCTTATCCAGGTGGGACTGCAGTAGCTCATGATGTCGCGGTGTACCGTGGCCGCCTTCGCCTCGCCCGTTCGAGGGTCGAAGCCCAGGCTGCCGATTTGCGCGTTTGGATAGGGGTAGTCCGTGTCGATGCCCACGGTGGTGCCGCATGGTGCGTGTCGTCGGCCGAAGTTGTGTCCGAACTCGTGCGCGATCGTGCGAGAGGCGCCCGGTAGCTGATCGTGGCTGAGGGCCGTGCGCAGCTCGCTCGCGGGGGTGGGAGGCCGATAGGCGAGCCCGGCCGGACTCGCTCCCCCGCTGGTCTGCACGATCCCGTGGTAGTAGCGGGACGGAGCCTCGACCATCCTCAGAGCCTGCAGCTCCTGGATCAATTCGCTCCAACCGGTGAGGGCATCGGCACCGGACAGCGGGCCGGCGGACGAAGTGTAGGGAGCACGGATGCTCCAGTCGGCCGGGCCGATTGGGAGGAGTTGCACGGTGGTGTCCAGGTACTGGTGCAGATTCGATGAGGCGATCCGCCCCGTCGTGCCGAGCTCCGTGCTGGTGACCGGGACGAAGGTCGCTCGGAACGTCGCGGTGGGCCTCACCTGGAGGGAGTGGGTCGCCCCGGGCCCGGGAAAGACCAGGAGGTCCCGGTCGGGAATGCCTTCGACGTCTCCGTAGGGGTCGAGCTCGACCCGGATGCCCAGTCCGGGCCGGACGAGATCCGCCGGGACCGGGAGATTGAACGAGCTGGTGACGTTTCCGGGGTTCAATTCCGTCGGGACCCCGACGGAGCTCCGCTCCACGATGGTGTCGAGGACCGTACTGCCTCCGTGAAGGAGTCGGATCCGTGCGGCGGGGTTCAACGCGTTCTCCTCAGTGGCCTGCGGAAAGACCCTGAGGACGCCGGCGCGACGGTCCAACAGCTGGACGGATCCCGACGGTGTCTGGTTTCCCTGGTTCATGCGGACCGCACCGACGTCGAGGAGGAAGAAGGGAATCCCTTCTGCCCGGAAGGTGACCGCCTGTGCCCCCCGCGGCCGCGCGAGCAGCAGGTTCTCACCGGGATCCGGACCCGTCCTCCACGCCTGGACCCGGGCGATCCCGTCCTCGTCCGTCGAGGTTTCCAGTGGGGACACCTCGCCCCCTCCGGACAGCACCTCGAAGATCACAGGCACTCCGCCAACGGGGTCTCCGCGAGGATCCGTTACCCGGACCGCGGGCGGGTCGGGCAGGGGAAACCCCGCGGCGAACTCCTGGTCCTCGCCTGCGGCCGGGACCGCCTCGAGGACCTCCTGTCCGACCGCTTCGGCCTCGAATCGGAAGGGAGGCACGGGGTCTCGATCCGACCCTTCTTCGGCGGCAGAACGGGCTTCCACCGCATTCGGTCCGGGCTCCTGACCCACCCGCCAGGACGAGGCCGCCGCCACTCCATCGGAGTCGGTGACCGTCCCGGCTCCTTCCAGCTCACCCCCCCCTTCGATGACGTGGAAGGTGACCGGCTGATCCGGGAGGGGGTTGTCGAACCGATCCACCAGGCGAACCCTGGGCGGGTGGGGCAGAGGTTGTCCGGGAAGCGCGGCCTGACCGTGTCCCTCCACGAGGCGGAATCGATGCGGTGGCCCGGAAAAGGTCATCACCTCGATCTCGGCGGGCTCGAGACCCGAAACTCTCAGTTCGAGGGTCTGCTTGCCTGGACGGGATCCCAGCTCCCAGAGCGTGACTTCGAATCGACCCTGCTCGTTCGTGGTCCCCTCTTCGGGCACCACACGCCCGTCGCCCTGACGAACCTCGACCCGCACGCTCGCCTGCCCGACGGGATTGCCATGTACGTCCTTGACTTCGACGATGATCGGAGTGTCCAGGACCGCCCCGGCCTCCGCCTCTGGCGATGGGACCCTGACGAGATCCTGGCTCTCCGGTGCGGCCGCGAGTGCGGTGGCCTCGATCGTGTCCGGAGGAATCCCTTCCGCGCGGACCTCGACGGTCTGCGGGCCCAGGTCCAGGCCGAGCCGCCATCGGCCCGCAGAGACCATCCCGCCGAAGTTCGTGACCCCTTCCGTCACCTCGAGCGTGCCCCCTCCGCTCGTCACCTCGAATTCCACGGGGATCTGGGGCACGGGATTCCCGAAGCGGTCCCGTACCCGGATGGTGAAGTCGAAAGGGAGAGGCTCGCCCACCCGGGCCTCCAGGAGCGAGCCTCCCAGTCCCGGTTGGATGTAGGAGGGTTCTGCCGAAGTCGGAAAGACTCGAAACTCGATCGGATCCGGGTCGTCGGGAAGTGGCTCCTCCCGGAGCCGGGCGACGACGATGTTCAACCGTCGACGCTCGCCGAGAATCCACTCCCCGACGCGGGCGATGCCTCGATCATTGGTGACTACGACGTTGCGGTCGAGGGAGCCCTCTCCCAGGGGAAGCTCGAAGTATACCGGCACTCCGGCGACGGGATTTCCCCGGATGTCGCGGGCGCGCACGGCGGGAGAATCCGCGACGCGTTCTGCGACCTTTCCTTGCTGGACCTCCTCCGAAACCCTCTCGAGAGAGGTGGCCTCCGGGAAGAAAACGGACTCTCCCTCCCCACACGATGCCAGGAGACCGGCCAGCGCAGTCCAGATTCCTGCGAGTAGGGGGCGGAGTGCCGAAGCGGGTGCCGTGTGGGTGCCGGTCGACATCGGCTACGGCCTCCAACCCACGCCGAACGAAACCCTGGCGCCCGACACCCGGATTCGCTCTTCGAAGTCGGGGCCGGAGAAGCCACCTCGCCAGATCGTGAGTGCGGCGGCGGCGGAGACCGGCCCGATCGGAATCCGAATCGACAGCCCGCCCAGGGGAACCAGGGCCCACCTGCGCGCACCCGTGGGGACCGATTCGCCGTACAGTCCCGGGCCCACGAAGCCGACCGCGCTGACACGGGTGGGGACCGGAAGGTCGATGGCGGGTCCGGCGCCGGTGAGAAGAGAGGTGAAGGCTCGACTCCCTCCCCACTGCAACATTCCCAGTCCACCAAACCTGGATGCCAGGATCCCGACCTCCGGACCGCCAAAGTAGTGCGGGGAAGAACTCCCCACACCGGCTGCCCCGCCGAGGAGCGCGATTCGGAAGGCGGACATCGACGCGTCGTCGGGGTCCGCCGCGGACGCCGGGAGTGCGCCGAGGAGGAGGAGCAGCGGTAGCACCGCCCAGAAGTGGACCAGGGGGAACCGCAATGGAGGATCACTCCGGAAATCGGGAACAGCCTCTCGCCCGGAGGGGTCCGCTCGCACCCGGGACGGGTCGCCCGTGTGGCCGGACCCTCTTCGAACCGAACCCTCTAGACAAGGATTAAACCCCCCGGCAGACGGTTGGTTCGCACCGCGGCGGCGGCGGCGCCCGGGAGTCCCACCGGAGCCCGAAGATCGTACGCTGATAGGCCGCTGATCGGGACATCCTATCCTGTGAAGCACCTATGCACCCGCGAACCTGGACTCGACTTCCGGCGGTGACGAGATGGACCTTCCTCCAGCCCAGCGACCTCGGGAGCGGCTCAGGACTCTGGGCGCCCGTGCCCTCTCCACCCGAGAGCTCCTCGCGCTCGTGATCGGTTCCGGCGGGACTGGACGACCGGTGCTGGCCCTGGCGGACCGGCTCCTGGACACGTCCGCCGGCCGACTCCGCTTTCTCCTGACTGCCTCCCCCGCGGATCTGGAGGCGATTCCGGGCGTGGGGCGTGCGATCTCGGCCCGGATTCTCGCGGCCGTGGAGCTCGGTTGCAGGGTTCGCGAGGAGAAGCTTCCGGACCGCCCCCGCATCCGCGGACCCTCCGACGTGCATCGACTCATGGCACCGCGGCTCCGTCACCTGTCGCAGGAGGAGTTTCACGCTCTCCTGCTGAACACCCAGCACCGCGTCCTTCGGGACGTGACGGTGACCCGCGGGATCCTGGACGCCTCCCTGATTCATCCCCGGGAGGTGTTTCGGCCCGCTATTCTCGAGAACGCCGCCTCGGTGATCCTCGTGCACAATCATCCCTCCGGCGATCCCTCTCCCTCGGCGGAGGACCGGGCGGTGACGCGTCAATTGCTCGAGGCCGGCCGCGCGATCGGGATCAGGGTCCTGGACCACGTCGTCGTCGGAGAGGAAGGATGGGAGTCGGCCATGCCTCCGTCGGAGCCCGCTCGGGATTCAGGTGTAGCATTCTGAGTCCTGGGGCTCGCCGGGCCCCGAAACTTCCCCTGGGTCGACCGCTGGTTCGAGGACCCGCCTGATTGTTTCGCTTCGGGATCGCGGATTAGATTGACTGCCATGAGCTTGCCCGCTGAAACGACCACGTCCCCCACGCCGACCATCTCCGGACTACCTCGGGAGCTGGCCCGGGTTCTGGAGGGTTATGCGGACCGTCTCGACGTCGAGCGGATCCGTCGGGCCTACCAGATGGCCGAGGAGGCGCACCGGGGGCAGAAGCGGGCCTCGGGCGAGGGCTTCGTCAGCCACTCCGTGGAAGTTGCGATCATCCTGGCGCAGTTTCGGCTCGACTCCGCCTCCCTGATCGCCGGCCTCATTCACGACGTGGTCGAAGACACGCAGTACTCGCTCGCCGACGTCGAGGAGAGCTTCGGTTCGGAAGTGGCGGCGATCGTGGATGGAGTCACCAAAATCGGGAAGGTGCGATTCCGCTCCCACACCGAGCGTCAGGCCGAGAACTACCGGAAGCTGCTGCTTTCCATGGCCGAGGACGCCCGTGTGATCCTGATCAAGCTGGCCGATCGCCTCCACAACATGAGGACTCTCGAGTACCTCCCCCGGGACAAGCAGCAGCGGATCGCCCTCGAGACCCGGGAGATCTACGCGCCATTGGCGCACCGTCTGGGCATGGCGCAGGTGAAATGGGAGCTGGAAGATCTCTGCTTCAAGTTCCTGGAGCCGAAAGACTACGAGGAGTTGCGCGGCCTCGTGCAGGCCCGCCGCAAGGAGAGGGAACGACAGATCCTGGAGCTCCAACGCCCCCTCCAGGAGCTGCTCGAGTCTGCTGGAATCCCCGCCGAGGCGATGGGTCGGCCGAAGCACCTCTGGTCAATCCACAGGAAGATCCAGAAGCGGGGGAAGCCGTACGAGGAGATCTACGATCTCATGGCGGTCCGCGTGATCACGGACACGGTTCAGAACTGCTATGCCGCGCTGGGCCTGATCCACTCCCGGTGGACGCCCATTCAGGAACGCTTCCACGATTACATCGCGACCCCAAAGTCGAACATGTACCGTTCGATACATACCACGGTCTTCGGTCCGGGGGGACGTCGCTACGAGATCCAGATACGCACCCAGGAGATGCATCGCACGGCGGAGTACGGCATCGCCGCCCATTGGCGCTACAAGGACGGGGAGAGCAAGTCGGACGAGGTGGACGAAGCGCTCTCGTGGTTCCGGCAGGTGCTGGAATGGCAGCAGGAGGCGTCGGAACCCGAGGAGTTCATGGAATTCCTCAAGATGGACCTCTTCCTCGGTGAGATCTTCGTCTTCACGCCGAAGGGCGAAGTGAAGCAGCTTCCGGTCGGGGCCACGTCGATCGACTTCGCCTTCGCGGTGCATACGGAGATCGGGGAGCACTGCGCCGGAGCCAAGGTGAATGGGCGGATCGCTCCCCTCTCGCGGGAGTTGAAGAATGGGGACACCGTAGAGATCCTCACCTCCCAGAAGCAGACGCCGTCGCGCGACTGGCTCGCCTTTGTGAAGACCTCTCGCGCCCGTCAGCGAATCCGCCACTGGATCCGCCAGCAGGAGCGCGAGCAGTCGGTGAAGCTGGGGCGTGAGTTCCTGGAACGGGAGGTGCGGAAGCGCCGGGTGGCGCTCCCGGTGCAGGAGCGACTGGATGAGGCCGCACGGGCGCTCGAGCTCGACGATTGGGACGATGTTCTGGCCGCCCTCGGCCGCGGGGACCTCGGTCCCTCGGCGGTGCTCCGCGAGCTCTTCCCCCAGGAGGAGGGGGAGGAGCCCAAGGCGCCTACACCCTCCCCCCTCCGCCGTATCGCGGACAAGCTCCGCAGGTCGGAGCCGGGAGTGAAGATCCAGGGGCTCGACAACTTGATGGTCCGTTACTCCCAGTGCTGCCAACCGGTGCCGGGGGATGACGTCATCGGTTACATCACGGCGGGACGAGGGGTGTCGATCCACCGCAAGGACTGCCCGAACGTCCTCAATCTCTCAAAGGATCCGGAGAGGCGAGTCGAGATCGAGTGGTCGGCCGAGGACGGGGATCGATTCTTCGTGAAGCTGTACACTCGGGGTACGGACCGCCGGGGCCTCCTCTCCGACATCGCGCGCGAGATCGCCGAGACGGGCACCAACATCCAACACGCCGACATCCGGGCACTTGATGTGGGGATGCTCGGGGAATTCGTGGTCGAGGTCCGCAACCTCAACCACCTGAAGAAGGTCATGAAGGGGATCTCGAGGGTGAAGGGGGTGCTCTCGGTGGAGCGCAGGGAATCCTTCGGCAGCTCCGACCTGGTGGAGCTCGAATAGGGATGCGCCGCCGGTTTGATCCGGCCGGACGCGCGTCTCCGTCAGTGGGGCTCGTTGGGTGCGGGGCGACATGAGGGTCCTGGTTGGAGATATCGGGGGCACGAACGCCAGGCTGGCACTGGTCGAACGGGTACGGACGGGTCGGGGGTGGTCGGTCCTCGAAGAGCGTCACTTTCCCAGCCAGGAGTACGAGGGGCTCGTCCCCGTGCTGAAGGAATTCCTGGCCGGCGCCTCCCCGTCCGGGCGTCCTCCGGAGCGAGCAGTCCTGGGGGTGGCCGGGCCGGTCTCCGGGGGAAAAGGCCGCCTGCCGAACCGGGGCTGGCTCGTCGACGAGGAGGAGATCGTTCGCGAGGTCGAGGTGTCGGACGTCCGGGTGCTGAACGATTTCCAGGTGATCGGCTACGCGCTTCCCACCCTCTCCCGGGACGATCTCTTCGAAGTGCATGCCGGGTCAGCCTCTCCTCCCGAGGACCATCCACCTATCGCCCTGATCGGGGCGGGAACCGGGCTCGGGCAAGGTTTTCTCGTCTGGAATGGTGTTCGCTACGAGGTGCATCCTTCGGAGGGCGGTCACGCGGAGTTTGCGCCGCGCACCCCGACGGAGCTGGGGCTTCTGGAGCACCTGTGGGAGACGCATTCGCGTGTCTCGTGTGAGGACGTGGTCTCGGGGAGAGGGCTCGTCAATCTCTACCGGTACTTCCTCGCGCGGGACCCGGGCCGTGAGAATGACGCAACCCGGAGGGCGATCGAGGAGGGGGATCCACCCAAGGTGATCGTTGAGCGGGCGCTCGCGGGCTCAGACTCGATCTGTGAGTCGGCGCTCGATCTCTTCGTGTCCGCGTATGGGGCGCAGGCCGGCAATGTCGCGCTCACCGTGCGCGCGGCGGGAGGCGTGTATCTGGCCGGCGGGATCGCCCCGGCCATCACGGACCGGTTACGCTCCGGGGGATTCGTCCGGGCCTTCAAGGACAAGGGTCCCCTCTCGGAGCTGGTCGCGCGGATCCCGGTTCGGGTGATTCTCGACACCCGGGTCGGACTCCGTGGCGCCATGGCGATCGCGGGAACGGACTTCTAGCCTCGCGGCGGACCGGTGGCCACTCCCCCGCGCACGAACCGTCCCCCCAGGGCGAAGGCGAGGGTCATGAGGGCGGCGAGCACCACGCCGAGCGCCGCTGCGGCTCCGAAGTCGAAGGCGCGAAGCTGAGAGAGGATCTCGATCGAGATCGGTCTGGACCGATGCGTGTAGAGGAGGATCGAGGAGACGAACTCGCCGAGGGCCGCGACCCAGGCCAGCAGCCCGCCCACCGCGAGGCCGGGAAGGACGAGCGGAACGGCCACGCGTCTCATGGTCTCGGTCCAGCCCGCGCCCAGCGACTGCGAGGCCTCCTCGAGCACGGGATCGTACTGCCGGAAGGACGCGATCGCGGCTTGAGCGACCAGGGGGATGTTCCGGATGAAGTAGGCCAGCGGAAGGATCCAGAAGGACCCCACAAGCACCCAACGCCCGAACCAGGGCTGGTTGGCCGAGAAGGTCACGGCCAGGGCCACGGCGATGACTGTGCCCGGAAGGGCCCAGGGCAGCATCGTGAGCGTCAGGAGCGCCCCTTTCCCACGGAAGCGGCCTCGCACCAGGAGGTAGGCAATGAGGAAGCAGAAGACCAGATTTGCCGCGGTCGCGATGGTCGCCATCTGGAGCGAGTTCCAGATGGGCACCCAGAGCTGCGGATTCGAGAATAGGCCGCGATAGTTGTCCAGGTCGTAACGAGTCGGCAGGATCTGAATGGTCCACGCTCCTTCGGGGACGAAGGAGACGAGGACGAGCGTCAGGTGGGGGAGCAGGAGGACCAGGACCGCGCCGATGCCCACCACTGGGATCAGGACTCTCGCCCATGTCGAGCGGATCTCGGTTCGAGCGGCCGCGACTCCCTTGCCCACTGCCGCGAACTCCCTCCCTCGCTGGAAACGGCTCAGGATCCACAGGAAGAGGAGGGACACGGTGGCCAGGACCACGGTCTCGACCATGGCCATGGTGACCTGACCGCTGACCTTGCTCGCGAAGATCTGCGTGGTCAGGACGCGAAAGCCGCCTCCGAAGATGTAGGGGGCGGAGAACGACGCCATGGAGGTCATGAAGACCAGGAGGGACGCCGCCAGGAAGGACGGGGCGAGCATCGGGAGGGTGACCCGGGTGAGGGTGCGCCACCGGCCGGCCCCCAGCGACTCCGCCGCTTCGGCCGCCGAGGCGTCGAGTCTCGCCAGGCCCGCGGCCGTGAAGAGGTAGAAGTAGACGTACATGGAGTAGGCGTGGACGAGGAGGATCGCCCAGCCCCCCACCAACCTCCACGGGGGACGTTCCAGGCCGAGAGCGGCTTGCGCGGAGCGAGTGAATATCCCGCTCTCGCCGTAGAGGAACATGAAGGCGATCACCCCGACCAGGGGCGGAAGGAGCACGGGGAGCGCCGCCAGCGCTCCGAAGATCGTGCGGCCCGGGAAATCGAAGCGGGTGAACAGAAACGCGAGGGGAATGCCCATGAGCGCCGAGAGGATCACGCTTCCCACGCTGATCCACACACTCCCCCAGAGGGCCTCGAGCTCGGCGGGGGTGGTGAAGAACCTCCGGTATCCGTCCAGCGAGAGGGCGCCGTCGATCCAGACCGAGTCGCCGAGAACGAAGAGGTGCGGATAGAGCACGAGCCATACGAGGAGCGCGAAAACGCCCCCGACGAGCCAGGCCCTGCTCACCGTCCGGGCTCGTCCGAAGGAAACAGGTGGAGACGGGCACCGGGACGGGGTCCGATCCGTACGCGCGTCCCCGCGGACGGCCCCAATGAGGCGCTGGCGATCTCCACCCGTCCGGATCCACCATCCACGTCCAATCCTTCCACCTCCACCTGGTAGAGGGTCAGGGCGCCACGAAAGCGACGATCCCGCACCATCCCGGACAGGGCGCGATCCGAGTCGTCCCGGAAGGCCAGGTCTTCGGGGCGCACCAGGAGAACGCCGCCGCGTCCCGGCTCCAGCCGCTCGTACGCGTCCATCTGGTCGCCCGGGAGGGTCCACCGGAGTCCGTTGCTGAGCTCCACCCGGGGTTCGCGGCCCCGCGATGCCGGACTCTCCCCGGCTCTTCCCGTGGGCACCCGCACCGGGAATACGTTCACCCGTCCCATGAAGGCCGCGACGAACCTCTCCACCGGGTTTTCGTACAGCTCCCGCGGCGTGCCGATCTGTCGGATCCTCCCGTCCCGCATTACCGCGACCCGGTCGGACAGGTCGAAGGCCTCTTCCTGGTCGTGGGTCACGAAGAGGGCGGTGATCTCGAGTTCCTTGACCAGCGCGCGAAGCTCGGCTCGGGTGCGCACCCGGAGGGCCTGGTCCAGATTGGAGAGCGGCTCGTCGAGGAGCAGAAGAGCCGGTTCGATCGCGAGAGCTCGGGCGAGCGCGACCCTCTGCTGCTGACCCCCGGAGAGCGCCTGCACAGCTCTCTCCTGGTAGCCGTCCAGATCCACGCGTTCAAGCGCCTCACGGACGCGCGAACGGATCTCCTCGGCCGGACGCTTCCGGCTGCGGAGGCCGAAGGCGACGTTCTCGAACACGTTCAGGTGGGGGAAGAGGGCGTAGTTCTGAAAGACCATCCCGAATCCCCTGCGCTGGGGGGACCAGGCGGTGACATCCGTGTCCTCGAAACGGATCCTGCCCGCGTCGGGGGTCTCGAACCCCGCGATCAGCCGGAGCGCGGTGGTCTTTCCGCATCCCGACGGGCCGAGGAGGGTGACGAACTCCCCTCGTCTGAGTCCGAGGTCGAGTCGATCCACCGCCACGACATCACCGAATCGGCGCGTGGCTCCGGCGACCTCGAGGATCACTGCGCGGCCCGCCCCCGCCTACGGATGTTCGCGTCCCAGTAGCTCATCCATTCGGGGGTCCGATCCCGGACCAACTCGTGGTCGAGATCCATGGGCCGGATCTGCGGAAGCGCCTCCTGGAGCCAGGCGGGGAGTGACTCCAGGTCGAGATCGGTGCGGGCCGGGATGCGAAAGAAGTGCTCCGCAGCGTCCATCAAGGCCTCCTCGCTCCCGGCGAACTCCACGAATGCCCGGGCGAGCTCAGGATTGGGTCCGCCCCGCACTACCGCGACTCCATCGACGACCACGGGTGTGCCCCCTTCCGGAATCACATAGTCGATCGGATAGTCCGTGGTGGCTTGCAGAAGCTGAATGTCCGGCATGGCCCAGAGCGTCACCAGGCCTTCCTGGCGGGCGAGCTTCTGGTAGAGGAGCGTCGGGTTGAGGACGTACTCCTTGGTCTGGGCGTCCAGGCGCAGGAGCCACTCGTATCCGGCTGTGGGATCTCCCGTGCCCTCCGATTCCCGGTAGATGATGGCCGAGAAGATCGTTCGCATCGTTCCGGAGGCGAGAGGCTCCCGGATCAGGACCTCGTCGTACCAGCGTTCGTCCAGGACCTCGTCCCAGTCGCGAGGCGCCTCCTCCTCGGTCACAGCGGCCGAGTTGTATGCGATGACTTCCGGGGTGAGGTAGGTGGCGAACCAGTGGTCGCCCTCTCCGCGGCCCTCCGGAGGCAGCGCATCGGCCCAGGCGGGTCGGTAGGGTTCGAGGAGCCCTTCCTCGGCTCCCTGGATGAACATGTCCGAGGGGGCACCCCACCACACATCGGCCTGCGGATTGGCGCGCTCGGAACGGAGCCGGTCGAGGACCTCCTGGGATCCCATGTCCAACCACTGGACCCGGCTTTCGGGATAGAGCTCCTCGAAGCGCTCGCCAAAGTGGTTGAGGAGGTCGCGGCCATGAGGAGTATAGACGACGAGGGTATTCTCGGCCGAAGGCCCGCACGCCGCAAACGCGATGACGAGAAGCAGAGTCGCGATTCTCAAAGCTCCTCCCCACGGATGGAGATCAGATTGGCGAAGAGCCTGTAGGCCCCCGGGACGCCCTGGGGAAACTGCCGGAAGAATGCGAGACCCGTGTAGACGTAGGCCCCCTCGCCGAGAGGGGCCACGACCAGCGAACCGCGATTCGGGTCCTCGTCGGGATCCGCCATCTCGAGAAGTGGGGTGAAGGCGGAATCCCATTCGTTCAGGAAATAGAGGCCGCGTTCCTGGTTCCATCCGACGAAGTCTTCTTCCGACATCGGGTTCGGGACGTTGAGGACCGGATGTTCCGGGTTCAGGAAGGTCACGGCCGCGTCGGGGTCGGTCACCCGGTCGTGAGGACGCCGGATCCGGATCGGATAGGGGGCGAGCCCCCCGTCCGAGTACTCGTAGCGGTGGTACTGGACGACGAGTGTGCCGCCGCGCTGGACGAAGTCGAGCAGTCGTTGGTTTGAAGACACGACGTCGGGCCGCGTCTCGTAGGTGCGGATACCGAGGACGATCGTGTCGAAGCGGTCCAGATCGCCGCTCCGAACCTCCTCCGGTCCCAGTGACTCGACGGCGACTCCCAGGTCTCGCAGGGCCTGCATGCCCCCGTCACCGGATCCCATGATGTAGCCCACGCGGAGTTCCGGGCTCACCGTCACAGGGAAGTGGGACACCTCGAGCTCCGAGGGCATATAGTACGGAGCCGCGTCGATGTGGGGGTAGTCCACCAGCGTCAGGCCTTCAACGTATGCCCGGTCTCCAACGTGCACCGTGGCCCGAAAGAGAGCCCGCCCGGCGGCGGCAGCTCCGCGGGGCTCGATCCGGAAGGCAGCTGACGATTCCCCTCCTCCGGGTGGAAGGACGAGCTCGCGCTCAGCCGGTTCCACCCTCCACCCGTCCGGGCCGCGGAGGCTCAGGCGGGCATCGATGGGGTCCCCGGAGTGGTTCGTGACCTGCACGTTCACCATCCGGGCCTCCCCGGACTCCAGGGGCCATGCCATGACGCTGCGGTCCAGCTCGACCGAGACCGCGGGAACCACGTAGAAGGGAACGCGAAATTCCCCCAGCGCGCCGTCCACCCCGACGTGGCTTCCCGGTCGCTCGAACTGTAGCCCGACCGAGTCCGCGACTCGAAGACCGAACCGACCGGTCAGGAGCGGGGAGTCTCCGGGGAAGCCGAGGACGTCGGAATCCATCGGCCAGCGGTAGAGGCTCCCGTCGCGCTCTTCGGAGAGGTAGTAGAGTCGGCTCGAGTCCTGGCCTTCCGGGACACCGACGAGGAATGTCCAGCGGCTCTGTGTGCCCGGTGCGACGTCCACCGGTGCGGACAGAGAGGGATTCACCGAGCCTCCGGACGAGCCGCCGCCGGCGACGCTCTCGCTCCCGTTCCGGATGGTCCATCCGTCCGGGAGGACCAACCCGGCTTCGGTCACCGCAACGCTTCTCCCGCCCCCATTCCAGACAAGCAGCTCGACCTCCACCTCCTCGCCCGGGACCACCCGGTCCCGCTCCACTCGGACGTCGGTCACGATTCCGGCCGTTGCAAGCACCGCACGCGTCGCCGTCTCACGACGCGCCTCGAGGACTGCGAGGAGCTCCGTGCGAGCGGGGCCTTCGGGAGCCGCGACCGCGGAGTCCCGGGCTTCGCCGAGGCTCTCCAGCGAGGAGAGCAGGAGGGGCGTCACCCGGTCCGGATCGCCCGCGAGGAGTTGATGCCTGGCCTCCCGGATCCCGTCTCGATACGCTTCTATCGCCCGGACCAGGGCACCCCCATCCGTCGGGACCGCGGCGCGTGCGATCTGAACCAGTGAGGTGTCGATGCCGGCGAAGAGCCCGTGCGGTTCGTCTTCGGGGAGCTCGACGCGGCTGTGAAGGAGTCGAGCGCCGGACTGTCGTGGCCCCGGGAGCTGGGGAGCTCCCATGTCCTGTGAGCTGTGGCGGCTGCGACTCTCCATCGCGACCTGAAAGAAGGACCTCCCGAGGAGGGGATCGAGCGCTCCGGTCTCGAGGGTGACGGTGGCTTCCGCCGGATCCCGCCGCGTGAGCCGGAACAGCTTCATGGGTTCCCAGGGCTCCAGCCCTTCCGTGAGCTGCTCCGGAAATCGTTCCGGGTCTCCGGCCATGTCGAAGGCCTCGATGGAGACGATTCCGGATGCCTGGTGCTGCCCGTGCCCGTCCATCGGTCCGCCCTGGAAGATCGAGACGACCACGTGGGGCCTAAAGGTCCGGATGACCCGGACCACGTCCCGCAGAAGCTCCTCCCGAGGCCAATGGCCGAAGGTCTCGTCAGCGGTCTTGGAGAAGCCGAAGTCGAATGCGCGGGTGAAGTACTGCTCGGCTCCGTCAAGGGACCTGGCCGAGACCAATTCTCCGGTCCGGACGATTCCGAGAGCTTCCCCGAGCTCCGAGCCGATCAGGTTCTGGCCCCCCTCTCCCCGGCTGAGCGACAGGTACGCGGTCCTCGCTCCTTCCCCGCGCGCGAGCGCTGCAAGGAAGCTCGTGTCTTCGTCGTCCGGATGGGCTCCGATCATGAGGACCCGCTTCTCCCCGTCCAACTGACGGAGGAGGAACCCGGCCTCGGAGGACCCCACGGCCGGCGCTCGGACCTGTCCCTCCAGGACGGCGCCCATCCCAGCGGGACCCGGAGCTCCCGGGAACGCCACGAGCGCCAGGGCGACGAGCGACCAGGCGAAGGTCCGCCGGCACGTCGCGGAGTTCGGACGTGGCCGGGGCGGGTTCGGGGATGCGGGGACGGTTATCATGCGTGCACCTCGCGCGGAGAACGCGGTCGAGGGAGGACGGGTGAAACTCGATTCACCTCTCAATCTACCGTAGGAGTGGAAAAGGGGAGAGGCAAGCGCCGTTCCCCGCAAGAGAAGCGCCCGCGGGCACACATCTCCGATTCGCCGGTATTATCCCGCCTGCCATGCCTGACTTCAAGATCGAGGCTCCCTACGAGCCCAGGGGCGACCAGCCCAAGGCCATCGAGGAGCTCGCCCAGGGCCTCGCCCGGGGGGATCGGTTCCAGACTCTGCTCGGGGCCACCGGGACCGGCAAGACGCTGACGATGGCTCACGTGATCGCGGACCACGGTCGGCCGGCCTTGGTGATGTCCCACAACAAGACCCTCGCGGCTCAGCTCTACGGGGAACTGAAGCAACTCCTGCCCCGGAACGCCGTGGAGTACTTCGTCTCGTACTACGACTATTACCAGCCCGAGGCCTACGTCCCCGCTACGGATACCTACATCGAGAAGGACTCCGCGATCAACGAGGACATCGACCGGCTTCGGCTCCGTGCGACGTCCTCTCTTTTCGAGCGCGAGGACGTGATCGTCGTGGCCTCCGTGTCGTGCATTTACGGCCTCGGAAACCCGCAGGATTACCGTGCGCTGATGCTCGAGGTCCGCACCGCGGAGGAGCTCGGTCGCGACGACCTCCTCCGCGGCCTCGTCGGCATCCAGTACCGGAGGAACGACGTCGAGTTCGAACGGGGCACCTTCCGGGTCCGGGGGGACACCGTGGAGGTCCTTCCGGCCTATGAGGAGCAGGCGATCCGGATCGAGTTCTGGGGAGACGAGGTGGAGCGGATCACCCGCTTCGATCCGCTGACCGGCGAGGTGATCACGTCACTCGACCGAACCGCGATCTATCCTGCCTCCCACTACGTCACCCATCGGCGAACCATCGAGGCCGCGGTTCCGCTCATCCGCGAGGAGCTCGACGAGCAGGTCAAGCATTTCCAGCGTCATGGGCGGCTGCTGGAAGCCCAGCGGCTGGAATCCCGCACCAACTTCGACATCGAGATGATGTTGGAGATCGGGGTGTGTCCCGGTATCGAGAACTACGCCAGGTACATGGCTGGGAGAGAGGCCGGCGACCGTCCCGCCTGTCTCCTCGACTATTTTCCCGACGACTTCCTGATGATCGTCGACGAGTCGCACCAGACGCTGCCCCAGATCAATGGAATGTACCGGGGGGACCTCTCGCGAAAGACCACTCTGGTGGAGCACGGCTTTCGCCTTCCATCCGCTCTGGACAATCGCCCGCTGAAGTACGAAGAGTGGGAGGAGACGCTGCACCAGGCGGTCTTCGTCTCTGCTACGCCGGGGGATCGGGAGCTCCAGCTTTCCGGAGGTGTCGTCGTCGAGCAGATCATCCGTCCCACCGGGCTGGTGGACCCCGAGGTGGTCGTGCGGCCCGTGAAGGGTCAGGTGGACGATCTCCTGACCGAGATCCGGGGCCGGGAGAAGAGGGGGGAGAGGGTCCTGGTGACCACTCTTACGAAGAGGATGGCTGAAGACCTCTCGGAGTACCTCGAGGAGGTCGGCGTCCGGGTGCGGTACATGCACTCCGACATCGATACGATCGAACGGATGGAGATCCTGCGGGGGCTGCGGCTCGGCTATTTCGACGTCCTCGTCGGCATCAATCTCCTTCGAGAGGGCCTGGACCTTCCGGAGGTGTCGCTCGTGGCCATCCTCGACGCCGACAAGGAGGGATTTCTGCGCGATGCCCGATCTCTGATCCAGACCATTGGACGGGCGGCCAGAAACGTGGGAGGTCAGGCGATTCTCTACGCGGATCGGGTGACCCGGTCGATGCGCCAGTGTATCGACGAGACCGAACGGCGGCGGGAGATCCAGACGGCCTTCAACGAGGAGCACGGAATCACGCCCGAGACGATTCGCAAGAGCGTCGAGCAGATCGAGTTCTCGACCCGGGTGGCCGATGCCAGGGCAGTACCGGCCGCGAAGGTCGCCGAGCGGTCCGGGTCCTATCTGGAAGAGATGAACGTCGAGGAGCTCGTGAAGGTGCTGGAGTTGGAGATGGCCGAGGCCGCGGCCGCCATGGAGTTCGAAAAGGCGGCAATCCTCCGTGACGAGCTCATGGAGCTGAAGGCGAAGATCTCATGATTCTCACGGAAGGCGAGGTCGTACGGTGGGGCCGGCGCATCGGCCGCGAGGTAGGCACACCGGTCTTCCTCGGAATCCGCGGGCAGCTCGGGGCCGGGAAGTCGGTCCTGGCGCGAGCGGTGGCGAGAGGCGCGGGGGTGGAGGGCGCAATCCCCTCACCGACCTTCAACCTGCTCTTCCGCTACCCGGCTCGCGATGGCCTGGAGGTGGTGCATCTGGATCTCTACCGTCTCCGGGATCCGGACGAACTCTTCGAGCTGGGTTGGGAGGAGCTCGGGCACGGCCCGGAGATCGTTCTGGTCGAATGGCCGGAACGGGCGGGCGACCACCTTCCGGAGGACCGCTGGGACATTCATCTCTCCGGTCTCGAGCCTGGCTCGCAGCGGAGGATGGTCAAGGTACATCGAGTCGGCACGCCTCCCCATCTTCCGGGCTTTCCGGTCACCCTGGAGCAGAACTCGTGAGCTCGTCGGAGGTGCTGCTGGCGTTCGACACCTCCACTCCGGTGGGATCGGTGGCGGTCTCCCGGGAAGGAACGATCCTGGCAAGGGCGGTTCTCCTGGAGGCCGGGGAGCACGCCTCGCACCTCGTGCCGATGATCGCCGAGGTGCTCGAAGAGGCGGACGTGGCCCGCAGCCGGATCACCGGTATCGTCGCGGGGCGTGGACCAGGCTCCTTCACCGGAGTGCGCATCGCTGCGGCAACGGCTCGGGGCCTCTGCGCCTCGCTTGGAATCCCCCTCTGGCCATGTTCATCACTGGCCGCCGCCGCGGCCTCCTATGGGGCGGAGCTTCCCGAGTCCCTCGAGTCTTCCGCCGGGTCTTCAACCGAGCCCAATGCCGGATCGGTAGAGGGGCGACCTCGGTACGTTCTCTTCGACGCCCGGGCAGACCGAGTGTATGGTGCGTGTTACCGTATGTCCGAGGAGGGGATGGAGACCCTGGTGGATCCGCACGCCGCGACGATCGGGGAGGTGTTGGAGGGGGCGCTGCCAGAGGACGTCGTCTTCTGCGGCGACGCGGTCCTTCGCCACCGTGCCGTCTTCGAGGCGGCGGAGCACGAGTGCCTTTCTCCTCCCGCGGGAGTTCCGCTCGCCGAGGGTCTCCTCCGGGTACATGCGATGAGCTCCGGGAGAGACGACATGCGGGTAGGAGCGCGTTGGCAGCCTGAGTACCTCAGGGGGACTTCGGCGCGAAGGCCTTCGATGCGGTGGAGCGGCTCGGGGTGAAGGTGCGCGCCGCGCGCCCGCGGGACCTTCCGGCCGTGTCAGAGATCGAGGAGGCCTCTTTTTCTGCCCCCTGGAGCGTCTCGGCCTTTCGCACCCTCTTCCAGAGAGATCGAGTCCGATTCCTCGTGGCGGAGTCGGAGGACGGGGTCATCGGGCATGCGGTCCTGTGGTACGCCCTGGACGAAGCAGAGCTCGCAAACCTCGCGGTCGCTCCGGAGGAGCGGGGCCGGGGGGTGGCCGGGGTCCTCGTGGACCGCTTGATTGAGGAGTGCCGGGCCGTCGGAGTCCGGAGAATCTTCCTGGAGGTGCGCGAGTCGAACCGAGTGGCGCTTCGACTCTATCGGGGAAAGGGATTCCAGGAGGTCGGAGTGAGAGCTGCCTACTACCAGAACCCGCGCGAGGACGCACGCGTGCTCAGATACGATCTTCCGGTGGAGCGATGACTCGATTTCCAACCTATCGGGGACGCAGGCTCAGGGGTTCGAAGCCTCTGCGTGCCCTCGTGCGGGAGACCCGTCTCTCCCCCGATCGACTCCTCCTGCCCCTCTTCGTGGAGCCGGGAGAGGGTGTGCGCCTGCCTGTGACCTCCATGCCCGGCGTATCACGGACGTCGGTGGATGGGATCGTGGCGGATGCCCGTGAGGCACACGAGTTCGGAGTCGGAGGGGTCCTCCTCTTCGGATTGCCGCGGGAAAAGGACGAACGGGGAAGCGAGGCCTGGGCAGGCGACGGTGTCGTCCAGTCGGCGCTGCGCGCGCTGAAGGCGGAGTTGCCGGACCTCCTCGTGGTCACGGACGTCTGCCTCTGTGAGTACACCTCGCACGGCCACTGCGGAGTCCTCGAGGCAGGCGAGGTGTCCAACGACCCGACCCTGGAGCTGCTCGCCCGGACCGCCGTCAGCCATGCTCGGGCCGGAGCGGATCTCGTTGCACCATCGGATATGATGGACGGCAGGATCGGAGCGATTCGTCATGCCCTGGACGAGGCCGGGTATCCTCAGCTCCCCATCATGAGCTATGCCGCGAAGTATGCTTCCGCCTTCTACGGCCCATTCCGGGATGCTGCCGACTCGGCACCGGCAACGGGCGACCGGCGAGGCTACCAGATGGATCCGGCCAACGCGGAGGAGGCGCTCCTGGAAGTCCGGTCGGACCTGGCGGAAGGAGCGGATATCGTGATGGTGAAACCGGCCCTGGCCTACCTCGACGTCATCCGTCGAGTGAAGGAGGAGACCTCGGCACCGGTGGCGGCATACCACGTGTCGGGCGAATACTCCGCCATCATGGCGGCCGTGGAGAGAGGGTGGCTGGACGAGGCCGCGATGGAGGAAGCCCTCATCTCGATCCACCGGGCGGGCGCCGACATCCTGATTTCGTACTGGGCGCGGGAGTTCGCCAGGCGATCATAGGGCAAGCGTCTTGAGGACGAGGCGCATTCACGCCGCAGGGCGTTCGGGGAGGAACTCGATCGTGTAGGGAGGGAGGGGTTTGCCGTTGCCGAGTCGTTCCGTGATCGTGCGGGCCCACTCCTCAAGGGCCCGGGCGAGCGCGACCGGCTCGGAACGGCGAAAGGAGCCGGGTACGATCAGAATTCCCGCGTGCTCGCGGTGTTCGTGGAAGAATCTGCGCGTGAGATCGATATAGTCGGCTCGGTTGTAGGTGACGAAGGCTGCCCCTCGTCGCGCGGCCTCCACCAATTGCCATCCATCGTCGGCACCCGCGATTCCCAACTCGTGCACGCTCTTGACCTCGAGCCCGAGATCCCGTGCCGCCTCCGCGGTTCCCGCCGCAACGGTCTCGTCGAGGACAAGCTCCGGGCCCCCCACGTCAGACCCTCAGCTCATGCGGATGGCTGAACGGGAGGCTCTGCTTCACCCACTCCGGAGTGGAGCCCCGTTCGCGCGCAAGCCGCTCATCGATCTCCGTCGGGAAGAGCTCGTAGTAGTGCAGGGCGGCTCTCAGCTTGGTGTCCGGCACCTCCGGGAAGGCCCCCTGGAGACCGTCCCAGTCCTCATCGACATCCTTCCACCCCGCGATGACCTCCCAGACGTCCAGCCCCGTGCCCGCAAGCATCGCCCGGCGACCAGCCGGACCGTCCACGAAGATGATGCCTGGACACTGCCGCATACGGAGTGACTCGTCGAGCAGCTCTATCACCTGCTCGGACCAGCCCGAGCGACCCCTCCGCTCCGCCTCCAATTCGATCTTTCGGTCCAGATCCTCGGGAATCCGAATGCTCCGCTGAACCTTCGCCATGGTACATACTCTCCTTATTGCGAGGACACACGAGTGCGCCCGGGCACGTCCCGCGTCCGTTGTCGTTTCCAGAGATTTGGATTGAAGACCGTTCGCCAGTGGGGTCCGTCGTTCCGACTCGAGGCTGTGCCACATCGGCGGCTCGGCCGCCCACTCTCCTCGACTCCGTCCTCCATGTGCCGGTCGACGGTCGGTTCGTACACAGCCCGGCCGGATCGGTTCCGACGTCATCGGCACTTTTTCGCTGTCGGCTGCGGGTTCTCCGGCGATCGCCGTCCCAGAAACATATGTCTTTGCGACGTTGACCCTCTTCCGTGGCCCCAGTATCTTCACCAGAGCGTCTCGAAACCCCCTTGCGGCGCGGCGCCTCTTCAGGCTTCAACTCGTTCGTTTCCCATTCCAGACAGGAGCCGTCATGGTTCGCAAGCCGGGCGCAATCTTGATCGCCTTGGCGCTCCTGCTGGCCTCGGCCGTCCCTTCCGCTTCGGCCGCGCAGGAGGTCCCGCAGCTCCGCGGGGAGGCGGAGCAGGGAGACGACGTGCTCGACTACCGTGCACGCAGGGAGCTCATCCGGTACGAGCCCTTCGAACCCCTTGGCGTTCCGGATGTACCGATCGGGTCGCGCACCGTCTTCTTCGAGGAGCGGGACCCGGAAGCGCTCCGGCTCGAGGTGCTCATCCAGCCGGCAGCGGAGGTCACTGCGGTTCCCGGGGCGGTATTCCGGGCGGCGGGCTGGATTTCCGCCCCGGAGGTGGAGCGGAGGGAGCGGCTGGGCGAGGTGATCGGCTTCGCCGCTGACCAGGGTGTGCGATTGGATCGGGACACCGTCCACCCCTACGACGAGGTCCGCATCCGACTTGTGGGAGACAGTCGCCCGGGCGTCGGGGAGGACCTCCTGCTCTACCGCATCGACAGGGAGGTGGAGGGGGTGGGCGAGATCGTGGCGCCTACCGGGCGTGTCCGGATCATACGCACGAACCCGGACGGTGATGTGGTGGGGCAAGTGATCCAGGAGTACGACCGGGTGCAGGTCGGGCAGCTTGTGGGGCGGGTGCGGACCTTCCCCATTCTCCCAGGCGTACATCCTGCAGAGTCCGACCTCGGGATCGAGGCCCGCCTGCTCACGTTCCAGGAGGAAAAGGAGCTGCACCTCCCCGGTGACTTCGCCTTCATCGACCGCGGGCGGGCCGACGGGTTGGCGGTTGGCGACGAGTTCTTTGCCTTCGTCGGAGAGGGGCCTGGCTGGGAGGGGCGGGTGGTGGGGAGCTTCCAGGTCGTGGGTATCAGCGAAGCGACGGCAACCGTGCGGCTTGCCCAGGTCGGTGCCCCTGCTTCGATCCGGCCGGGACTGAGGCTCATGCTCCACCGGAAGATGCCGTGATCGAGATCGGGCGGTCTCGCGCCGCTACGCGAGCCGCCGGTGCCACCCGCCGAGCTCCGTGATTCATTTCGCCGCTTTTCTGCTCTACTTCTGCGCCTTCGTTCTTTGGGTGATCCTGCTCTTCAGGGGGGCCCGGGGGACGGGTGCCCTGCTCGCATCGGTGCTCTCGGCGGCCGCTGTCCTGCTCCACGCGCTGGCCCTCGGAGAGTTCTGGTTGACCCATGGGGAGCTTCCCCTCGTCGGCCCGGGAGCAGCGCTCTCCTCGTTGGCCTTCGTCGGGGGAGTGGCGCTCGCCGTGATGTTGCCCATGAGGGAAGTGGCGAGAGTTGCGATCGCGCTCCTCCCGGTCATCGTGTTGATGCAGGGTGCGGCGCTGGCCGTGGGCATCGAGCCCGCCGCGGCATCGTTGGACTTCCAGGGGGCCGGCTTCGTGCTCCACGTCGGCCTCGCCTTCCTCGGGCTCCAGGGGTTGGCCCTCGCGTTCGCCGCCGGCAGCCTTTATCTCATCCAGCACCATGAGCTGAAGGAGAAGCGCTTGGGCAGGATCTTCTTCTTCGTTCCGTCACTCGCGACCCTGGAACGGGTAGGGCGGATCGGGATCTGGTTGGGCTTCACGTCCCTTTCACTTGCCCTGGTGGTCGGGTGGGCGTGGACTGTCCAACACCGGGGCTCGCTCGAGATATCCGATCCAAAGGTCGTGTGGGCCGTCGTGAGTTGGCTCGTCTTCCTGGGCATCTTCGGCGCCCGCAGGGGGAGGGGTAGGACGGAGTACCGCAGCGCCCTCGCCGCAGTCGTGGGGTTCGCGGTGGTGGTTGGTTTGTACCTTGCGCTCCGGATCACCTCCGGCGGGGAGGGGCTGTTCCTGTGAGGTTCGGGATTCGAGTCGGTGCCGACGGCGGCCGGGGAGAGAGGGGGAGGTCCGCTTGATCATGCCGCTTTCCGTGGTGGGCGTGAGCCACGACACGGCTCCAGTGGAGGTAAGGGAGCGCCTGGCCTTCGGAGCGTCCGAGGCCTCTCAGGCCCTCCTCTCCATCCGGAGGGAGGAGGGGATCCAGGAAGAGGTCCTCCTTTCCACCTGCAATCGCACTGAGATCTACCTTTTCCCGTCGCACGCGGAACGATCGCGGTCGGTGGTCGAGCGAGTGCTCTCGCGGAAGGCCGGTTTCTCCGAAGATGCGGTTCGGCAGTACCTCTTCCAGATCTCCGGCGAGGCCGCGGTACGTCATCTCTTCCACGTGTCCACGGGTCTCGATTCCATGGTCACGGGGGAAGCCGAGATCCAGGGCCAGGTGAAGGAGGCCTATGAGAGAGCGGCCACCCTTCCCGTGGACCCTCCGATGGCCGGGCCGGTCCTGAATCGGCTCTTTCAGATGGCGCTTTCCGTAGGAGGGCGCGTGAGAGCCGAGACCCCGATCGGAGAGGGGTCGGCGTCGGTGGCTTCGGTGGCCGTCGAGCTGGCACGGAAGATCTTCGGTTCCCTCCAGGGCAAGAGAATTCTGATTCTGGGAGCGGGGGTGACGGGTGAGCTGATCGTCGAAGCTCTCGCCCGCGAAGGGATACGGGGGATCGTGGTCGCCAATCGAACGCACGAGCGGGCGGTGGAGCTGGCCAGGAAGCACCGCGGCCACGCGATCCCCTTCGAGCAGATTTCCGAGGCGCTCCGGAGCGTCGACATCGTGCTCTCCTCGACCGCGGCTCCGCACCCGGTCCTGACCCGGAGCATCGTGCGGGATTCGTTCGACAAGCCTCGCCCCCATCCGCTCCTCATCATCGACATTGCGATCCCGCGCGACGTGGATCCCGCGGTCGGGGACGAACCGGAGGTCTTCCTCTACAATGTGGACGACCTGCGAAAGATCGTGGACGATCACGTACAGATTCGTGAGCAGGCGCTCCCGAAAGCGGCGGGGATCATCGAGAGCCACTCGGAGGAGTTCAGGGTGTGGTACTCGTCCCTGGCCCTGGTCCCGGTCATTCGGCGAATGCGGAAAGAGGCGAGGCGGCATCGAGACCATGAGTTGGACCGGCTCCTCCAGGGCATGTCCCATCTGACGGAGGAAGACCGTGAGCGGGTTCGGGAGTTTTCCCGGCGACTGGTGAACAAGCTCCTCCACCAGCCCACGGTTCGGCTCCGCAAGGGCATGGCCCGCGGGGGCGGGGCCGAGTTGGTGGATGCGGTTCGCTTCCTGTACGGCCTGGAGGAGAGCGACGGGCCCCCACCTCCACTGTTCAGGTCCGAGGATTCCCGGGCCGAGGTGTTTCGAGCGGACGAGATCGAGGGGAATCAGAGGGCGGGAGATTGAGTGCCGCGGTGAGAACGGAGCAGGCCAGGCGAATCCTCGTGACCGGTGGGGCCGGGTTCATCGGGAGTCACGTTGCGGACGCCCATCTCCGCGGCGGGGACCGGGTATGGGTGCTCGACGACCTCTCCACCGGACGGCGGGAGAACGTTCCGGAAGGGGCCGTATTCCTGGAGGCTTCGATCGAGGACCCGGACGTCCTGGATCTCTGCAGAGACGTGGGATTCGACCTGGTGAGCCATCATGCCGCCCAGATCGACGTTCGTCTCTCGGTTCGAGATCCGGAGCGGGATGCGCGCATCAACGTTCTGGGGCTCCTCAATGTCCTCGAAGCGGCCAAGGTGACCGGCGTTAAAAGAGTGGTGTACATCTCCTCGGGAGGGGTGGTCTACGGCGAAGCGGAGGAGCGCCCCACCCGGGAAACGGCCCCCAAGTTGCCGCTCTCCCCCTATGGAGTGTCCAAGCTCGCGGGCGAATTCTACCTCAATTACTACCGACGGGTGCATGGGCTGGAGTACGTGGCGCTTCGCTACGGAAACGTCTACGGTCCGCGCCAGGATCCGCACGGGGAGGCCGGCGTTGTCGCGATCTTCGCCACGCGCCTCCTCGCCCGCGAACCCCTTGTCGTCTTCGGTGACGGGGAGCAAACCAGAGACTATGTCTACGTCGGTGATGTCGCCGCCGCGAACTTGTTAGCTTGCGAGATGCCCCTCCTCGACGAAGGGGACCTTGACGACTATGCGTTCAATGTGGGAACGGAGGTTGGAACGAGCGTGAACCGATTAGCTGACGTCATGGAGTCCGTGTCCGGACACGCACCGGGCCGGGAACGGGCCGCCCCCCGCAGGGGGGAGCTTCGTCACAGCGCGCTGAACGCAGAGCGCTTGCGTTCGCGGGGCTGGCTGCCTCGCACGTCCCTCGAGGACGGGTTGCGGACGACGTTCAAGTGGGTCGAAGCCAACACCTCCGGGGGCCCACTCGAGCCGACGGAAGGCGGACCATGAGCTTCCTCCTCCTTCAGGTCGGTAGACAAGTCCCCGAAACGGCGTGGGATCTGATCTGGGGAGGCACGCTCCCCACGCAGATCATCCTCCTCGTCTTGCTGTCTTTCTCGCTTGCCTCCTGGGTGCTGATCTTCTGGAAATGGAAGCAGTTTCGCGCCGTGGAGCGGGACGGGGACCGCTTCCTCGAGGCAATGGAGCGCTCTCAGAGGATGGAGGATGCCTACAAGTCAATCCTGGCTCTCCCTGACTCGCCGTACGGACGGGTATTCCGGCAAGGAGTGAACTTCTTCAGTGAGCTGCGTCCCGGTGCGCTCCGGGAAGGCGCTCCCGCCGGGGAAGGGCTCACATTGACTCAGCTCGAGGTGCTCAGGATGGTGATGGAGAAGGAGGAGGCCGAAGAGCGAGACGAGCTCGCAGTCGGGCTCACCTGGTTGGCCGTAATCGGAACCATCTCACCCCTTCTGGGCTTGCTCGGGACGGTCATCGGGATCATGAACGCGTTCCTCGGGATCGTTGCGACCGGGTCGACGAACATCGGTGCTGTCGCTCCAGGAGTCGCGGAAGCCCTGGTGACCACTGTATTTGGCCTGGCGGTCGCGATTCCCGCGGTGATCGGCTACAACTACTTCGTCGGACGATTGAACCTCGTTCTGGGCGAGCTCGAAGGTTTCGCCTCCGAGTTCATCGGAACCCTCGCGAGGGAGGGTCGGGTTTGACCCGCAGAGGAGGACGGGGCAGGTCCCAGCGGGGTGATCTCTCGGTCCAGGCCGAGATCAACATCACCTCGCTCATCGACGTCGCCTTCACCCTGCTCGTGATCTTCATCATCACGGCCCCGATCCTCCAGGGAGGGGTCGAGGTCCAGCTCCCCAGGGCGCAGGTTCAGCCGGTCACGGCGCAGGACGATCCATTCATCGTCACTGTGATGGACGACGGTATGGTCGTGATCGGGGAAACTCCGGTGACGGTGGAGGAATTCCGCGCGGCCTTCCCCCAGATCTACCAGGCGGCCGGACCGTCGGCGGTCTACATCCGGGGCGACTCGGCGGCCATGTATGGGAGGGTGCTTCCCGTGATGGCCACGATCGCACGGGTGACCCAGGAGGACGGAATCCCCTGGAGACTGATCGCCGAGCCGGATGAAACCCCCTGACCCCCCCCACCCGGGAGGCCGGAGGCACCCGTACGACTGCGGCCGCTGGCGGGGCGCAGTCCCGAGGCTCCGGGCGATCCTGCAGGGGAATCCCGTGTAAGACAGTACGTTCGTGAGGCGAAGCCGCTACGAATTCCCGGGGGTTAGGTAGAGTGTCGGAGAAGGATCGGGCATTTCATCGATGGGGCGAGATCAACACCCGGCGTCCGGGACGTGGACCGGTGCTCGCATCCTGTGCCGTCCACCTCGTGGCGGTTTTCGTGGCCTGGTGGGGGCACCGCTCCGCGAGCGATCCGATCGAGTACATCTCGTATGAGATGGAGATCGTGACGATGGCGGATCTGGAGCCCACCGAGGAGATCGCTGCACCGGAGGAAACCGTCGTCGAGACGCCTCCCCCTCCCACACCCCCTCAACCGGATCCGGAGCCCGAGCCCGAGCCAGAGCCTGAGCCTCCGCCCCCGGAGCCGGAACCGGAGCCCGAGCCCGAGCCCGAGCCGGAACCCGAGCCGGAGCCAGAGCCGGACCCGCCACCCGCGGAGCCAGCTCCGCAGCGAGAGGTCGCGGAGACCCCTCCGGAGGACGTCGTGGAGACGGCGACCACGCAGGAGATGGCGGTGCGAATGGAGGGCCTGCAGCGAGACTTCCCCCAGTACTATCTTCAGATCGTGCGGGAGATCGACCGCTGCTTTCGCTGGACCGGCGGGGGGAACCTGACGACCGTGCTTCGATTCGAGATTGCGAGGGACGGACGAATCTCGGGGTCCAGCATCCGGGTCCATCAACGTTCGGGAAGCGCGTCCTTCGACATAGAGGCGATGGGCGCCGTGGAGTGCGCGGGTCAGGGACGGCTGGGACCCCTGCCGGACGACTTGCCGTTTGACGTGTTGCCGATCCAGTTCACCTTTCGTCCCGCAGGCTAGGCCATCGGGACGGATCTCTGCGGAGCCCAACAGATGAGTGTCCGACTGCGAGTTCGATCTCTCCGATTCGTCCGTGAGGCGCCGGCTGCGATCGTCGTGCTCCTGCTTGCGTCCGCACTACCGGCGGTCGTGCAGGCCCAGGACGTGGAGGAGCGATTCCCGGGGGTCAGTCTCGGATTGACCTATGAGACCCGGGTCCTCCCTGATATCGCCATTCAACCATTCACCGGACGACTGGGTGCGGAGGCTACGGCAGCGAGGGCGGAAAGCATCGTGGGCAGGAACCTCCGCTACTCCAATCGATTCCAGGTCATGGACGAGCTTCCCGACGCGCTCGTGCGGGAGGAGGTGGACTACGCCCTGTGGGACGAGCTGGGAGCCACCTGGCTTCTCACAGGCAGCGTCGAGGGTGTCGGGTCGACGCGGGTCCTGGTGCTGGAGCTGCACGACGTGGTCTACAGGGAGTTGGCACGAGAAGAGCGCTTTCCTCTGGCCGACCCCGACACCCCGGAGTTCCGGATGTCGGTGCATGCGGCCTCCGACGCGGTGGTGGAGTGGGTCTCCGGAGAACCGGGCATTGCGGCCACCCGGATCGTATTCTCACGGCGAATGGAGGACGGAACCCAGGACTTGTGGGTGGTGGACAGCGACGGGGAGAACCTTCGCCGGCTGACGAATCACCAGAACATCTCCCTCTCACCGACCTGGTCGCCGGACGGACGACGAGTGGCCTACGTCTCCTACCGCACGGGGCTGCCTCGGGTCTACGAGCTCGAGCTCGATACCGGAATTGAGAACGCCGTGCCGGCGCCTCGTACGGGAGACTACATCACGCCCGCCTATCATCCCGACGGAGAGACCCTGGCCTTCGCCGTGGTCGGAGGAGGCCGCAGCGGCATCTTCTCCTACAACCTGGCGCAGGACTGCTGTTTCCAGACCCTGACGGAGGGTCGCTGGGAGGACATCTCACCGGCGTTCAGTCCCGACGGATCCCGGCTCGCCTTCAACTCCAACCGGTTGGGCGTCGGCGCTCCACAGATCTACCTGATGTCTTACAACGGCGCGGGCAGTGCCCAGGTGCTCTCTCCCTACATGTACGAACGACCCGGGTACTACACCTCACCGGACTGGTCTCCGATCGGTGACCGAATCGCATACCACGGCCGGGTCGAGCAGCGGGGGCGGCACCAGATCCTCGTGTCGGAGCTGGACCGCCGGAACCGCGTCGTACAGGTCACCTTTGACGGGAGCAATGAGGATCCGAGCTGGGCACCCGACGGCAGGCACATCGTATACGTCGGCTCGCGCTCCTGGGGTTGGGGGCTCTTCATTACGGACGCGGTGTCCGGGAACACCCGGACCTTGGTCTCGGGGATCCGCCCGAACGTCCCGGCATGGTCGCCTTCGCTCGCACCCTGAGCTTCTTCGCTAGAGGCGGTCGGGCCGAGTCGTCCAGAGCTTGACCAGAACAGGGATGCGAAGCACTATCGAGCTCACTATAGAAAATGCTGGTGGAGCATTGCGTGCCCCTCGCATTCAAGATATATCTTAGGGTTCGGATCGCCTTTGTCGCCGCTTAGGCAGGGGCCCGCGTTCATCCGAATGGTCGAGTGATACCGGATCCGGAATCTCAACCCATTTTTCAGGAGCACTGATGATGTATCGTCGCCTTCTCGTGGTTTCCGTGGTGCTGGCCGGCCTCACGCTGGCCGCATGCCGGCGGGACTCCCCTCCGCCCCCGGCGCCCGTGGAAGAGGCTGAGGAAGCCGGACCGGACCTCGATTCGCTGAGGGCTTGGGAGGACTCGGTGCGCGCGGCGGAGGAAGCGGCTCGGCTCGCGGCCGAGCGGGAGCGCGCCATGGCTGACGCTCGAGCCATCCTCGAGCAGCGGGTGCACTTCGACTTCGACGAGTCGGCCATCCGCCCGGACTCCGAGCAGGTACTTCAACAGAAGCTGAGCATCCTGAACAGCAGCCCGAACGTGCGACTGCGTCTCGAGGGTCACACCGACGAGCGGGGATCCGTCGAGTACAACCAGGCGCTCGGCAGCCGCAGGGCCCAGGCCGTGTACGAGTGGTTCACCCAGAACGGCCTGCAGGCCAACCGTTTCGAGACCACGTCCTTCGGGGAAGAGCAGCCGCTCGTGGCCCAGAGCACCGAGTCCGCATGGGCGCAGAACCGAAGGGTCGAGTTCGTGATCATCTCCGGGGCCGACCAGATCAATCCCCCCGGGCTCTGACCTGCGCAACTCTCCAGGGACTCTTCCGGCCGGGCGGACCGCGTGTCCCCCGGCCGGGGTATGTCCCCCAGGAGCCGGAATTTCTGAACCCCGGTTTCGAGCCCGCCGGCGGGCCGAAGCCGCAGCCTGAACCCGTGTGACGATGGCCAAGAGCTCTCTCCCGGTACTCATTCTGTTGGCGGTCACCGTCAGCGCGTGCGCCACGAAGGGGGACGTGCGGGACCTTCAGGATGACATCCGGGAGCTGCACCAGCAGCAGCAGGCCCTGCTTCAGGAGCTCCAGCGGGAGCAGCGGGCTCAGAGGGATTCCATGCAGGCGCTCGCCAGGACCGTGCAGGAAGGACGAGCCGAAAGCTCTCGTCGCATGACCAACCTGGAGGACCACCTCCTGCGGGTGCAGGAGCTGACTGGCTTGTCCCAGCAGCAACTCGCCAACCTCCGCGCCGAGCTGGAGCGCGAGCGGAGCCAGATGGCATTCGGACCGCCCTCCTCGGGTTTCGATCCCGCGGCGGACATGATGGAAGGTGGAGAGGGGGCCATGGAGCTGTACGATGCCGCCGTGACTCAGTTCCGCCGGGGTGCCTACAGCTCAGCCCGCATGGGATTCCAAGAGCTCGTGCAGCGATTCGCGAACGATCCGCTCGCACCCGAGGCCCGCTACTACCTGGCCGACATCCTCGTTCAGGAGAACGAGCCCGAGGAGGCGATCGATAAGTTCCTGGAGATTCCCGAGTACCACCCTGATGCCGATCGCGTCCCGGACGCGCTCTACCGTGTCGCGATGCTTCACCAGGACCTGGGGAATGACGACGACGCCTTTCAGTACCTCGAGCGCCTGATCAACACCTGGCCCGAGAGCGGAGCCGCGGAACTCGCGCGGGAAGAGCTCGAGGCCCTCCAATAGGCCCTCTACCGCAATCGCTTCGCTTGGATCGGGGGTCGCCCTCACTGGGGTGGAGCCATGCGTTGCCCCCATTGTAATGCGACCGACAACCGGGTGGTGGACACCCGCACCAGCCGAGGTGGACGGGCCGTCCGGCGTCGCAGGGAGTGTCTGGAGTGCACCTCCCGCTTCACCACCTACGAATACGTGGAAGCCCGACCGGTGCAGGTGTTCAAGCGGGGCGGCGCTTCGGAGGAGTTCGATCGCGAGAAGCTGATTCGCGCGATCCGGACGGCATGCGCCAAGCGTCCGGTCTCGCTCTCCAGAGTGGAGGCGATCGCCGAGGAGATCGAGGATCTGCTCGCGAAGGAAGGGGTCGTCGAGGTGCCAAGCGGCAGGATCGGCGAGCTCGTCATGGAGCGACTCAAGCCCCTGGATCGTGTGGCCTACGTCCGTTTCGCCTCGGTGTATCGGGACTTTCAGGACGAGGACGAGTTCCAGGAGTTCGTGTCCGAGATGAAGGCGCGGGGACGACAGGAGCAGCAGTTGAAGTACCAGGCGGAGTTTCCCTTCTAGCGACACAGCTCCCGGTGTGAGCGCCATGCGTCGACGGGCTTCCAGTCCGACAGGTGAGATGCCCTTCCTCGAACATCTCGAGGAGCTGCGCTGGCGGATATTCTACTCGGCGATCGCCATCGCAGTCGGGACCGTCGTGGGGTTCCTGGTGGTGCACTACCTGGGCGTGATGGAGATTCTCATCCGACCGGTCCGTCCCCTCCTGGTGGGGGGGGAGCTTGCCTATTTCAGCCCGGCTACCCCCTTCTTCATCACCCTCAAGCTCGCCCTCGTAGGGGGGATCATTCTGGCCCTGCCCGTCGTGGTCTATCAGATCTGGGCCTTTCTGGCGCCAGGGCTCTCCGAGGAGGAGCGGAAGGTCATCGTACCCAGCCTCTATTTCGGGCTGGTGCTCTTCTGTGCGGGCGTGGCGATGGCCTACTTCTTCGTACTCCCGCTCGCCCTCGTATTCCTCTCCGGGTTCCAGCAGGAGTTCCTGGTGGCCACGATCGAGGTTGGGGAGTACCTCGGCTTCGTGATGAAGCTCCTGCTCGCCTTCGGAGCGGTGTTCGAGCTCCCCGTCGTGATCATGATTCTTTCCGCGATGGGGTTGGTCACGCCTCAGTTTCTCCGTGAGAAGCGGCGCCACGCAATCGTTCTGTTCACGGTCCTTGCCAGTCTTCTGACGCCCGGCGACATCGCCTCCACCTTCCTCATGATCGCACCCATGATCCTCCTCTACGAGGGAAGCATATTTCTCTCGGTCGCGATCCACCGGCGCCGGTGGGGCGCGGAGTCGGCGGAGCCGCTAACGGCGTCCGAAGAGCCGCCTCCGGGAGCCGTGGAGATGGAGGGCCGATGAGGGACCGCCGTTCCCTTCGCCTCCTATGGGCGCTTCTCCTTGTTGGTGTAGGAGCCGTGGTGCATCCCGTTCCGGCGGCCGCGCAGGATACCGCCGAGACGGGGACCAGTCGACCCGACTCGCTGCGCGCCGCGGTCCTGGAGCGGATTCGTGCCCCGGAGCCGCCGGAAGCGGAGGCCCCGGAGGCTGAAGAGGAGGCCGATCCGACGGAGGATCCCGAGCCGGGCCCGGGGCCGGAGGAGGGGGCGCTCCCCGTGGCGCCGCAGATCGTGCCGCAGCCCGCTCAGGCAGGTGCCGGTACCGCCAGGGCCCGCCCGCGCGCCGAGCTCCCCGCCCAGGCGGATTCGATCATGCAGGCGCTGATCGAGTTGGAGGGATACACACCTGCGAGCTACGAGGGGGCTCGGGCCGACTTCACCGCCCTCGATCGGAATCTCGTGCTCTGGGGCACTGAAGGGACTCCGGCTCGCTTCTCGGGTGAAGGAGTGAGGGTGGAGGCAGATTCCTCGATCACCTACCAGGACAGGGAGGGCCGAGTACGAACGACCGGGCCCACGGTTCTCACCTCGGGCGAGGGGGAACCCGTGCGGAGCCGCTCGCTTGTCTACGATGTCCGGGAGGAGAGAGCGACGGCCCGAGACGCGGAGACGACCTACACGGAAGGGGCGCAGTGGTTCGTGCGAGGGGACCTGGACTCCGTCCAGCAGGGCATGCTCTTCGGGAGTGAAGCACGCTTCACCTCGTGCGACCTGGATCCGCCCCACTCGCACTTTCAGGCGAACAGCCTCAAGGTCATCGCAGACCGCGTGCTCGTGGCGCGCTCGGTCCGCATGTACGTGGAGGACGTTCCGGTGCTATGGTTGCCGTTCATCGCCCAGAACCTCGAGAGCGGACGCTCGAGCGGAATCCTCACTCCGACCTTTTCGGTGAACGATGTCGTGAGGACGTCGACCGGCTACAACCGGCGGATCTCGAACGTGGGCTACTATTGGGCCATGAGCGCCTACTCCGACCTCACGGTCGCGATGGACTGGCACTCCGACAACTACACGGCCGTGCAGGGGGATCTCCAGTACCGCTGGGCCCGCCAGTTCCTGGACGGTCGGGTGAACGTGAAGCGCTACTGGCGAGATACGGGACGGCAGGAGCTCGCATTCGACACTCGTCACAACTGGGAGGCGTCCGAGCGCACCCGCCTCAGGGCGTCCGGCCGGTTCGTCTCGAGCTCCGACTTCGTGCGCAGCAACTCTTTCGACCCCAGGGAGATCAACCAGACGGTCAACTCAGACGCCAGCCTCAATCACCGATTCGATTGGGGGACGCTCACCCTCGGTTCGAGCCGGAGGCAGTACCTCACCGAGGAGCGGACTGAGATGACTCTTCCCTCGGGAAACCTCTCCCTTTCCACGTTGACGCTTTTCGGCGCACCGTCGCAGACCGCCAGTTGGTACAACAACGTCTCGCTCTCGGGGTCGATGCGCTGGGATCGGAGGCTGCAGGAACGAGAGTTCCAGCCCCTCGACCAGTTCAACTTCCGCAGCACCTCGCAGGCGGCGACCACGGGCAGCGCACGCGGAAGCGTGGGGTTGGGAGATCTCTCGCTCTCGGGGAGCGTGCAGTTGGATCGGACCCGATTTGAGGACGTGCCGACCGGCTACTTCCCGGACGTGGGTCCGGGCTCGGCGGGGGGGATGGGGATGTTCGGAGCACCCCGGTATGCACCGGTAGGATCGGCAGTGATGCCCCCTGACGTGCGTGACGAGTTCCGGTCTGACCAGACGAGCTGGTCCACCAGCCTCTCGTATCGCCAGAGCCTGATTGGCGCCACGACCATCACCCCCAACGTCTCCTTCGAGGGGACCATGGTCCGTGTGGACTCGATTCCCGAGGCCCAGGACTTCGTAAGCGGCCCGATGCGCATGCGCGCGGGCGCCACCCTCCGCACCGAGGTGTACGGGTTCTACCCGGGCATTAGGGGCTTCGACGCGATCCGGCACAAGATCAGCCCCAGCGTCGGTTGGTCCTATGCTCCGGAAGTCACGCCGACGGAACTGCAGGCGAGGGTATTCGGGCCGCGCGCCGCTCGCACCCAGAATCGACTGAACATCACCTTCAATCAGACGTGGGAGGCTCGCGTCCGATCCGATGATGGGACTGACGAATCTCTGCCAGAGGATCCTGACGACGACGTGGGTGAGCCGGACGAAGAGATCGATACCGATCCAGAGGAACCGGGGGAGCTCCAGGATATTGAAGAAGGTGTGGATCCCTTCGCCGCGGCTGCCGAGACGACCTCCGGCGACGAGCCCCGCCGCCTCCCGCAGGCCGAGGTCGTGACGCTCCTCGCGCTGCAGACGAGCGCGATCAACTACGACCTGGTGGAGGCCGATTCTACGGGACGCTTTCTCGACGGCTTTACGACCACCACCCTCTCGAACACGGTGAGGTCGGATTTTCTCCAGGGACTGGACCTGTCCTTCGCGCACGACCTCTTCGACGACAGCGAGAGGGCCGAGAATGGAGCCCGCCGGTTCAGCCCGCATCTCTCCCAGCTCTCCCTCGGCTTTTCGGTCGATCAGGCCTCCGGCCCCGTTCGGCTTCTCCGAGGGCTCCTGGGTCTCGAGGCTGCCGCGCCGCGAGAGCCGGTAGATCCGGATCCGGATCCGGTGGGGGAGCAGCCCGCGGACCAGCACAGGGGATTTGACTCGAACAGGATCATCCCCGGGGAAGACGATCTGGAACAGGCCAGGAGGTCGGGGGCCGGATGGGAGGCACGGGTCAGCTACTCCCTCCGTCGACCGAGGGAGACCGCGACCGCGGGAGCGTCCCTTAGGGCTCAGATGATCCAGACGTCCCTGTCCTTCGACCCCAGCAGCAACTGGTCGGCGGATTGGTCCACGTCGTACGACGTGGAGGAGAGACGATTCAACGACCACATCGTGCGGCTCACGCGGGACCTTCACGAGTGGGAGGCCACCTTCGGATTCCGTCAGACGGCCACCGGAAACTGGGCGTTCCACTTCGACATCTCCCTGCGGGCGAATCGGGATCTGCGCTTCGACTACGAACAGAGGAGCTTGGACGCGGGCACCGGGAGCACGTTCTGAGCCGCCCCGGGAGGGCGTAAATCCTTGCCACATATCGCTTGTGCCGGAATACGGGCCCTAGCTATCTTCTCGGCCACAATGACCGGCTCCGGCGCCGCTCGGGCAGTTCTGGGCTTGGGAGTCGAGCCGTCCTTCGACGGGCCCATTGCGATGCGTGAGCTCGCAGATTCCCTACCTCATTGGGCCGCGTCCCTCCGGCAGTGCAGGGGTCCCGAAAAGACACGATGAGTACGGAATCGCTGAAGGCGCAGGCTCGCCGCCATGAGCAGGAAGGGAAATGGGCGCGGGCCCTGGAACTCTACCTCCAGGTTCTGGAGGTGCGCGGCGGGGAAGACGAGACCGAGATCGGGCTCCACCACCGTGTCGGGGACCTGTATGTCCGCCTGGGCGATCTGGACGCGGCAGAAGCGAGCTACAATCGTGCAATCGATCTCTACCTTAGAGCAGAGCTCCCGAACAACGCGGTAGCCGTGTGCCGAAAATTGATTCGCCACGCGCCCGGAAGACCGGCCCCATTTCTCCGCATGGCCAGGATTCGGGTGGAGCAGGGATTCGTGGTGGACGCTCGGGAAAGCTTTCTCACGTACGCGGAGATGCAGAAACAGCGTGGAGATTCAGACGAAGCGCTCCGGTCCCTGGCTGAGTTCGTCGAGCTCGTACCTGACGAAGTGGAGAGCCGGGTCTTGCTTGCCGAAGGATTGGTCGGGAAGGACCGCATCGAGGAAGCGGTGAAGCACCTGGTGGCTGCCCACCGAACCCTCCTGGAACGGGGCGCGAACGAACGGGCCGCCGAGGTCGCCGACCAACTCCGAGAGCTGGCCCCCGGGCAGAGCCTCGGCGAGCCGCATGCGGACGAGCAGGTTCCCGAGGCCGGTTCGGAGACGGACCCCGCTGCCGACCTTCCTCCATTGGAGAAGCTCGCGGGCTTTGAGTCCACATCCCTGGACGTTCAGGTGCCCACGGCCGATGAGGGGAACGCGGACGATGCGGGGGAGGACGCGCCTCCAAGGACGGACGCGGGTGAGCCGGCCGCCCCCGAGCCGGAGTTCGACGACGCGTTCGGCCTCGCCGAATTCTCATTGGAGCGCCCGGAGGAAGACCCTTCGGCCGATGCCTTCGAGGAGGACGACACCGAGCTTCCGCCGCTTCCCACCCTGGATCTCGATGGGGACGAGCCTGAATCGGAGCAGCCCGAACCGGACACGCCCGAGGAAGTGGAGCTCTTTGCGGAGGGGGACATCTTTCACGAGATCGACCTGGGCTCCGAAGGTAGCGCCGAGCGAGGCCCGGTTCCGGAAGACGGCGGCCCAACCCACTACGACCGTGGTAAGGCGTTTCTGGAGGCGGGTCTGCTCGACAGGGCGATCGAGGCGTTCGAACTCTCGCTCGAGGATCGCCCTCGTGACCTCGACGCCCTGGAGATGCTCGGGCAAGCCCTTCTGGAAGCGGGGGAGCCCGCTTCGGCGATCGAGGTACTCATGAGCTGTATCCACATTCCGGTGGAGGCGGAGACCGATCGGGTTGGCATCTACTATCTGCGCGGGCGCGCCCATGAGGACGTTCGGAACACCGGTGCGGCCAGGGAGTTCTACGAAAAAGTCTCTTCTCTGGACATGAACTTCAGGGATCTGGCCGAGCGGCTTCGCTCCCTCGAGTGACGAGCGCTGACCCGAGATCCTTCCTACGAGGGCGATCAACTCGATGACCAACATCCAGTCCACACCCGTGGGTGAGTCGTCGATGCTGGCGCGGATCCAGGGACCCGTCAGGGAGCGGTTGGACGAAGTGGTGGACGAGATCCGCAGGATCGTCCTTTCGGACTTCGAAGTCCAGGAGGAAGTCAACGGATATCTGCTCAAGATGCGGGGCAAGCTCTTCCGTCCAACGCTCCTCCTGCTCGCCGACGCCGCAGGGGGCCGACCGCACCCGGATGCGGTGTCTCTCGCGGCCGTCGTGGAGCTGGTCCACCTGGCCACGCTGGTCCACGACGATGCTGTGGACCACTCGGTGCTGCGGCGTGGCCTTCCCACCGTAAACCACCTCTGGAACCACAAGGTGGCGATCATCACCGGGGATTTCCTCTACTCGCGTTCGGTGATGGAGCTCGCTCGGCTGGGACGGATGGAGGCGATCGAAGCCCTGGCCGTTGCCTCGAATCGGATGAGCGTAGGCGAGCTTCGGCAACTCTTGGCATATGATGCGTTGGATTTCACCGAAGAGGGATACTACCAGCTCATTTCGAGCAAGACGGCCTCGCTCATGGCTGCCGCGTCCGAGATGGGAGCTCTGACCGGGCTGAGCGAAGATCGAGAAGCGTTCCGCCGCTTCGGTCAGGCCCTCGGAATGGCCTTCCAGATCGCGGACGATCTCCTCGACTACGAGGGAAGTGAGGAGACAACCGGAAAGCCGGTCGGTCACGATCTGCGGGAGCGGAAAGTGACCCTCCCGCTCGTCGAGGCGCTTCGGCGGGTGTCGACTGCGGACCGGAATCGGATCCGGGAATTCTTCACGCGCATCGACCCGACGGGTGACGAGATCGAGGAGATCGTCACGGTTGTGAAGAATGCGGGCGGGCTCGAATATGCCCGCGACAAGGCACGCAGCTTCGCACAAGAAGCTGAGATGGCGCTCGAAGAGGTTCGTTTGGAGGGCGAAGCCATGGACGCGCTCCGGTCCGCGATCACGTACGCCGTCGAGAGGAATCGATGACCGGGAAAATCGAGAGTGGGCCGAAGGGGTTCGTCAGTCGGGCCTACGTAGGTTACATTCATCAAGAGGACTTGCGGGGCTATGGGAAGGTGGGAGGACTCCCGAGGTGAGCAGGTATTCGGACCGACACTCCAGGAGAGCCGGCCGCGTCGTGTGGACCCTGGTCGGTGGACTGCTCCTCGGAGGGCTTCTCACCAGGCTGTCCGAGCTTTTCATGCCGGAGAGCGCGGCTCGCGAGTTCCTCATCACCTCGGTGGCCGCTTCTATCGGTCCGCTTCGCTTGGATCTGGTCGCCGTGGCCGTCACTGTTGGACCTCTGGTCCTGACCCTGAACGTCCTGACCCTGGTGGGAGTCGGGTTGGTCGCCCTGGTGGCCCGGTCGTGGATCTGATCCCGGTGACGAAGGCAAACGAGAACCTATGCCCGCCATGGGAGGGTTGAGCGCGATGTTCGGTGGAGTCGGAATGTGGGAAATCATCCTGGTGTTCATGGTCGTCCTCCTCCTCTTCGGGGCCAAGCGGCTACCCGAGATCGGCTCGTCGCTCGGGAAGGGGATCCGGGAGTTCAAGAGCTCCATCCGGGAGATCGAAGGGGAGCTTACGCTTCCGGATGAGAAGAAGGCCGTGAAGCCGAAATCTCAGGCGGCCTCCTCCGATCCTTCCCCGCCTTCGGAGAAGGACTCCGAAGACGAGAGCAACGGCGAGCCGCGCCGCCTCACTACGAGCCAGTGATTCCACGGGCTGGGAGCTTTGCTTTCAGCGCCGGGAGAGTAGGGAGTAGGTAGGCGTAGTACCGTAGCGAGATGTATGCGAGACGAACGACGAGGGGCCCCGCAACCGGAGTGAACCGGCTGCGGGGCCCCTCGTCGCGTCCGTTGGTCTGGACGTACTCCCGGGTCAGAACGCGAGCGGAATCTGCGGCTGGTCCTCCTGCTCGTCCAGGGCCCGGAAGTACTCCGCCCGGCCGTCCACGATGCGGGTCGTCTCGCGGAGTCCTTCAATCCATTTTTCGAGCCGGTCCTGCTGGATCTGACCGGTTACCTGTGCCCGCTGGATCTCCTTCTGGGTCTCCCACTCTTCGCGATCGGGCTCAATCCTGCGATCGACCCTGAGCAGCACCACGCGGTTGTCACTCGCGATCGGACCGCCGATCGAACCCTCTGCTGTGCCGAAAGCCGTGCCGATCGCCGTGCTGGATTGCCCGAGTCCAGGAACGAACTCCCCGCGTGTGAAGGGACCCGCGGACTGCACTTCGCCTCCCACCGTTTCGGCCAGTTCCTCGAACGACGCTCCGGACCGGAGCTCGCTCGCCCACTCCCGGGCCTGCTCGCTCGCCTGCTCGATCTTGTACCGGGCGCGGAGGGTCGCCTCGATCTCCTCCGCCACATCGTCCACGCCGAGATACGCGGCGGGGTATTCACGCAGGACTTCGAGAATGTAGAAGGCGTCGGGATTTTCGAAGAGGGGGCTCACGGACTCCCCGCTCTCCCTCTCCTCAAAGATCCAGGCGCGCCCTTCCTCCGCAAAGCCCACTCCAGCCAGGATGGGGAAGTCCTGGGAGATCTCTCCCTCCATCACCGTCAGTCCAAAGAACTCGGCCGCATCCTCGAGAGGCTGTTCGGTCGCGATCGTCTCCAGTGAGTCTGCTCGAGTCAGGAGCCGGATCTCCGAGGTCGAGCTGCGGCTGATCGGAAGCAGCACCTGGCGGAGCTCGACCACCCCTTCATCCTCATCTCGAGTGAGAACTTCAATCAGGTGGTAGCCTTGCTCGGTCTCGATCGGCTCGCTCACGCTGCCGAGCGGGAGGGTGAAGGCTGCTTCTGCGACCGGAGGGGGCAGGTCGTCCCGGGAAACCGGGCCGATCTCACCCCCGTCCAGCGAGGACTCCTGGTCCACGCTCTCCCTTAGTGCAATCTCGGCGAAGTCGCCCTCATCGAGGATCTCGGCGCGAATCTGCTCGGCGCGCTCGCGGGCCGCAATGGAGTCGGCCTCAGCGGGGGCCTGGTCCAGGTAGAGGTACCGGACGGTCGCCCGGGCGGGAACCCGGAATTCCTCGCGATTCTCCTCGTAGTAGCGTTCGATCTCCCCTCTCGTCACCTCTACCTCCGAGTCCGAGACGAGACCGTCTGGATCGATCGCCAGAATGGTCACTTCGACCTGTTCGTGCTCTTGCCGCCACCTTTCCCACAACTCGCGGTCCGATACGTAGATGCCTGCCATCACCTGCCGGGCGAGCTTCTCCCGGGGCAGGATGTCGCGGTAGTACATCTCCAGCTCCTGCAGGAACCGGGGGTCGGTCTGCGAGGTCTGACTCAGCCACTGCTGATATCTCTCCAGATCGAACTGGCCGTTGGTCTGGAACGCGGGGTCGCTCGCGAGCGCCGGTGGAGGCGAAAAGCGGGCAGCCTGGCGGATTTCTTCGTCCGAGACCCGAATCCCCCGGCGGTTCAGCTCCTGTTGGATCAGGATCTGGTTCACCACCTCATCCCAGGCCATGTCCTCGATCTCGCGGTCCTGCTGCGAGGAGATCGGCTGATTCTGAGATTCCTGGATCTGGTTGTAGAGGTTCCGGTAGACGGTCTGATACTGCTGCACGGGAACCGCCGTCCGGCCAACGCGGCCCAGATCTCCTCCGGCGGTCTGCCCGCTCATGTCCATTCCCCACTCGAAGACCATCAGCGCCACAAATGCGATGGCGGTGACGAGCATGATGATCTTGGTATTCTGTCGCATCTGCCGCATCAGCATACGGCACACTCCTTGGAGCAGGTATCATGGAACAAGGTCCAGGTGGGATCCGGAAGGGTGGAAGCTAACCGGACGGGAAAGGTCGCTCAACACTGCCGCGCGGTGCTGCGACGCAACAACCGCGCAAGGTCTCGGCGCGTTGACACTCTTTCCAACCGTCCCCTATCTTCACGGAATCGTCCTTTCCCACCGCACATTCCGGGATCACACGCTTTTTCATACCAACTCCGCGATGGAGGGATCCAGTGGCCAAGCCTGTTGACCGGGAGATCCGTGCCCTCAGGGCTCTCTTCTGGTCATCACGCGACCCCGATGGCCGGGCATTCGCTCCGCTGGCGGACGCCTACCGGCGGAAGGGCGAGTTGGGGGAGGCCGAGTCGCTCATCGAGGACGGCCTCGGACGGCTTCCCGAATTCAGCACCGGGTACCTGGTCGCGTCCCGGGTCGCCCGGGACCGAGGGGATGCAGGGGCCGCTCGTGGGCACCTCGACCGGTTGATCGGTTTGGATCCAGGAAATGTCGTCGCCCTCCTCGAACGAGCCGAGTTGGCCATCCTGGAGGGGAGCCGGGACCTGGCGCTCTCGGACTCCAGGGCGGTCCTCGATCTCGAACCGGGCAACCACACAGCCGCTGAGCTTCTGGCTTCGCTCGAGGAGACCGACGTGTCCGGGGGCGGAGCGCCCGGGGACTGGGACGAGGGGCCCGCCATCGAGGCCGACGGCGATTGGGAGGAAGTGAGGGGCCTTCACACGCGTACCATGGCCGAGCTCTACGTCAAGCAGGGCTTGCTTTCCCGGGCGATCGGAGTGTACGAGCGCCTGGCCGAAGTGGCGCCCCACGACCGTGAGGTCGTCGCGCGGCTCGAGGAGCTGCGAGCCCAGAGGAGGGAAGGGCCGACGTCGGAGTCCCCTCCGTCGCCTCCGCTCCTTCAGGAGGGGCCGGAGCCGCGCAGCGAGCCGGCGGGACGGAAGGAAACGTCCCCGCCGGGGCTGGAGGAACCGCCGACTGATGTGGATGTCCAGGGTCACGACCCGCAGTGGGAGGAAGAGCGGATGCATGAAGAATCGGCCAGTTCCGCGCCCGGGCCGGAGAATTCCGACGAGATCGCAGCGGATTCCACCCCTGCATCGCCGCCGGCGCAGGGCCGGACGTCCGTCAGACCGATTTCGAAGTACTTCGAGGAGCTCCTGGCCTGGGTGCCCGGAGCGGTGGCGGACGAGGCTCGCGCGCCGGAGGCGGGCGCTCCGGACTCTCCCGACGAGCTCGGGGGCGAGGAGTCAGGGGACGACTTCAGGGACTTCGAGGCTTGGTTGGATGAGTTGAAGACATGAGGATTGCCGTGATCGATGGACCGAACCTCCGGCTCCTGGGCCGGCGGGAGCCCGAAGTCTACGGGTCACACACGCTCGAGGACGTGCGTGAGTCGCTCGATGCCCTCGCAGCCGAGCTCCGGGTGGAGCTGGAAACCTACCAATCGAACCACGAAGGGGAGATCCTGGACTTTCTCGAGGAGGCCGCGACGAGGGTGGACGGCTTCCTCGTGAATCCCGGGGGTCTCACGCATACCTCTGTCGTGCTCCGGGACGCGCTGGTGGGGGTCGACCGACCGTTCGTGGAGGTACATATTTCGAACACCGCCTCGCGGGAAGCCTTCCGAGCCCACTCCTACCTTTCCCCCGTTGCTGCGGGGGTGGTTTTTGGATTCGGGGTACAGGGCTATCTTCTTGGCCTTCGAGGGTTGGTGCATCGGCTCTCCGGATCCTGAACCGCGCACTGGAATCACGCCGAAAGCCTATGGCAACCACAGCGGACTTCCGAAACGGAATGGTCCTCGACATTGATGGGGAGCTCTGGACCCTCATCTACTTTCAGCATGTGAAGCCCGGAAAGGGTGGGGCCTTCGTGCGGACGAAGCTCAAGAATGTCCTGGGTGGCCAGGTCCTGGAAAAGACCTTCCGAGCGGGTGAGAAGGTGAAGGACGTCCGTCTTCTCCGGCGGCCCGTCAATTACAGCTACACAGATGGGGAGCTTTTCCACTTCATGGACAAGGAGACTTTCGAGATGATCCCCATCTCGGGCGACCTCATCGGGTCGGATCAGCTCCAGTACCTCAAGGAGAACATGGAGTGCGAAGGACTGGTCCACGACGATCGCGTGATTTCGGTGGAGCTCCCCCCATTCGTAGAATTGGAGGTGACCCAGACCGATCCCGGCCTCAAGGGGGACACCGCTCAGGGAGGCAGCAAGCCGGCCACTCTCGAGACGGGGGCGGTGATTCAGGTGCCCCTCTTTGTCGAGGAAGGGGACGTGGTGCGGGTGGATCGCCGGGAGGACAAATACCTGGAGAGAGTCAAATGATCGATCTCGAGTTCGTCCAGGAGTTGATCCGGACCGTGGATGGGAGCGGGATCGACCATGTTGAAATCGAGCGGGGTGGAACCCGGATCCGGGTTTGCAAGACCCCCCCGGCCAACTCAGGGCAGGTTCCGGCCTCCGCGCATTCTCCGGAGTCGGTCTCCCTTCCCGCTTCGACTCCACCGGCGAATCCGGGCGATTCGGCGGGGCTCGTCCCCACCACCGAAGAGGATGCACCCGCGGCGACGGATCACCTCGTGGAGATCACTTCGCCCATGGTCGGTACCTTCTACCGTGCACCGTCTCCGAGCGCCGACGCGTTCGTCGAGGTCGGCCAGCGAGTCTCCACTGGGGATGTGCTGTGCATCATCGAGGCGATGAAGCTCATGAACGAGCTCGAATCCGACCGCGACGGCGTGCTTCGGGAGGTCTGCGTGGAGGACGGCGAACCCGTGGAATACGGTCAGGTCCTTTTCCGCGTCGAGCCCGGGTGAGGGATAGCGCCGGTGTTCAGTAAGGTCCTCATCGCCAATCGGGGCGAGATCGCGCTTCGGATCATCCGCGCTTGCCAGGAGTTGGGGATCGGGACGGTGGCCGTCTTCTCGGAAGCTGACCGGGAATCCCTGCATGTCCGATTCGCCGACGAGGAAGTGTGTATCGGGCCCGCACCGGCCTCGCAGTCCTACCTGAACATTCCTCGCATCATCGCGGCAGCGGAGATCACAGGTGCGGAGGCGATCCACCCCGGGTACGGATTCCTCGCCGAGAATCCAGACTTCGCCGAGATCTGTGTTCGCTCCGGACTGGCCTTCATCGGGCCTACCGCCGACCAGATTCGGGTGATGGGCGACAAGGCCGTAGCCCGTCGGACCGTCAAGGAGGCGGGAGTCGAGCCAGTGCCGGGATCCGAGACCGTGGTACGGGACTCCCGCGAGGCCCGTGAGCTCGCCAGGGAGATCGGGTTCCCCGTCATGGTGAAGGCCGCTGCCGGGGGGGGCGGGAAGGGAATGAGGGTGGCTCCCGACGCCGAAGGGTTCGAGCGGCTCTTCGTGGCGGCCCAGAATGAGGCGCGGGCCGCATTCGGTGAGGATGGCGTTTACCTCGAGCGGTGCATCGAGCGACCGAGGCACGTCGAGTTCCAGGTGTTCGGAGACGTCCATGGACGGGTCGTGCATCTGGGAGAGCGGGACTGCTCACTCCAGCGTCGTCACCAGAAGCTGGTCGAGGAGACGCCTTGCACGGCACTCACGCCGGGGCTGCGCGAGGAGATGGGAGAGGCCGCGGTGCGAGCGGCAAAAGCCATCGATTACGTGGGCGCGGGAACCGTCGAGTTCTTGCTGGACCAGGAAGGGGCATACTTCTTCATCGAGATGAACACCCGCATTCAGGTGGAGCATCCCGTGACCGAGGTAGCCACCGGCTTCGATCTCGTGAAGGAGCAGATCCGGGTCGCGGCCGGCCAACCCCTCTCCTTCCCCGAGGAGCCGCTCGTGCTGCGGGGCCACGTCATCGAATTCAGGATCAACGCAGAGGATCCGGACCGGAACTTCCAGCCCTCCCCGGGCTTGATCCGGACCTTCCACCCGCCCGGCGGCCCGGGCGTCCGACTGGACACGCACGTCTACGGCGGATACCGGGTTCCCCCGCACTACGATTCCCTCCTCGCGAAGCTGATCGTTACCGGAAACAGCCGGGAAGAAGCCCTCGTGAGATCCCGGTACGCGCTCAGCTCTTTCGTGATCGAGGGAGTGACGACCACGATTCCCTTCCTCTCCGAGGTGGTGCAGGATCCGGCCTTCCAGAGCGGAGAGGTGGATACGCACTTCGTGGACCGCTTCCTTTCCGAACGCACCGCCCGCTCAGCCAGGACGTAGCGTATGAGGGTCCAGACCTACTTCTCTCCCGCGGAGGTGAATTCCGGGTCGATGGCCGGAGCAACCGCCGTCGTCATCGATGTGATCCGCGCCACAACCACGATCGCGGACGCCCTGGCCAACGGGGCCAAGGCGATCTACCCGACGGTGTCCACGGAAGACGCGATCCGACTCGCGAACTCCCTGGGCCGTGAGGACACCCTCCTCTGCGGAGAACGCAAGGGGATGAAAGTCGAGGGTTTCGACCTCGGGAATTCTCCGGCGGAATTCACCGAGGAGAAGATCGCGGGCAAGCAACTCGTGATGAGCACCACGAACGGGACCCGGGCCTTTCTCGCCGCCGAGGGTGCCAGTCGGATCATCGCGGGGTCGCTCCTGAACCTGTCAGCGGTGGCCGAGGACGTGTCCGGCGTCGAGCAACTCGTCCTGATCTGCGCCGGGAAGGAGGATCGCTTCTCGCTCGACGACGCGCTCTGCGCGGGCCTGATCGTTCGGGCCCTTTCCGAGCGGACGGGCTCGGTCGAGAGCGAGATGCAGCTCGACGACGCGTCGCGCGCGGTTCTCGCCTTGGCGAGGAGCTGCGAGCCCGACGAAGCTCTCCTCCGGGAAACGGCGGCTGGCTCAGCTCTGGTGGAGATCGGTCTGGAAGCCGATCTTTCTCGTTGTGCGGAGCTGGACAGACACGCCTTGATTCCCGAGATGCACGACCGGATGATCCGGATTTCCGGAGGAGGATGATCGGGTCGCTCCGGGCGCGATCGGGGTGGAGTTGGATATGGTGAGACCGGAACACCAGAGGGAGCTCGTCGGCGTGGCCCTCCTCGCTGCAGCCCTCTTCCTCCTCCTTTCTCTGGTTCCCGTGGAGGTCCTGGGCACCGTCGGGACGCGGTGGTTTCCCTCCGGGAACATGATGGGAGCCGTGGGCGCCGGGTTCCGGGCTGGGGCGCTCCACTTCTTCGGTGTCGGGGCCGGGATCCTTCCGCTCCTGATCGCTCTCGCCGGAATGTACTTCGGGGGCTGGCTGTCGAGAGAGAAGACCCTCCGGCTCGCCGTGCTGGGGGGAGCCCTCCTCGTGCTCGTCCCGACAGCCTTTCAGCTCGTGCCTCCCGCCCGGGAGTGGGCGGGTATCGCGGGCCGTTTCGTGGGGGAGCCGCTGATCGGGGCCCTGGGGAGCTTCGGCGCCGGCTTCCTGCTCGGCGTCCTGTTCGTTCTCCTCAGTCTCGCGACCCTCGGGTGGAATCCCCTGCGACGTCCCCTCCGATGGACGGTCGAGGCCGGTCGAACCGGATGGACAAATGGATTCGACTGGCTGAATCGTCGCCGCGGTAATCCTGATCGGAGCGAGGGGTCCCGGGGGCGCGCGAAAGCCTCGGAGGCGCCCGGGGAGGAGCCCCGTACGGACGCACTTCCGCCACCCGAGTCCGACTCTGCCCGACTCGAGCAGGGCTCACTCTTTCCCACTGAGCCCGACGAGGGACCGGGGGACGGGGGCCTCCCCGATCCCCGCGACCCTCGGGAGCTCGCTGGCGACGAGCTGCCTCCCCTCGACCTCCTCTCCGCCGCGGTGCGGGAAAACCTCGGAGAGATGGAGCGAGAGCTCGATACGCTCGGGGAGGTGCTCATCGAGAAGCTGAAGACCTTCAACGTGGAGAGTCGCCTGGGCGGGCGCACGACCGGTCCGGTGGTCACCCAGTTCGAGGTGATCCCGGCGCCCGGGGTGAAGGTCAATCGGATTGCGAACCTGGATCGGGACCTCGCCCTCGCGATGCGGGCAAGGACCGTGCGCATCGTGGCGCCGATTCCCGGGAAGGGCGCCGTCGGCGTGGAGATTCCGAATCCGACCCCGCTCACCGTCCGATTGCGGGAGATCCTGGAGGCCCGGGCCTTCGCGACGTCCCGGGCGGAGCTCCCCCTCGCGCTCGGCAAGGACCTTCAGGGGGCGCCGTACGTGGCCGATCTCGCACGGATGCCCCATGCGCTCATCGCAGGGGCTACCGGTTCGGGGAAGTCCGTTTGCCTCAATACGATCATTACCTCGCTGATCTACCGGCACACTCCGGAATCGCTTCGCCTCCTCCTCATCGATCCGAAGATGGTGGAGCTGTCCAGCTACTCGGACCTCCCGCACCTGAGGCACCCGGTGGTCACGGACCCGAAGGACGCGGCCGGCGTCCTCAAGTGGGCGGTGCTCGAGATGGAACGGCGGTATGCCCTCCTCTCGGAGAATGGGGTGCGCTCGATCGGGGAGTTCAATCGACGGGTGAGGAAGGGGACGCCCATGCGGCGTGTGCACCCGGTCGGGGCCGAAGACGACCCGGATCGCTGGATCTATGCCGAGGGAATCCTGCCCTACGTCGTGCTGGTCGTGGACGAGCTCGCCGACCTGATGATGAGCGTGCAGAGCGAAGTGGAGAAGCCTCTCACCCTTCTGGCCCAGAAAGCCCGGGCGATCGGCATCCACCTTCTGGTGGCGACTCAGCGCCCCTCGGTCAATGTGATCACCGGCTTGATCAAGGCGAACTTCCCCTGCCGTATTGCCTTCCGGGTGTCGTCGAAGACCGATTCCCGGACCATCCTCGACCAGAATGGGGCCGACGCCCTGCTGGGCGATGGAGACATGCTCTTCCTCCCACCCGGTCAGGGGGCGCCGATTCGTATGCAGGGGGCGTTCATCTCGACCGAGGAGACAGAACGCCTGGTCTCCTGGTACAGGGAGCTCCGCGAGCGGAAGCTCGCCGACGAAGAGGCTGCACCGTTCGAGGAGGAAGACATTCTGGAGGTGGTTCGTGCCCGCGAGGCCGAGGAGGCAGGCGGCGAGGACTCACCCTTCGACGGTGACTGGGACGAGTACTTCAGGGAGGCTGCGGAGGTGTGCATCCAGAACGATCAAGGTTCCACTTCGCTTCTCCAGCGGCGGCTGCGTGTGGGCTACGGGAGGGCGGCTCGAATCGTCGACCAGCTCCACGATGCCGGGGTCGTCGGTCCCCCCGACGGCTCCAAACCTCGGGAGGTCCTGATGAGCATGGACCAGCTCGAGAGGATGCTCTCAGGGGAGAGGAAGGAGGGGTGATGACCGGGATCCGGTCAGTGGACCTCCAGCAGCTCCAGGTCGAAGACCAGGACCGCATTGGCCGGAATCACGCCGGCGGCTCCGTCCGCGCCGTACGCGAGGTGGGGCGGGATGACGAGGGTCCTTCGTCCCCCTTCGCGCATTCCCTGGACGCCTTCCTCCCAACCGGGAATGATCGGATCGACGCCAAGCTCCACGTAGATCGGCTCCTCCCGCTCCCAGCTGTCGTCGAAGACTGTCCCATCCGCGAGGTGCCCTGCGTAGTGGGCCACGATGGTCCGGCCGGGCTCAGCGACCTCGCCGTCTCCGGCGACGTCGTCACGGTAGAAGAGTCCGGTGGACGTCTCTTCCATCTCGCCGAAGTCCACGTCCAGCTCGGGGGCGTAATCGACGGTGGTCGGATCTACGATTTCGGGAGCGGGACCGGTTTCGGAAAGGGCGTCCGGTTCCGGATCCGGAGTTTCTCCACAAGCGGCAATGACGATGAGGAGCAGGGCGAAGACGGCGGCCGGGAGTACGTTCAGGTGGCGCATGTCGATTTCGGGTCGGTGCGAGGGGACTCGAATGGAAGCGGAGACGAGGCTATACACGGGAGCCGGTACGGAGATTCCCGTGCACACTCCCGAACCACGAACGTTTCCCGCCGCCTCGGGTACCTGCGAAGGACCAGGGTGCGTGAGAACCGGGGTGTTCGCCTCGGACGCATCTCCGCTTGAGAACCGCCCGGGTCCTCGCCGAGCGGCATTCTCGCCGCCGTTCGACATCGTGTTCCACTCCGGCCGTTCAGCCCATGAGCTCCGAACCCATCTGCCTACGGGCGCCCCGGCTCCGACGCGGATTTCGCGACCGACTCCCGACTCTCGTTGGGCCGGCGGTCGGAGTTCTCCTCGCCTTCGCTCCGCTTCCGGTTCATGGACAGTCCGCTCTCAACGTTCTCGAAGCGGCGTCGGAGCGGTATGCCGACCTGGAGGGATTCTGTGCGGATTTCGACCAGGTCGTGGAGGTCACGCTGCTCCGACAGGTCACCCGTAGCGAGGGGGAGCTCTGTCAGCTTCCCCCGGACCGATTCGAGATGCGCTTCACCGACCCCGAAGGCGACCGTGTCGTCGCCGACGGCACCGACCTGTGGGTGTATTTTCCCAGCACCGACGAAGGTCAGGTCTTCCGCCAGAGGCTCGGAGCGGCGGAGGGGCGGTTCGATCTGCATGGGGAGTTTCTCTCGGACCCGGGAGAACGGTACCGCGCAGAGCTCGAGGGGAGGGAGACGGTGAACGGAACCGAAGCGCATGTCCTGGCACTCGAGCCCCGGCAGGATTCCCAGTATCGGTGGGCGCGTGTGTGGATTGGTGTGGGGGATCTCCTCATCCACAAGCTTGAGATCCATGACGACGCCGACTCGATCCGGATGCTGGAGCTTTCGAACCTGCGGCTGAATCCGACCCTGTCCGAGGAGCGGTTTCGCTTCGATCCTCCCTCCGGAGTCCAGGTGATCACTCGATGACCGGTCGGGTCCGGAGCCGGAATCTCCCCGTATTCCCCGTGACCGCAGATCCGGTGCGCCCGGAGGTTCCGGCCGACGTGGCACCCGTGGACCACACGATCGAACCGATTGGCCCCGCGGACGGACCTCGAATCGGCCTGGTTACGCTCGGGTGCGACAAGAACACGGTGGACTCGGAGAGGATGATGGCGGCGCTTCTGGGTCACGGGGCGCGCGTCTCGTCGACGGTCGAAGGCGCCGATGTCGTCATCGTCAACACGTGCGGGTTCATCGAGGTTGCCAAGCAGGAGTCGGTCGAAACCATCCTCGAGGCGTGTGAGTTGAAGGCCGCCGGCCGAGTGAAAGCCGTGGCCGCGGTGGGTTGCCTGGTCCAGCGGTACAAGGACGACCTGTCCGACGAGATCCCGGAGGTGGACCTCTTTCTCGGATTGACCGAGATGCAGGGCCTCATCCCCGAGCTCCGGTCGCGAGGTCTACTTCCCCCTTCCGCCTCCTCGAGCCCCTCGAGCGTGCCGAACATGGAGCGCCCCCTGCGGCTCCTTTCGACCGACACCCCTCACACCTCCTTCCTGAAGATCTCCGAGGGATGCGATCACACGTGCGCGTTCTGTGCGATCCCGCACATGCGGGGACTCCACCGCTCGGCATCCGTCGAGGAGCTCGTGCGCGAGGCCGTTGAGCTCGAGGTGGTCGGAGTGAGGGAGTTGAACGTGATCTCGCAAGACACGACCTGGTACGGTAAGGACCTGAGGCGAGCCGCCGTACAGGAAGCGGGGCCGGGCGGAACACCGGCGGACACTCCCCTCCTTCCCGATCTGTTGCGTGCCCTCCTGGACGGCACCTCGATTCCCTGGTTCCGGCTCTTCTATATGTATCCTTCAGGGATCACGCCGGAGCTGGTGCGCCTCATTGCGGGTGAGCGCCGGATCCTTCCCTATCTCGATCTTCCGATCCAGCATGGGAGCGACTCCGTCCTGAAGCGGATGCGCAGACCGGAACGGCAGGCCACGATCCTGGAGCGTGTGGCCTGGCTGCGGGAATCCGTTCCGGGGATCGTCCTGCGAACCACCGTGATCGTGGGCTTTCCGGGGGAGACCGAAGAAGAGTTCGGGGAGCTCCTGGACCTGCTGGACGAGGTTCGCTTCGACCGGGTAGGTGCCTTCCCATACTCCCTGGAGGAAGGGACTCCCGCAGCAGGGATGGACGGTCACCTTTCCGAAGGCGAGAAGCGAGAGCGAATGGAGGCGCTCATGGAGCTCCAGCGGGAGATCTCCTTCGAGCGGAATGAGGGATTGGTCGGGACCCGGGAGACGGCGCTCGTGGATCGGCTCGTGGACGACGATCCGGAGTACGTGGCCGAGGGACGGACGCGCGGGCAGGCTCTCGATGTGGACGGAATCACCCGGATCCTCCCGGGTGCGGACCTCGAACCGGGCGCCTTCGTGCAGGTGGAGATCGTGGACGCACTCGAGTATGACCTGATCGGAAGGGTGGTGGAATGAGCGGCTCGGAACGGGAAAGGACGATCGGTGCGACCTCGGCGGAGCTGTGGGATCGGGCTCTCAGGGCGGTGCCCGGGGGCGTGAACTCGCCCGTGCGATCCTTCGCATCGGTCGGGGGGCAACCCTTCTTCGTGGAGAAAGGGGACGGCGCCTATCTGGAGGATCGCGATGGGCGACGGTACCTCGATTTCGTGCTCTCGTGGGGGCCACTCGTGCTCGGGCACTCCCACCCGGTGATCGTGGAGGCGCTCCGGACGCAGATCGGGAGGGGAACCAGCTATGGCGCGCCGACCGCAGAGGAAGTGGAGTTGGCGGAACGGTTGATTCGCCTCGTACCGGGGATCGAGATGGTCCGCCTCGTCAACTCGGGGACCGAGGCGACGATGAGTGCGCTGCGCCTGGCGCGAGCCTATACCGGCCGAACTCGGTTCCTGAAGTTCACCGGGTGCTACCACGGACACGCCGACCCCTTCCTGGTGGCCGCTGGAAGCGGGGTCGCGACGCTGGGGCTTCCGAATTCTCCGGGCGTGCCCGAGGCTTCGGTGCGGGACACGGCCCTGCTGCCCTTCAACGACCTGGAGGCCGTGGAGCAGCTCTTCGACGAGCGGGGAGACGAGCTCGCGGCGGTCTTCCTCGAGCCGGTGATGGGCAACGCAGGTCTTATTCTCCCCAATCCCGGCTTCCTGGGAGGGCTGCGGGAGCTCACGGAGGCGCATGGAGCCCTGCTCGTCTTCGACGAGGTGATGACGGGCTTCCGGGTCGGGTTGGGCGGTGCCCAGGAGCGCTTCGGGGTCGTGCCCGATCTCACGACGCTTGGAAAGGTGATCGGAGGAGGGCTTCCGGTGGGCGCGTTCGGAGGCCGGAGCGACATCATGAAGATGGTGGCTCCGGCCGGACCGGTCTACCAGGCCGGGACCCTTTCAGGAAACCCGCTCGCGACCGCCGCGGGCAACGCTCAACTCGAGTGGCTCGAGGTGCACGACCCGTTCCCGGAGCTGGAGGTCGTTGGCCGCAAGCTGGTCGACGGGCTCCTGGAGGTGCTGGAGGAGGTGGGAATCGAGGCGTCCGGCCGCAGCCTCGGATCGATGTGGGGCGTCTTCTTCCACTCCGGGCCGGTCTCCTCATTCGAGGACGCCTCCGAGGCCGATATCGAGCGCTTCGGGCGGTTTCACGGAGAGATGCTTCGCCGCGGCGTCTTTCTGGCGCCGTCCCCGTTCGAGGCGGGCTTCCTCTCCGTGCGACACGGAGAGGAGGAGATCGAGTTCACCCTCTCAGCTGCCCGCGAGGCGGCGAAGGCGGTCGCATGAGCCTGATTCGCAGGGACCGGGGCCCGAGGCCCGAAAAGGGCCGTCGGATCGGATCCATGGTCGCGGCAGTGGTCGGGGGAGCGGTGATCCTCCTCGCCATCCTCTTCGTGCTCCTCATCCTCATGGCCCCGCGGCCGGCTGCGGCGCAGGGGCTCGCGGACTTCGACTACGAAAACCTCACCTTCCGCGGGGTGATGCTCGACGCAGGCTACATCACCTCCTCCCGCGTCGAGCCGACGAGCTCGATCGGAGGGAGGGCGGACCTCGGCTTTCTGGGTCCCGGGGTAAGGGTCGTGGCCGGGTTCAATCGCTGGTCCTCCTTTCTCGAGCGGGAGGAGGTGAGAGGGCTCGAGAGGCGACTCGAAGATCTCATCTTCGAGCAGACTGGAGAGGAAACCTCGGTGGATCTGGGAGACATCACCTGGTCCGATATGGCCTTCCACGGTGACGCGCACTTCCTCTGGCGCGTTCCTTTCGGCCTGCTCACCTACGCCGGGATGGGAGCGACCGCCCACGTGCTGAGGGGGGGAGGCGTGGCTATCGACGACACCTTCGTGGAAGATCTGCTGGATTCGATCCGGGCGGGTATCAATGTCCATGCGGGGATCGAGTTGCCCTTGAGCGACCGCTTCCGGCTCGTGGGAGAGAGCCGCTTCGAGGTCCTGGAGAATCTCAACTACCTCCAGTTTCGGTTGGGCGGCCAATTCCTCTTCGGTGCGCTCGCGCCCGGGGAGTCGGTGCCTCGATAGGAGCTCCCCGACGGGACCGGAAGTGGGGTCCGGCTCCGATCTGGGCGACCGGGCTCCTCTCCGGGGCGTTGGCCGCGCTGGCCCTCCCACCGATTTCCCTCTGGCCACTGATCTTCGTTGCCCTCGTCCCCCTTGGACTTTCCCTCTCCCGTCCGGGGGTGCGGCGGGCTGACGCGGTAGGGGGGGGATTGGCCTTCGGAGCCGTTTTCTACGGAGGCCTTCTCCACTGGGTACCCTTCACGCTCGACGGCATCGTGCCGCTCGGGCTCTTATCGGGTACGCTCCTTCTCGCCATTCTCACGGGAATCGGAGGACTGCAGGGACTGGCACTGCAGAAGGTGCTGGCCAGGACCGGGCCGATCGTGGCCTTGCCGCTGGTGTGGGGCGGCACGGAGTTCCTGCTCGCCCACGCTGGGCCCCTCGCGATGCCTTGGACGCCGATGGGGCTGGCGCTCGCCCCCGCGCCTCGTCTCGCCGCGCCAGCGGAATGGGTCGGGGTCCGCGGGGTGGGCATCTGGATCGCGTTGGTGAACGGAGGTGCGGTCCTCTTCCTTCGGCGGGTCCTCGAGGAGGGTTGGACCCCGCTTCGCGCAGCTCCCGGCCTCCTCGTTCTCCTGGCGACCGTCGGGGGCAGCGCTCTCTGGGGAGCTGCGCGGGAGGCCACGCTTCCAGTCCGAGCCACCGGGTCGGTGCTGGCGACCCAATTCGAGATTCCCAGGGATGAGCTTCTGGATCGCGAGGCCCGGGACCGAGCGGCCCGGTCGGCGCTCAGACGCGTGGTAGAGGCCGCTGAGGTCGGGCGCGCGGGGCATGACATCTCCTTCGCTCTCTTGCCGGAGGCTCCGTTCGGCTCTTCGTGGGAAGAGGGGGCGGATGAGAGCTTCAGGGAGGCGGCAGCAGCGCTGAATCTGGTTGTGCTCGCCGGGAGCCATCGCCGCGAGGGCGACGCACTGCGGAATTCGGTGTTCCTCGTACACCCGCAAGGAGACGTCCGCCCGGTCCACGACAAGGTGAAGCTCGTGCCTCTGGCTGAGTGGCCCGGATTGGAGGCGGGAAGAGGATTGGGCGGGCTGCGGGTCGGGGGCGTGACGGCTGGGGTCCTGATCTGTTCGGAGGCCGCATTCGATCGCGAAGCGCGTAGACTCGCCGCAGGCGGAGCCGAGCTCCTTCTCCACGTGACCAACGACGGATGGTTCCGTCCGCGCCTCTTCGGGCTCGGTAGTGCGGCCCACTCCCAGCACCGGGCCCACCTCGTGCTGCGCGCGGTGGAGAGTAGAGTCGGGGCGGTGCGCTCCGCGGTCGGAGGCGAGCTCCTCCTCGTCTCTCCCGCGGGGCGAATCCTCCATTCGCGCCGACCTGGGACGGATCATGCCCAGGTACTGCATCCCGTCACCTCTACGGTTACGACCGGCTTCGTGCGTGTCGGCGACCTCTCCGGCTGGGCGTGCGCGATCCTGCTTCTGATTGCGGCGCTCGGTCGGCGCGGGGTGAACCCTTCTTCCACAACCTTCTGGGCAGGTGAGGGGTAGGGACTGCCGCAATCATCACTAGACACATGGGAGGTGGGCAGGATGGCTACGACTATGGAGGAACTGCTCGAGGGGCTGAATCTGGATCTGGCGGCGGAGTTCCAGGCCGTTATCACGTATCGGGTGTTTGCGAGCCTCGCTACCGGTCCCTACCGCTCCGAGGTCCGCGACTTCTTCGAAAGCGAGATTCCGGACGAGCTTTCGCATGCACAGTTCCTGGCGGACAAGATCGTCGCTCTGGGCGGGACTCCGACGACCGAACCCCTTCCCGTCGAGCTGACGCGTGACAACCGGGAGATGTTCGAGATCGCGCTGAAGGCTGAAACCGAAGCGATTGCCCGGTACGAAGAACGCGTCGCTCAGGCGGAGGAGCTGAACCTCACCGGGCTCAAAGTCCGGCTGGAGGATCTCATCGTGGACGAGACTGGCCACAAGGAGGAGATCGAGCGCCGCCTCCACAACTGGAAGGAGTAGTTGCGCGGATCCGGGTTGAACCGGGTCCTGGCCGTTTCTATATTCCCAGGTCTATGGTGGCCTGGGACGGGCCTCCGTCTCATCCGGTATCCGGAGTAAGGATCATGAAGAGTGGTATCCACCCCGAATACAAGCCAACCACGATCAGCTGTTCGTGCGGAAACGTCTTGGAGACCAGATCCACCGTCGAGCAGCTCTCGGTGGAGATCTGCTCGGTCTGCCATCCGTTCTACACGGGTACGCAGAGGCTCGTCGACACGGCCGGTCGCGTGGAACGGTTCAAGCGGAAGTATCAGCAGAAATCCGACGCGAAAACCGGCACCGACACCGACGCCACCTGAGCCGGCCTGCGGGCCTCCGCGGGGCTTCCTTTCTCCTTTCGCTCCAGCGTTCCGGTGACCTCTCATCTGGATGAGCGGTTGGAACGGCGCCTTTCCGAGGCGGTGGAGCGCTTTCGAGCCATCGATCTCCAGCTTGCCGACCCGGAGGTCGCCCGCGATCCGTCTCTCCTCAAGGCGCTGGGGCGCGAACGGGCCCGTCTCGCGCCTGTGGCCTCCGTTGCCGACGAGATTTCCCTGACCGTACGAGAGCTGGATGCGGCCAGGGGCATGATCCGGGAGACCGAGGAGGAGGAGGGGCTCAGGCAGCTCGCCGAGGACGAGGTGGGGGTGCTGGAGACACGGCTCGAGACCCTTTCGGAGCGAGCCCGCCGTCTCCTCGTGCCGAAAGATCCACTCGCGGACCGGGACGCCGTCGTGGAGATTCGCGCCGGCACCGGAGGTGACGAGGCGGGTCTCTTCGCCGGCGATCTGCTGCGCATGTACGAGCGTTTCGCCGAACAACGCGGCTGGAGCGTGGAGTTGCTCGATCTTTCGGAGGGCATTCCGGGATCGGTGAAGGAGGCCATTCTCGTCGTCCGCGGTCCCGAAGCCTACGGCACCCTGCGCTATGAGTCGGGAGTGCACCGCGTGCAGAGAATCCCCGAGACCGAGAGCCAGGGGAGGATCCATACGTCGGCGGCGACCGTGGCGGTCCTCCCGGAGGCAGAGGACGTCGATGTGGAAATCGATTCGGGAGAGCTTCGCATCGATGTCTTTCGGGCATCGGGACCGGGTGGGCAGTCCGTGAACACGACGGATTCCGCGGTCCGGATCACGCACCTCCCCACCGGCCTGGTGGTCACCTGCCAGGACGAGAAGTCGCAGCACAAGAACAAGGCCAAGGCGATGAAGGTCTTGCGCAGTCGGCTGCTCGACCGGAGGATCGCCGAGACGGAGGCGGAGCGCGCTCGGGATCGCAAGGCGCAGATCGGCACCGGCGATCGATCGGCGAAGATCAGAACCTACAATTTTCCTCAGAACCGGGTCACCGACCACCGCATCTCCCTCACCCTCCATCGGCTCGATGAGATCCTGGGCGGCGATCTGACCGAGATCCTCGAGGCACTCGGGTTGGCCGACGAGGAGGAACGCCTCCGGGAGGAGTCGTGACGCGGTCCGGTTCGGCCTTCTCGGTGCCGGTCGATCCGCCTCCCCCGGGCACGCCATGGACGGTCCTCCAACTCCTGCGCTGGAGCTCGAGCTACCTCGATGAGAAGGGAGTCCCCGGGAGCCGGCTCGACGCCGAACACCTACTCGCCTCGATCCTCGGCATGGACCGCCTCCAGCTCTATCTTCACTTTGATCGACCGGTGTCCCAGAGGGAGCTCGAGCGATTCAAGCCGCTTCTCCTCGCCCGCGCCCGACGCAAGCCGATCCAGTACATTCTCGGGCGTACCGGCTTTCGCGAGCTCGAGTTGAAGACGGATTCGCGCGCTCTGATCCCTCGCCCCGAGACGGAGCTGCTGGTCGAAGCCGTGCTCGAGCGGGTCCGCGGGTGGGACGTGGGCGGGCTACGAGCCCTCGACGTGGGGACGGGAAGCGGCGCGATCGCCTTGTCCCTGGCACTCGAAGGGCCCTTTGAGCGGGTGGTCGGGACGGACAGCTCGCGGGAGGCTCTCGAGCTCGCCGCCGAGAACGCGGAGGCGTGCACCCTCCAGGAGCGCGTGGAGCTTCGGTGGGGAAGGGCCTTCGATCCGGTTCGGGAAGGGGAGAGCTACCACGTCGTCGTCTCGAATCCCCCCTACGTGGCGGATGGGGAGCTGGAGGGCCTGGAGCCCGAGGTCCGGGATTGGGAGCCGCGGGAGGCCCTCGCTCCGGGAGGGGACGGCCTCTCGGTTCTCCGTGAGCTGGTGCGGGGTGCCGGAGCCGTTCTCGAACACGGGGGATTGCTGGCGCTGGAGGTGGGAAGTGGGCAGGCTGAGGTCGTGGCGGAGTGGCTTCGCGGCGCACCGGGATTCGGCGTCCCCGTGGTGCTCAAGGACCATTCCCGTCATGATCGAATCGTCGTCGCAAGCAGGACGGGAGCGCTTGCGTCGGATGTGAACGCCGGACCGCCGGGGGAGCGACCCGCGGCGAGCTGAAGTGAATTCAAGTGAGGTGCAAAGCGATGTCCAAGATCGAGGAGATGGCCAAGGAGCTCGGACAGGCGTTGGGTCGTACGGACGAGTACCAGGCCTTGAAGAAGGCTGCCACGGCCGTGGATGAGGACCGCGATCTGGTCGGGCTCCGGAACGAGTTGCAGAAGCTGGAGTCGGAGATGGTGTCCCTTCTCCAGGCTGGAAAGGAGCCGGGCGACGAGGAGAAGGAGCGCTACGAGAACCTCGCTCGGGACCTCCAGGCACGGCCCGAGTACCAGAGGCTCGTCGCCGCGCAATCGAACTTCGAGAAGCGGCTTCAGGCCGTGAACGAGACGATTTCCGAGGGTATCCAGGAGGGCGCCCAGAGCCGGATCATCCTGCCATCGTGATCCGGAGCCGGGCATGCCCTCTCTAAAGGCGTTCAAGGTCCCCGTCTATCGGATCATCGACCCGGTCACCCGGACCCTGGTCCGATGGGGCGTCCATCCGAACGTCGTGACCACGATCGGCTTCGCCGTCACGATCGGGGCGGGCTTCCTCTTCCACCTGGATCGGGTGCGGTGGGCCGGGCTGTTCGTCCTGCTCGGGGGCGTCCTGGACATCTTCGACGGGCAGGTGGCCCGGACCAGCGGTCTGGCCTCCAAGTTCGGCTCCTTCTACGACTCCACCCTGGACAGGCTGAGCGAGATCGTCGTGTTTCTCGGACTCCTCTCCCTGTACAACCAGTACGGTCGCGAGCTCGCCGATGTCTGGATGGTCTACGTGATCGCCCTGGCGATGGGCGGATCCCTCATGGTGAGCTACACACGCGCACGCGCGGAGGCCCTCGGCCTGGATTGTTCGGTGGGTCTGATGCAGCGCGCCGAGCGGGTGGTATTGCTGGGGGTCGGGAGCCTCTTCTTCGGCTTGATGTGGGACGGACTCGTGTTGAAGATCATCCTGATCGTGCTCGCCGTCACGACGGTGGGCACCGCGATCCAGAGGATCGTATGGGTTTACCGGCACGGGGCCGGAGTGCCGCTGGACGAGTAGCGGGCTTCGACCAGCGGGCTCCCGCACCCGGGCTCCCGGACCTTCCAACTTCAAAATTGCGCACGGAGAACGACAAGTGACCGAAAGACCGGAGATAGAATCGAGCTCGGGACGGCTGGGTGTCCTCCTGCCAGGCTTTGGTGCCGTAGCGACGACGGTGGTAGCGGGAGTCGAGGCGGTTAGACGGGATCTGGCGAAGCCCATCGGCTCCCTCACCCAGATGAACACCATTCGCCTCGGCAAGCGCACCGAGAATCGGACGCCGCTGATCAAGGAGTTCCTTTCTCTGGTCGAGCTCGAGGATCTCGTCTTCGGTGCCTGGGACCCGATCCCGGACAATGGCTATGTCAGCGCGATGGAGGCGGGTGTGCTCGATTCGAAGCACCTCGACCCGCTTCGCGAGTTCCTCGAAGGAATCGTTCCGATGCCCGCCGTCTTTCACAAAGACTATGTCCGGAGGCTGGATGGCCCGAATGTGAAGACCGGGCGCAACAAGATGGACCTGGCCGAGCAGCTCCGCGAGGACTTGCGCCGTTTCAAGGCAGAGAATGATTGTGCGCGCCTGGTCATGATCTGGTGCGGCTCGACCGAGGTCTTCCTGCGCACGGGAGCGGTGCACGAGACTCTCGCCGCATTCGAGGAGGGACTCGAGGCGGACGACCCGGCGATTGCGCCCAGCATGATCTATGCTTATGCGGCCCTGAAGGAAGGGGTGCCCTACGCGAATGGCGCGCCGAACCTCTCGGCCGACCTGCCCGCCCTGGAGGAGTTGGCTGTGCAGCAGGGGGTTCCGATCGCGGGGAAGGACTTCAAGACCGGTCAGACCCTGATGAAGACGATCCTGGCCCCAGGGCTCAAGGCCAGGATGCTTGGAATCGAAGGGTGGTTCTCGACGAACATCCTCGGCAATCGCGACGGCGCGGTTCTCGACGATCCCGACTCCTTCAAGACGAAGGAGGAATCCAAGCTCGGGGTGCTGCATCATCTCCTGCAGCCCGACATGTACCCGGACCTCTACGGGAACCTCTACCACAAGGTCCGGATCAACTACTATCCGCCCCGTGGCGACAACAAGGAAGGCTGGGACAACATCGACATCCAGGGGTGGATGGGTTACAAGATGCAGATCAAGGTGGACTTTCTCTGTCGGGACTCCATCCTGGCCGCGCCGATCGTGCTCGATCTGGCGCTTTTCCTCGACCTGGCGAAACGGGCGGGGTGGGGTGGGGTGCAGGAGTGGCTCTCCTTCTACTTCAAGAGTCCCCAGACCGCTCCCGGGCTCTATCCCGAACACGACCTCTTCATCCAGCACCGCAAGCTGAAGAATACGCTCCGGCATCTGGGTGGCGAGGAGCCCCTCACACACCTGGGCCTTGAGTACTACGACGACTAGAGATGTGGCGGATCGAACGATGAGGGGGCGACCGAACTCGCCGCGTGACTCGGGCGCACGATGAGCCGGGCCGAGCGGGGACTGTTCCTCGTCCTGGACGGCGTCGAGGGGGTCGGGAAGAGCACCCAGGCGCGGCTCCTGGCCGAGTGGATGGAGGAGAGGGGGATTCCGCACCGGCTGGGCCGGGAACCCGGCGCAACCCCCGTGGGCGAGGCGATTCGAGAAATCCTCCTCCGCCGGGGTGGGCTGGAGATCCCTCCGGAGACGGAGCTTTTCCTCATGCTCGCGGCGCGCGCGGCGTTCGTGCGCGCGGTCGTGATTCCTGCTGTCGAGGAGGGGTTCGTGATGGTTGCCGACCGCTTCGAGCTCTCGACGCTGGCCTACCAGGGCGTGGGGCGGGAGCTGGGCGTGGAGACGATCCGGCCCCTGAACGACTTCGCCACCGGGGGTCTGCGACCCGACCTCACCGTGGTGCTCGACCTCCCCGTTTCCGAAGGGCGGGCACGGCAGGCGAAGGAAGGGAGGCGTCCCGATCGGATCGAAGGCGAGTCGGACGCCTTCCTCGAGGCCGTGCGGGAGGCGTACCGGGCTCTGGCCCGGCAGGATGCCGCCGACGCCGTCCTGCTCGATGCCTCGGGGTCACCGGCAGAGGTCCATGAGGCGCTCCGCGAGCTCCTGGTCCAGCGCTTCCCGGAACTCTTCAAGTCCGGGCGGGGTTGAGAACGCAGTTCGTCGCCGATCCGTTCCAACCTCATCCAGATGCCAACATGGCGCCCCGACGCTCGTCCTTCGGTCCAGGTCTCGTCCTCCTCCTCACGCTCCTCATGGGAGGGTGGTTCCTCCAGCGAGGTGTAGCGCAGGACCAGAGCCGGCCGGCCGATTCCCGGCTCTTCCAGGAGGTGTTGGATCACATTGCCGACCGCTACGTGGAGCCCGTAGACCGCGACGAGCTCTACGAGAAGGCGATCGAGGAGGTGATCCGTCACCTCGGTGATCCCAATACCTCGCTGCTCGGGGTCGAAGACTACGAGAACTTCCGAATCCAGACCGAAGGGGACTACGGAGGTGTGGGACTCGAGATCGTGGAGCGGGACGACTTCATCACCGTGGTGGGTCCCCTCCCCGGCACCCCCGGCGCGAGGGCGGGAATCCGACCCGGAGACCGGATCATCGAGGTGGAGGGCGAATCCACCCAGGGATGGTCCGTGCAGCGGGCCGTGCAGGTGCTCCGGGGACCGGCCGGGGACCCGGTGGACATCCTGGTCGAGCGCCCTGGGATCGCCTCGCCCATGGACTTCACCCTCACGCGTGAGCGCATCCAGCTTCGCTCGGTCTCCTTCTCCGCACTGCTGGACGACGGAGTCGGGTACATTCCGCTCGGCCTCTTCAGCGAAACGTCGACCGAGGAGGTCCGTGCTGCGGCCGACTCGCTTCGTTCGGAAGGGGCCCGGTCGCTGGTCCTGGATCTCCGCGGAAACCCGGGGGGCGTGCTCGATCAGGGAGTGGGCATCGTCGATCTCTTCCTCGAGCGGGGAGCCGAGGTCGTGGAAACCAGGGGGCAGGAGAGGAATCAAAACCGGACGCTGAGAACATCCTCGGAGGACCGTTTCCCGGATATTCCCCTCGTGGTCCTGGTAGATCGGGGTAGCGCGTCGGCTTCGGAGATCGTGGCGGGCGCCCTCCAGGACCATGACCGTGCGCTGGTCCTCGGGAGCAGCACCTTTGGAAAGGGCTCGGTGCAGAGTCTCTTCTCCCTTTCGGGTGGGAACGTCCTGAAGCTCACGACGGCGCGTTGGTACACTCCACAGGGGAGGTCGATCGAGCGGACCGCCGAGGAGGGACCCGCCGCACCTGATGTGGATCTGTCCGGGAATGGCGACGCCTATGCAATCAGCGTAACCGGACAGTACCAGGCTCCCCCCGACACGGCGGGCCGTTCCACGGTCACATCGGTGGGTGGTAGGACGCTTTACGGGGGAGGGGGGATCGTCCCCGACCTGTGGATCCCCATGGACACGCTTACCACGGAGGAACAGAGCGCCGTGCGGGCCATCTTCGAGGAGGGCGGACGGTACTCGGTAGGCCTCTTCAATTACTCCGTGGAGTTCCTCCAGCGCGAGGGCGCCGACAACAGCGGGTTCCGGGTGACGGACGAGGACATCGAGGCCCTGTACGAGCGGCTTCGGGAGGAGGGGTTGGAGACGGATCGAGACACCTTCTGGACCGCTGAACGCTTCGTCCGGTACCAGCTCGAGTCGCAGATCGCGCTCCAGGGTTGGGGCGAATGGGAGGAGTTCCAGAGGCGGCTTCCGCACGACGCTCCGCTTCAGCGCGCCATCGAGCTGCTTCGAGAGGCGGACTCCGCGGCTGACCTGTTCACCCTGGTGTCGTCGACGACACAGGTCGGGGCCGGCAACTGAGCCTTTCGGCGCTCCTCCTCGCGGCGTGCGTCGGCGCGGTGGTGGGAGCGGCGTCGGGAATGCTCGGGATCGGAGGGGGCCTCCTGATGGTGCCCTTCCTCTATCTCCTCATGGACGGGCCTTCGTGGAGCGGCGTCATCGTGCCCGTCGAGCACCACGCGGCGCTGGCCCACGCAACCTCGCTCGCGGTGATCGTTCCCACTGCCCTCTCGGGCCTCCGGGCCTTTCACCGGGAGGGAATGGTGAGCTGGACGCTCGTTCTTCCCCTGGGAGGGATCGCCGCCTTCTCCGCGCTCGTGGGGGTACAGGTCGCCGTGGCCCTCCCATCGCCGCTCCTCAAGACGCTCTTCGGCGTCTTTCTCGTGCTCATGGGCGGACGCCTCTTCCTCCCGCAGGATCGCGGATCGGCCGGCGGGGCACCGGCTGCCCGAAGGATGCGCTGGTGGGTGGTCCTGGTCGCCGGGGCGCTGGTCGGGTTCCTTTCTGCGCTTCTGGGGGTCGGAGGAGGGGTGGTCGCTGTCCCGATCCTGATTCACTGGGCGGGGTTGGACCTGCACCGGGTCGTGCCGGCCTCGATCGGGATCATCCTCTTCGCGGCGCCGGCGGGAGCGCTGGGCTATGTCATCGCGGGATCGGGGACCGAGGGTCTACCCGCTGGAGCCATCGGCTTCGTCCACCTTCCCGCCGCGCTGGCGATGCTGCCCGGCGCGATCCTCATGGCTCCCATGGGTGCCCGGTGGAATCGCCGGATGAAGGTCGCCACCCTGCGTGTCCTTTTCGCGCTCCTCCTCCTCCTGGTCGGCGTGCGATTGGTATGGGAAAACGGCCCCCAGGCCGTCGGCGCTCTCGGATGACTGGAGGTCCAGAGGCGGGTTCGTGTCGGCGGCGGGGAGCCCGACCCGATCTCCTATGGGGTGACCCCGGGAGCGGAGCCACTATCGAGGAGCTGCGGTGAGCGCCAGCGTCGTGCTTCGTCGCGGCGGGCTGGAGGAGTCGCGGCACCGGATCCATGTGGCCGTTGTCGATGGAGAGGGCCGTCTCGTAGCCCGTGCGGGAAGGCCGGATCGAGTGACGCTCATGCGTTCTGCGGCGAAGCCCTTCCAGGCGCTTCCGCTGGTCGCGGATGGGGTCTGGGGGCACTACGAGCTGGGTTCGGAGGAGCTCGCGCTCTGTTGCGCTTCGCACGGGGGAGAGCCCCGGCACGTGGACGGAGTGCGCCGCATTCTCGGTCGGATCGGAGTTCCTGAAGATGCGTTGGCGTGCGGGCCGCACCTCCCTCTTCACGAGGCTACCGCGCACCGACTCCTGAGGACGGGGGGCGAGCCGGGACGGATTCACAACAACTGTTCGGGGAAGCACGCGGGAATGCTCGCTCTCGCGCGCTACCGCGGCTGGCCGCTCGAGGGATATCACCGGCCGGAACACCCCGTGCAGGAGCGAATGAGGGGACAAGTCCAGCGCAGCGCCGGCCTCGACCCCGATGCGATCCGGAGTGCGGTGGACGGATGCGGAGTCGTCGCTTTTGCCCTCCCACTGCTGGCCATTGCCCGGGCGTTCGGTGGGCTGGTCGGCGGCGCCGACCGGGACGAGCCTGCGGAGAGAGCGGTGGTGGCCGCGATGACGGCCCATCCCTTCCTCGTCGCGGGCACGGACCGACTCTGTACTCGCCTGATGGAGGCGTGCGGTGGGAGCATGGTGGTCAAGGTGGGAGCCGAGGGCGTCTTCGGAGTCGGGGATCGTCGAAGCGGGGTCGGGATTGCCATCAAGGTCGAGGACGGCTCGCGTGCGGCGGCGGAGGTTGGAGTGGTCGCCGTGCTCGAACGGTTGGGTCTCCTCGGGACGGACGTCCGGGAGGCGTTGGCGGCGTGGAGGCCGAAGGTGGTTCGAAACACCCGGGGAGAGGACGTGGCCGTGCTTGAATCGAAGGCGGAGTTGACCCTGCTCTGACCTTTGGTTCGGTTGGGGAACCTGGGCTCCGATGGGATGCATGGGTGCGGGCGGGGTGCCTTGGCGCGCCCGGAGGGGTTTCTCCCAGAGCTGGAGCGTGGACACGTGTTCATCGATCAGGTGACGATCAAGGTGGAAGGGGGCACCGGAGGCTCCGGTGCCGAGGCGTTCCGGAGGGAGATGGGCGTGCCCCGTGGCGGTCCCTCCGGAGGAGACGGCGGGGACGGGGGCGATGTGGTTCTCGTCTGCGATTCCCAACTCTCGACCCTGCTCGACCTTCGGTACCGATCCGAGTATCGGGCTACGCGGGGCGCACACGGTGAGGGAAGCAATCGGACCGGGAAGCGGGGCGAAGACGTGGAACTACGGGCTCCACCCGGCACGATCGTCCGGGACCTCGAGACCGGAGAGCGCCTGGGAGAGTTGCTTCGGGACGGTGAGCGCCTGGTGGTCGCGCAGGGAGGTCGGGGGGGACGGGGAAACGCGCGCTTCACGACCGCGACGGAACAGGCGCCCCGGAGGTGGGAGCCCGGAGAGGAAGGGGGGCGGAGGACCCTCGAGCTCACACTGAAGCTCATCGCGGACGTCGGGCTCGTCGGCGAGCCGAACGCGGGGAAGTCCACCTTTCTGAGCGCCGTCTCCGCCGCCCGTCCGAAGGTCGCCGACTACCCCTTCACGACCCTTGCCCCGAACCTGGGAGTCGTGAAGCGATCGGACCACCGTTCCTTCGTGGTTGCAGACATTCCGGGGATCATCGAGGGTGCCCATGAGGGGAAGGGACTCGGGCACCAATTCCTGCGCCACATCGAGAGAACCCGGACGCTCGCCCTGATGGTGCCGGTGGACGATCCCGACCCCTCTGCAGCGTACCGGCGTCTCAGGGAGGAGTTGGGCCGGTACTCCGACGATCTCTCCCGCAGGCCGCACTGCCTCGTGCTCACCAAGGCCGATCTCCTGGGGCCCGACGACCCGGGGCCTCCGGTGGACGCGCCGGAGGCCTGGGGACGCTTTCAGGTGTCCTCCGTGAGCCGAGAAGGTCTGGAGTCCTTCCTCGACGAGCTCTGGCGCCAGGTTCGAGAGGTCGAACGAGGAGGGTCCCAAGCGCCGGCCGAACCCACGGAGTCGCCCGCCTCGGACGCAGAGGAGTGGTGGGAGGGGGTCGAAGACGGGTTTTGAGCTCTGTGGACGAGCGTCGCGCGCTCCTTCGGTTGCGACTCCTCCCCGGGGTGGGCGACCGAACGATCGATCGCCTCCTTTCCAGCGGCCGATCCGCCCTCGAGGTGATGGCCTCGCCCCCGGATCGGTTCGCGGAGCTGGTGGGGAGCCGGGCCGAGGCCGCCCGGGGTTCTCCGGAGCTGGAGGAGCGGGTCGTCTGGATACTGAACCGGTGTGAAGCGCTGGGCATCGATCTCGTGACCCGGTCGGACGGCGTCTACCCAGGGCCGCTTCTGGCCCTTTCCGATCCACCTCCGATTCTCTTCCTGCGGGGGCGCCCGGCGCTCCTGCGCCGCCGATCCGTCGCTATCGTAGGCGCCCGGCGTGCGACCGCGGCGGGCCGGAGGACAGCGGAGCGCCTGGGCCGAGAGTTGGCCGCCAGGGGTGTCACCGTCGTGAGCGGCCTCGCCCTCGGGATCGATGGGGCCGCACATCGAGGAGCTCTCGGTGGAAGGGGAGGAACCATTGCGGTGCTGGGGTGCGGACCGGATCGAGCCTATCCGAGGGGGAACCTGGGCCTCTTCCGCAGGATCGTGGCGGAGGGCCTGCTGGTGAGCGAGTTCCCTCCCGGGGAGCGTGTTCGTCCGCATCACTTTCCCCGGCGCAACCGGGTTCTCGCGGGACTCGCCCGCTGCGTCATCGTGGTGGAGGCGGGCGCCCGTAGCGGAGCGCTCATCACCGTGGACCACGCTCTGGACCTGGGCCTCGACGTGTTCGCGGTCCCCGGATCGATCGAGAGCGATCAGGCACGGGGGACGAACGCTCTCCTGCGAGACGGTGCGCACCTGTTGACCCGAGTCGAGGACGTGCTCGAAGCGATGGGTTGGGAGGACGCCGAAGAACCCAATGAGGCCGGCGACTTGGGGTACCGGGAGGCGGTGGGCGACGGCGTAAAGGGAGAGGGCGATTTCCCCGCGCTCCTGTCGGCTCTCTCGACGGTGCCCAGCTCCCTGGAAACCCTCATGGAGCGGGTCGATCTGCCGCCTGGCGAGCTTCTCGCCACCCTGACCCGGCTGGAGCTCGATGGGCACGTCCGCCGCGAGAATGAGGGATGGCGCCGGTGCGAGGAGCCTCCCCGTGAACGGACTCGGGGATGGAACCTCGGAGACCACGGTGGCATAATTGGGAGTGGTCGCGGCGCAGCGCGGAGTGAGCCAAGCGCCATCGGTGATCCGGAGGCGAGATGAGCGGCGGAATCCCACAAACCCGGTCCGAAAAGGAGTTTGAGGATCCAGGGCTCTCCCAGCGGGAGCGCCAGGTCCTAGAGGCCGTGGTGCGCGTATACGTCGACACCGCCGAGCCCGCGGGGAGTCGTACAGTGGCCCGGAGGTTCAACCTCGGAGTCTCTCCCGCCACGGTGCGCAACACGATGAGCGACCTGGAGGAGAAGGGGTACTTGACCCATCCTCACGCCTCGGCCGGCCGGGTTCCAACGGATCTCGCCTATCGCGCCTTTGTTGAGCAGTTCATGCAACCCACACCGCTTTCTCCGGAGGAGAAGGAGCGCCTTCTGACCGAGCTGGATCCCGAAGGGACGTCGGCCATCGAGCGTCTCGTGGGCCGGGCCACCCGGGCGCTTGGTCTCCTCTCCCAGGAGCTCGGCGTCGCCGCGGCACCGCGACTTGCGGACTCGGTGCTCGACCGACTCGACCTGGTGCGGGTTTCCTCCACCAAGGTGCTGCTGGTGGCCCAGGTGAGGAGCGGGGTAGTTCGGACCGTCTACGTGGATCTGCACTGCGAAGTGCCCGACGACACGCTCGTGACGCTCACCTATTTGCTGAATCAGCGACTCGCAGGGCTCACCCTGGTGGAGATTCGGAAGACGGTCGCGACTCGGATTCGGGACGCCGTCCCGGACGACGACCCGGCCGCCGAGGAGATCCTGAATATCTTCATGCAGTCGGGAGGGGAGCTCCTGGCCTGGACGGATATTGATGGGCCGGAGATCCACCTCGGGCAGACGAGCGTGCTCGCCTCTCAACCTGAGTTCACGAGCGGTGAAAAGCTCAAGGATCTCCTCGAGCTCACCGAACGGCGCGACCTCCTGGCGGGCGTCCTGGGTGATCGTTCCCACCAGGGGGGCATCCAGATCACGATCGGCTCCGAGAACCGGGCTGAGGAGTTGGTGGGGTTCACCCTGGTCACGGCCGAGTACCGCGTCGGCGGTCTCAAGGGGGTCATTGGTGTGATCGGGCCGACCCGGATGCCCTACGAGAAGGTGTGTGCGATCGTCGACCACACCTCGTCGCTGGTCAACCGGATCCTGGAGTAGGACGACAACGTCGGAGGCGAGTGCCTCGGGAGGGGCGTTCGTCCCATTTCATAGGGTGGCAACTTCTTTCATGGCGGATTATTACGATATCCTGGGCGTCCCGCGGGACGCCGGGCCGGAAGCAATCAAGAAGGCATATCGCAAGCTGGCGATGAAATACCATCCGGACCGGAACTCCGGGTCGGACGAGGCCGAAGCTCGCTTCAAGGAGCTTTCCGAGGCGTACGAGGTCCTCAAGGACCCGGAAAAGCGGGCGATGTACGATCGCTTCGGGAAGGCCGGCACGAAGTCGGGTGGGGCAGGGGGCCCGTTCCAGGGCGGATTCGATCTCCACGACGCGATCGAGATCTTCATGCGCGATTTCGGCGGCGGGGGAGGCTTCGAAGAAGTCTTCGGGGGTCAGGGTCGAGGAGGACGTGGTCGACGGCGCTCGCGGACAAGGAAGGGAGAGAATACGCGCGTCCGCATTCCGCTCACCCTCCAGGAGGTGGCGAGCGGCGTGACCAAGCGGGTACGGGTAGCGCTCCTGGACCCGTGCGAAGCTTGTGAAGGCACGGGATCGGCCGAGGGCGAGGCGGGCGGCACCTGCTCCACCTGCGGAGGTCGAGGGGAGGAACGGGTGGCCCAACGCTCTGTCTTCGGGCAGTTCGTCTCCGTGACGACGTGTCGGAGCTGCGGGGGCGAAGGGAGCGTCGTCCGCGACCCCTGCCGCTCGTGTAAGGGCGAAGGTCGAACGCGCAGGGAGCGGGAGGTGGAGGTCGAGATTCCCCGCGGGGTGAGCTCCGAGAACTTCATATCCCTTCGGGGCAAGGGGAACGTCGGTCCGCGTGGAGGTCCGCGCGGCGACATCCTCGTCCTGCTCGAGATCGAGGACGATCCGCGGTTCGTCAGGGAGGGCAACGACCTGGTAACGGATGTGCTTGTCACCTTCTCTCAGGCAGCCCTGGGGGCGGAAGTCGAAGTTCCGACCGTGGAGGGGTCCCGAACCCTTGAGGTCCCTCCAGGAATCCAGAGCGGTCAGGCGATACGTTTCAGGGGCGGGGGGCTTCCGGACCTGAATGGCGGGGCTCAAGGCGACCTGATCGGCCGGATTCGGGTCTGGACACCGACTGAACTCACTCCCGAGCAGGAGACCCTCTTCCAGAGTCTGCGGGAGGAAGAGGACCCGGTGCCCGATTCCGTGGCCGAGGCGGGAGGGGAGCGCCGGGGCTTCTGGTCCCGCGTCCGGGAGGCGTTCACCTCCGGTTGAGGAAGGTGGCCCCATGAGTTCACCGCCCACACCGGTGCCGGACGCCTGGGTCGTTCTCGAGGTCGAGAGGCCGCAGAACGAGGAGAGCGCCGCACTCCTCGTCGAGGAGTTGATGGGAATCGGAGGTCGGGGGGTAGAGGAACGCGGAGACACGTTTCTCGTGTACCTCCCGGAGACGGGGACCTCTCCGGAGGAGTTCACGGACAAGCTCCGGGCGAATCTCTCCAGATTCGGCGATGAGACCCCCCTGGCGGTAACCTTTCGCCGGCAACGCCACGAGGACTGGGAAGCGACCTGGAGGGAGGGCCTCCACCCGCGCCGGGTCACCTCCCGTCTGGTGGTGGCTCCGACCTGGGAGGACCTGGAGCTGAAGCCGGGTGAGCTTCTCATCTCGATCGACCCGGGCATGGCGTTCGGCACCGCCGAGCACCCGACCACTCGCGGATGTCTGCGTCTCCTGGACGGAAGGGTGGAGCCCGGGGACCACGTAGCGGATATCGGAGCCGGATCCGGCATCCTTTCGATTGCAGCGGCGCTCCTCGGATCCGAGCGTGTCCTGGCCGTGGAATCGGATCCCTGGTCGTGCGCGACGGCTCGGGAGAACGTCGACCTGAACGCAGTCGCGGACCGGGTCGAGGTGTTCGAGGCCGTGGTGGGACCGGAATTCGTTCCCGAGCAGCCCCCCTTCGACGGGATCGTGGCCAATATCGAGAGCGGTGTGCTCCTCCTCCTGCTCGAGGGGTTTCGCAGCGGATTGCGCGACGACGGATGGCTCATCGTGAGCGGGATTCTCGATTCCGAGGCCCAGGAGATCGTGGAGAGCGCGTCGAAAGGCGGGTTCATTCGCACGGACGAGGATCGCGAGGACGGGTGGTGGACGGGAGCCTTCCGGGCCGTCCCCTCCGGCGAGGGCTGACGAAGCGCCGGGAGCGAGCCTCCTCTTCCACGAGTCGGTTCCACCTGGCCCAGGCTTGAGCGGAGCCGGCGTCCACGGCGGACGCCAGCGAGCGGAGCGACCATCGCATTCGGCGGGCAAGACAGCGTCCGAAGCCGTTCGGGGACGCGGGGGCACTGCCGCCGGCCACCACCCAGGCCGGTGGATCGAGTCGCCGACTCCACCTTCGTTTCGGACGGCGAACCAGCGTCGGCGGGGATGAGGGGGCCGCGATCAGGACCTCCAGGAGTCGCTCGGGTTCGGGCGAAGCCCCCGGGCCCGAGCGATCCAGGATCTCACACAGCGCCGAGACGGACCGGGCGGGCGCCGCGTCGCGGAGGAGGAGCGTGTTCACGGTTTCGGTGAGGGTGTCCATGTGGGTCTCTCCTGGAAGGTCGTTGACGAAGAGGCGTGGGCATCGGGAGAGGCGTCGTCTCGGAACTCCGTGGCGACGCGATCGTAGCTTTGTGGATGAGGCCCTTCGATAGCCGGACGGGCCTCCTTCTCACTCGAGCCAGGGCAGGTGAGCGGTGAGCGACAGCGGATCGAGCAGGCCGGCATCGGCCGAGTGCGTGTTCTGCCGGATCTCGAGGGGGGAGATCCCGGCCACGGTGGTCCACGAGGACGAAGACCTGTTGGTCTTCGAGGACCTCAATCCCCAGGCGCCGACACACCTCTTGATCATCCCCCGCGCGCACGTCGCTTCGGTGGACGACCTGCACGATGGCGAGCGAGACCTCGTGGGAGGGCTCATCCTGGCGGCCCGCGACGTCGCGCGGAGCCAGGGTGTCGCCGAGGACGGGTACCGGCTGGTGGCCAACACCGGACGCGACGGTGGACAGACGGTGGACCACCTTCACGTGCACCTCCTGGCGGGCCGACCGCTTTCCTGGCCGCCGGGATAGGAGACCGCGTTGACCCCGGCTGGGGCCCCGGGTAGCTTTGGATCACGTTCTCCGTAGTATCCATCTGCAGCTCGGGATTTCGCTTGAGCGCCGCACTCCGTGACAGAATTCAAAATCGCCTCAACGAGGCGAGGAAGGAGCGGGACCGATTTCGGGTCGCCGTCCTCTCGACCGTGCTTTCCGACCTCCACAATCGAGAGATCGAGGTGGGGGAGGGGGCCAACGACGAGATGGTCCGGGAGGTGGTCGCTCGAGCGATCAAGCAGCGCAGGGAGGCCGCCGATCAGATGCGGGCAGGAGGGCGAGAGGAGCTTGCGAGCAAAGAGGAACGAGAGGCGGAGCTTCTTGCCGAGTTCCTCCCCCCGCCCCTGGACGAGGAAGAGGTGCGTGAGCTGGTGCGGGAGATCCTCTCCGACGGGGTCACCGACGTCGGCCCGCTGATGGGTCGGCTGATGCCCAGGATCAAGGGCAGGTTCGATGGTAGGGAGGCCAACCGCATCGCCAGGGAGGAGCTGGCGGGGTGAGGACCGGGATAGGGGGATGAACGCCCACGCCCTCTCCGTGCTCGAGTTCGACCAGGCCATGGAGAAGGTGGCGGCCAGGGCCGCAAATCCACTGGGCCGGGAGGCGGTACGGTCCCTCGGGCCTACGACCGATCCCGAGACACCCCGCTTCGAGCTCGAGCGGGTCGCCGAGCTCATCCGTGTGCTGGAAGACCGGCCGAACTGGGCTCCACCCGCCTTTCCCGACGTCCGCTCCGCGATCCGGGTGCTTGCCACCGACGGAGGAATCCTCGAGCCGGACCAGCTCCTGGGGCTGCTGCGCCTCCTTGTCGCGAGCCGCGAGCTGTCGAACGCGATCGGGGGCTCGGCACCCGATCCGGAGGACCCCCGTCCGTACCTGACGCAGCTCCGGGAGCGCCTTCCCCGGGATTCTCGCCTTGAAAAGCTCCTCGATTCGACGGTGGACGAGGACGGAGAGATCCGGGACTCGGCAAGCGCGGAGCTCCGCTCCCTCCGCGGTCGGTTGCGCTCCGTGCGTGGTCAGGTCGTGCGGAAGCTGGAACGCTATCTGTCCTCCCTTCCGGATCGTTACCGGGTGCCGGATGCCTCGGTGTCGATCCGGGACGGGCGCTATGTGATTCCGATTCGCCGGGAGGGCAAGTCCGAGGTGGGCGGGGTGGTGCACGGGGAGTCGGCGACCGGGGCCACTCTCTTCGTGGAGCCCCCCCTTGCGATCGGGTTCATGAACGAGATCCGGGAGCTGGAGCGGGACGAGACGCGGGAGATCCGACGCATCCTCAGGGAGGTTACGGGGCAGATACGTTCGAGTGCAGCGCCGTTCGCCGGAGCCCTCGAGGCGCACGTGCAGCTCGACAGCGTGTGGGCCCGGGCTCGCACCGCTCGCGCATGGCGCGGGATTCCCCCCGAGCTTCTCGATCCGCAGTCCGAGTCGCTGAGGATCGTGGAGGGGCGCCATCCGCTCCTGCTGGAACAGGGGATCGAAGTCGTGCCCTTTTCCCTCGAGTTGATTCCGGACGAACGCGCGGTCGTCCTGTCCGGCCCGAACACCGGAGGGAAAACCGTCCTCCTCAAGGCGTTCGGTCTGATCCACCTCCTCGCGCAGAGCGGGGTGGTGCCGCCAGTCGGTCCTGGCACCCGCCTTCCCGTGCTCGCGGACGTTTTCGCCGACATTGGCGACGAGCAGTCGATCGCGGAGTCGCTCTCCACCTTCTCCGCACACCTGGCGAACACCATCGAGATCCTCGAAGGCGCCGGGCCCGGAACCCTGGTCCTGATCGACGAGATGGGAACCGGAACGGATCCCGCCGAGGGCGCCGCGCTCGCCCGCTCGATTCTCGAGGCTCTGGTCGCCCGGGGCTCCAGGGCGGTGGTGACCTCACACCTGGGCGCGCTCAAGAGACTGGATGTCCCGGGGAGTGGGATCGTCAACGCTTCGCTCCTCTTCGACCCGGACCAGATCGAACCGACGTACCACCTCCGGAAGGGACGACCTGGAAGAAGCTACGGCTTGGCGATTGCCCGCCGGACGGGCCTTCCGAGCGAGGTGCTGGACCGCGCCGAAGAGCTCGTCGATTCAGACGAGCTCGATGTCGAGCGCCTGCTTGCGCGGCTCGAAGCGAAAGAGTCCGAGCTCTCGGAGGCGCTCCGGGAGGCAGAGCAGGCTCGCTCCGGCTCCGAGCGGATGCGCGAGGAGGTGGAGCGTCGGAGATCGAGCCTGGAGGAAAGGGAGCGCACGGAGGAGGAGCGAGCTCGCGCACGAGCGCGGCAATTGCTGCTGGAAGCCAGGGGCGAGGTAGAGGAGGCGATCCGGGAAGTCCGGGAGGGCGTGAACGAGGAGCGGGCGGAGGTGGAGACCAGGGCCAGGCGGCGTGTCGAAGATGCGGCCCGTCGGCAGCGGCCGACCGGCTTCCGTCAATCGGAGAGCGATCGGCGGGAAGAGCTCGTCGCTCCGATCGCCGAAGGGGAGCGCGTCCGACTGCGGGGCAGTGGGGCCAGCGGGGTGGTCCTGGAGCTGAGCGAGGATCGCGTGACCGTCGACGTCGGAGGACTGCGCGTTCAGCTTCCCCGTGCAGAGGTGGAGCCGGTTGAGGAGAGCGAACCCCGGCGCGCCCAGGCTGGTGCGGGCTCGAGCGGGGGCTGGAGCTCCTCCGAGGTCGAGGTGCGTACCGAAGCCGACCTGAGGGGGCTCCGAGTCGACGAGGTAGGGCTCGCGCTGGGGCGAGCCCTGGACGGGGCGGTTGTCGGAAGCCTTCCCGAGCTGCGTGTCATCCACGGCAAGGGTACGGGGGCGGTGAAGGCGAAGGTGCTCGAAATCCTGCGCTCGGATCCGAGGGTGAGCGAGTTCCGCCCCGGGCGGTCGGGTGAGGGCGGGGCCGGTGTGACCGTGGCGGTGATCCGGTGATCCCCGACGATGTGGTCGACGAGGTCCGGCTCCGGGCCGATCTCGTGGCCGTGGTCGGGGAGGTCGTGTCCCTCAAGAAGTCCGGGAGGGAATGGAAGGGAAAGTGTCCCTTCCACGACGATCGGACACCGTCCTTCTACGTCGTTCCCGACAAGGGCTTCTTCAAATGTTTCGGCTGCGGAGAATCTGGCGACGTCTTCACATTCGTCATGAAGCGTTCCGGGATGCCCTTTTTGGACACCGTGAAGCAACTCGGTGAGCGTTTCGGAGTGGATGTGCGGGAGACCGACGGAGGACGGGGTGAGGAGGACCCCCTCCGCCCCTACTTTGAGATCAACGCCTTCGCACAGGAGTGGTTCCGGAAACAGCTCCTGGACCCAACACGGGGGGCCGAGGCCCGGGCGTACCTGGAGGGGCGCGGCATCGGCCCCGAGATCTCTGAGCGCTTCGGGCTGGGGTATGCGCCCGACGCCTGGCGTGAGCTCCGGGAGGCTGCCGCCGCGCACGAGATCCCCCAGGAGCAACTCCTCGAGCTCGGCCTCCTCACCACCTCCGACCGGTCGCCGGAGCCGTACGACCGCTTCCGCGGCCGGGTCACCTTTCCGATCGAATCCGTCTCGGGAAGGGTGGTCGCATTCGGGGGACGGGTGGTCGGCCCCTCCGGAGGGAAGGTTCCCAAGTACCTCAACTCGCCGGAATCCGTGGTCTATCACAAGGGGCGGATCCTCTACGGCCTGAGCTGGAATCGCAACCCGATTCGCAGGGAAGGGGCTGCGCTCGTCGTAGAGGGCTATATGGACGTCGTGACCCTTGCGGCCGCCGGCGTGGAGCACGCCGTTGCGACGCTCGGAACCGCGCTGACGGAGGAGCAGTCTCGTCTTCTCCGGCGCTACGCTCCCAGGGTGATCCTCCTCTTCGACTCCGACACGGCCGGACTCCGGGCCACCTTCCGAGCCGCGGACCTCCTCCTCTCCACGGGGATTCACCCGTCGGTGGTGACGCTCCCACCGGGGGAGGATCCCGATTCGCTGGTCAGGGCCAAGGGGAAAGAAGCGCTCGAGGCCCTTCTGGACGGAGCGGTCGACGTGATCGATCGCAAGATCCAATTGCTTGATGAGGGGGGCTACTTCGGATCGATCGACCGGACTCGGATCGCCGTAGACAAGCTTCTCCCGACTCTCCGCGCCACACGCGACCCGACTCTCCGCGACATTTACGTTACGAAGGTGTCGGAGCGCACCGGCGTGCGTCGACGGACCCTCGAACAGGAGATCGAGGAGGGGGCTGAGGCCGGGCGTCGCGGTGTCGTCGCGGGAACGGGTCGGCCCGCGACCGGGCGGCGGGGGGCGAGTGGGTCGGTACCGGCCCGGCGCAGGATCGCGATTCCGGGTCTGGGGCCCGAGCGCCAGCTCCTCCTGATCCTCCTCCGCAGTCGAGAGCGTGTGGAACGGGCGGCGGAGAGGGTGGGCCCGGACGCCTTTGAGGATCCTGAATACCGCGAGATCTTCGAGGCACTCGTCGCGGATCCGGAACTGGCTCCCCCACCGGAGGGTCTGTCACCAGGGGCAACCCGCAAGTTCGAGGAGCTTCTGGGAGATCCGCAGGAGCTGGAGCACGCCGAGCGGATGTTCCACGAGTCGGTCAGTCGACTCGAGGAGCGAGTGCTTCGCGAACGACAGCAGACATTGGAGGAAGAACTTCGCGGAGCGAGCTCGGACACGGAGAAGCGAAGGCTGTTGGAGGAGCTTTCCCGGTTGCGGCGGGAACGCCCGGGAGGGTGGAGAGTGGCGCGGCGGGACGATCCCGCTGGTGCCCGCGAGGAGGAATCCTGAACCGCACGAGGTGAATGCGCCGATGACGTATACAGCGATGGGGGCTCTCCGGGAGCTGCAGAAGCTCGACGAGCGAATACGCGAGATCCAGACCAGGATCGCGGCATTCGACCCCGAGCTCGCCGAGGTGGAGGAGCCGGCCTTGACCGCCGAGTCAGAGCTTGCCCAGGCGGAGGGGCGCCTCAATCAGATGGAGGTCGATGCCCGACGCCTCGAACGAGCCGCCGACGACAAGCGGGCACGGGCCGCGAAGCTGGAAGAGCGCCTGAACAAGGTGTCGAACTTGCGGGAGGAGGCCGCGGTTCGTTCCGAGCTGGACCTGACGAAAAAGGCGCTGGAAGGGGACGAGCAGGAGGCGTTGCAGATCCTCGACCGCATCCGGCGCACCGAGGTCGCCGTCGAGGAGATGCGCTCCAGGGCGGAGGTCGCCCGGGAGGAAGTCGAGCCCCGCCAGCGTGAGCTCCTCGCCGAGCGAGAAGAGCTCCACGACCGCCTCGAGGCGCTGCGTGGACGCCGGTCCTCCATCCTGCAAGGCGTGGGCCCCCGCGAGACCAAAGTGTACGAGTCGTTCCACGAGTCCGGCCGCTCCGTGGTGGTCGCTTCTCTGCTCGAGGACGGGGCGTGTGGGCACTGTTTCGGTATGATCCCCCTCCAGCTGCAAAACGAGATCCGACGCGGGGTGGGAATGCATCGGTGCGAGGCGTGCGGGGTGATCCTCACGACCGAGCCCGAACCTGTCGTCGACGTGGAACCGAGTGAGGCAGATCCCGACGCGGAGGGTCAGGACGAGTCGTCCGGGACGGACGGGGGGTGAGGGTCGGATCCGGCCCTGAAGTGGATCTGCCGCCGCCTCCAACGCCGGAGTGGAAGCTCTCTCCCGAGCCCGAGACGGCCGCCATCGAGCGATTGGAGTCGGAGCTTTCCCTTCCAGCTCCCGTCTGCGCGCTGCTCGCCGCCAGGGGGTTCGGGGATCCGGACCAGGCGAAGCGCTTTCTTCGTCCCCGTCTCGAGCACCTTCACGATCCCGCCCGCATGACCGATCTCGGACGAGCGGTCGACCGGCTCCTCGAGGCTCGGGCTCGCTCAGAGACCGTCCTGGTTCATGGGGACTACGATGTGGACGGAGTGTGCGCGGCGACCCTCCTCACGCTCTGGATCCGGCGGCTCGGCGGATTGGCCGTCCCCTTCGTTCCCCACCGACTGAGGGATGGCTACGACCTCGGGCCCGCCGGGCTCGAGGCCGCACGGACCGCGGGCGCTTCGGTCCTCGTGACCTGCGATTCCGGCATCCTCGCGCACCACACGGTGTCCGAGGCGAGAGAGGCGGGCATCGACGTCATCGTGACCGACCACCACCTTCCGGGAGCGACGCTTCCTCCCGCGCTCGCCGTGGTCAATCCCAACCGGTCGGACTGTTTCTATCCCGAGGCCGGGCTCTGCGGTACCGGTGTCGTCTTCAAGCTCTGCCAGGAACTGGCCAATCGCGCCGGGATCCCGGTCGAAGAGCTCTGGGAACACCTCGACCTGGTCGCGCTCGCCACCGTCGCGGACCTGGTGCCGCTGACGGGGGAGAACCGCATACTGACGCGGTTCGGCCTGAGGTATCTGGCTCGATCGAAGAAGGCGGGGCTCAGGGCGTTGCTGGAGGCGTCGGGCACGTCGCCCGAGCGGCGCGTCGATGCGGGGCAGGTCGGGTTCGTGGTGGCGCCCCGGATCAATGCCGTGGGCCGAATCGGCGATCCTGCTCTCGCCGTCGAGCTCCTCCTGAGCGATGATCCCCGGCGGGCGAAAGCGCTTGCCCAGTCTCTCGAGGAGGCGAACACGCGTCGCCAGGAGGAGGATCGGGCGACTCTGGAGGAGGCGCTGGGACGGCTGGCCCGAGACTTCAGCTCCGATCGCGATTTCGGGGTCGTGGTCGCAGGGGAGGGGTGGCATCCGGGCGTCATCGGGATCGTGGCTTCGCGCATCGTGGAGCGGATCCACCGTCCGGTGGCGGTGGTGTCGATGGACGGCGACCAGGGACGCGGGAGCGCCCGTTCGATCCCCGGCGTCCACCTGCTCGAAGCGCTCCAGTCCTCCGGCCGACACCTGAGTCGCTTCGGAGGTCACCGACAGGCGGCGGGGATGGAGCTGGAACGGGAAGAGCTCGGTCCGTTCAGGGAGAGCTTCAACCGGGCGATCCGAGATCAGCTCGGAGGGCGCCTTCCCCGGCCCACACGGGGGGGAGAGCTGCGATTGTCCTTGCTTGACGCCACCGCCGATCTCCACCGCCTCCTGGATCATGTCGGACCCTTCGGGATCGGCAATCCTCGACCGGTCTTCTGGGCCCGGGGGATCGAGGTCGAGGGACGTGCGCGCGTGGTGGGCGACGGTCACCTGAAGCTCAACCTGCGGGAAGGATCGGGTCGGCTGGAGGCCATCGGGTTCGGCCTCGGGGAGCGCATTCCCGCGGATTCCCTCAACGGAAGGCGGGTCGACGTCCTCTTCCAGCTGCGGGAGAACCACTACCGGGGGCGGCGGACTCTTCAGGCCCGGCTCCTCGACCTCCGTCCGGCGTCCGCCGGCGGACGATGAGGATCATTGCGGGGACGTGGGGCGGGCGTCGGATCCAGGCGCCCAAGGGCCGGGACGTGAGACCCACCTCCGATCGCGTTCGCGAGGCCTGGATGTCGGCTGCCGGGAGCAGCTTTCCGCAGGCCCGGGTGCTCGACCTCTTCGCGGGCTCGGGAGCATTGGGCCTCGAGGCCCTTTCCCGAGGAGCCAAGCATGCGACCTTTGTGGAGACGAGCTCGAAGGCGCTTCGCGCCCTGCGTGCGAACATCGAGTCGCTGGGGGCCGCGGATCGCGTCACGGTCGTGCGCCGGGATGCTTTCCGCTACCTGGACGAACTGGAGTCGCTGGCCTTTGACGTGGCCTTTGCCGATCCTCCCTACGAGAGGGGCCTGGCCGCCCGGCTTTTCGAAGTGATCTCGCAGCGTCCCTTTGCGCGCGAGCTCTGGGTCGAGCATCGTTCCAGCGAGACCCTTCCCCGCCTGCCCGAGCTCCGGAGCCGGAGGTACGGGGACACCACCGTTTCCTTCTGGGAGCCTCCTGCATGAACCGATCGGACCCGGTCACGGCGATCTATCCCGGTTCCTTCGATCCCGTCACTCTGGGCCACGAAGACATTGCGCGCCGAACCCTGCGTGTCGTGGATCGTGTCGTGGTGGCCGTGGCGGAGACGGCCACCCATGCGAAGCAGCCCACGTTCGACCTCGAAGAGCGACTTGCGATGCTGAGAGACGTCTTCGAGGACGAACCCCGTATCGAGTGCGTCTCCTTTTCCGGGCTCCTGGTGGAGTTTGCGAAGGAGCGCGGGGCATCCGCGGTCGTCCGGGGGCTGCGGGCCGTGTCCGACTTCGAGTACGAATTCCAGATGGCGCAGATGAACCGCGAGCTCCATCCCGACCTGGAGTTCATCTTCCTCACCCCCGACGTGCAGATGGCCTTCCTGTCGGCTTCGCTCGTGAAGGAAGTGGCGCGGCTGGGCGGAGACGTCTCGCCCTTTGTCTCGACTCCGGTCCTGCGCCGGCTGGTGGCGCACTTCCGGGGGGAACGCTGAGGCGATGGACTTTCTGGGCGACATCCGCCGCCGTGCGCGAGACCGCTTCGCCCGCGTGGTCTTCCCGGAAGGTGAGGAGAAGGTGGTCCTGCAAGCCGTTTCCCGGATTCAGGACGAAGGGCTCCTCGTTCCAGTGCTTCTGGGGGACTCTACTGCGATCCGGGACGGCCTGGTGCAAGAGGGGGCCGATCCAGACTCCGTCGAGGTGGTCGATCCCCGCAGGACAGAAGGGAGCGGACGGTATGTCGACACGCTCGTCGACCTCAGGCGGTCGCGGGGAATGACGGTGGAGGAAGCTCGTCGGCGAGTCCGGGAACCGCTGATTCGCGGGGCCTTGATGGTCCGCTTCGGAGAAGCCGACGGTTCCGTCGCGGGCGTGGCGCATCCGGTCACCGACGTGCTTCGGGCGGCGAGTTGGTGTGTTGGCGCCGCCGAGGGGATTCGCACTCTCTCGTCGGCGTTCTACGTCCTGGTCCGCGGCTTCCGGGGTTCGGATCCGGAGGTGCTGACCTTCACTGACGTCGCCGTGGTACGTGACCCGACCGGAGTCCAGTTGGGGCAGATCGCCGCCGCGGCTGCTGCGGCCCGCCGCACGGTGGTCGGCGACTCTCCGACGGTGGCCTTCCTCTCCCACTCGACCAAGGGCAGCGCGGACGGACCCTCGGTCCGTCGAGTGCGGGAGGCGGTGGAGCTCTTTCGGGACATGGCTCCCGGGGTGCCTGCCGACGGGGAGCTCCAGGTGGCCGCCGCCCTCTCGGACGAGGTGGCGCGGCGCACGGCCCGGCACTCGATGGTCGGGGGGAAGGCGAACGTGCTCGTCTTTCCGGATCTCGACGCCGGCAACATCGCATACCAGCTCGTCGAGCGGGTTGGCGGGGGGACTGCGGTGGGTCCGATCATCCAGGGGCTCCGCAAGCCGTGCAATGCGGTTCCGCTCGGCGCCGACCCGGAGGAGGTGGTGAACGTGGCCTGCGTGACGGCGCTCATGGCCGCGCGGACATGAGCGTTCGGCTCCGTAGCCAGGCCCCTGCGATGCTCGTCTTCCACCGGACTCCTTGCCGCGGGCGCGGGGCCTTCTTTAGGTTCTCGCGTGCCGATCGACGTCGCTCCCCCGGGGATCGACCCAACCCCTGTTCGGGCGGTTCTCGCCCGATTCCAGACCGAACGGAGACTTCATGGCGTTCAACATAAGCACCGAAGGGGAAGTGACCGTGGTCGATGTGGACGGTCAGCTCATCGTCGGAAATCGGCAGGAGCTGAAGCAGAAGGTGCTCGACGAGCTCGAGGCGGGGCGACGGAAGTTTCTCGTCGACTTCACGAACACGGGCTACATCGATTCTTCGGGCCTGGGCGTCCTGGTCAGCCTCTCGAAGAAGGTCAGGGAGCAGGACGGTGAGTTGAGGCTCTCGAGCTTGAACGAGGACCTGCGGACCCTCTTCGAGCTGACGAAGCTCGATACTCTGTTCCGCATTGCCGACTCGAGAGAGGAAGGTCTGTCGGATTTCTGAAACGCTGGATCCGCTCCCGGGTAGCGAGTGGGTGCGGGTTCTTCGGATGCCGGATCGAGGGCGCCGTCCCTGGGAGGCCTGTGGAATGCAACGACAGCTGGTCTTCGAGCTCCCCAACGATCTGAAGTGCATCGAGGAGGCGGTGGAGTTCGTGGTTTCCCGATGCTCCACTTGTGAAGAGGTCGCCCGGAAGCTTCGGGTGAACTTCCGCGTGTGCCTCTCAGAGGCCCTCGCCAACGCGATGATCTACGGCAACGGGCGCGATCCCTCCAAACGCGTCCGGGTGGAGGTCGTGCTCTACACCGGCTCGCTCACGGCTCGCGTCACCGACGAAGGTGACGGCTTCGACCCCACTCGAGTGCAGGACCCGTGCACACCCTGCAACCGCATGAAGGTTGGAGGGCGGGGTCTGCATCTGATGCGAAACCTCATGGACGAGGTGCGCTACAATGACCGAGGCAATTCGGTCACGCTCGTCCTGAACCTCCCTCAATCCGACGGGCTCTCGCGCGAGGCTTCGGCATGACCTCGCGCCGGACCGCGCGGGAGCTTCTGCCCCCGGCGGTCTCGGAAGTGCTCGAAGAATTCGGTCGTGGATTCTCGGTGGACTTCCGCCTCTGGAGATCCAACGCCGACAGTCCGGTCCTCAGACTCTACCCCCCCCTGGGGCCCGAAGAGGTCGATGAGGTTCCGGGCCCGAGCTCTCTACTCCTGCCAGTGGCGTCAGAGACCTCTCCCGGCCTGACCCTCGAGGTCCGAGACGGGAGCTCGGGACAGGTCCGGGCCGCCGCGACTGCGCTACGCGCCGCCCTGGAGCACCTCTACCGATACTCGGACGAGGTGCAGGCCTTCACCTACGAGGTCGCCGAGCGTTATGAGGAGATCAACCTCCTCTACTCGATCTCGGAGACACTCGGATCTCTCCTGCCCCTGAACGAGGCGGCGCACATCATCCTGGCCGAGGTATGTGAGGTGATCGGCGCCCGCCGGGGCTCTCTCTGGGTTGCAGACGTGGAAGACGGGCCCCTGCGAGTCGTGGCCTCGGTGGGAGCCGAGGGCCTCGAGGGGCCGCTCGAGGTGGGCGACGCCACCGCGGTGACGGCTCGAGTGTTCCGTGAGGGGCGGCCGGTGATCCTCTCCGGGAAAGAGGTGGCTTCGGACGGCGGTGGGGCTGGGCCTCCGGGCCCGAATGCCGACTCTTCTCTCTCGGTACCCATCAGGTATTCGCCGCCGCAGGGGGAGCCGCGGACCGTCGGTGTGATCAATCTCTTCGGCCGCAAGCGCGGAGGCCGATTCACCGGCTCGGACCAGAAGCTCCTGTCGGCGATCGCGAGCCAGGTGGGTGCGGCTCTGGAGAACAATAGATTGATTCACGAGAGCCTGCGGCGGGAGAGAGTGGGCCGCGAGATGGAGCTCGCACACGACCTGCAGATGAAGCTGCTCCCCACGGCGGAGACCTTCGATCCCGACCGGGTTGCGGCGAGGGTCGAGCCCACGGAGTCGGTAGGTGGGGACTTCTACCACTTCTTTCGGGTGCGGGCAGGGCGCTACGGTGTGATGATCGGCGACGTGTCGAGCCACGGGTTTCCTGCGGCGCTGATCATGGCGCTTTCGATGAGCGCCGCCACGATCTACGCTTCGGAGGTCGCGTCTCCCGCACGGGTCCTGGGAGCGATGGGGGAGGCGCTGATGGACGAGCTCGAGACGACCGAGATGTACCTCACGCTCTTCTACGGGGTCGTGGATCCGGATAGGGGCGAGCTGGTCTACGCGAATGCGGGCCATCCCCACGCATTTCTCATTCGTGGGGATGGCCGGTCCGAGCGGCTCGAGGCGATGCAGCCCCCGATGGGGATCGCGGGAGCCGTCGAGTACGAACAACGAGCCGTCCCCTGGAGCGTGGGGGAGGACCTGCTCCTCCTCTTCACGGACGGCCTCTCCGAGGACGTGGCCGCCGCTTCGCGCAATGCCGGGGAGCGGCGGGTGGTGGATGAGGCCGTCCGGCTTCGGGACCGGCCCGTCGACGAGATCGTCGAGGCTCTCTTCGCCCTGCAATGCAGGGGGCAGGAGAAGGTCGGGGAGGGGGACGATCGTACGGCGGTCGTGCTCCGCGTCTGAGCTTTGTCTCGCCCTCGGCGCTCCGGGCGTCCCAAGCGATCGCTCGGACAGAACTTCCTCGTCGATCGTTCCATCGCGGCCCGGATCGTCGAGGAGACGCGTGTCGAGTCCGGCGACTCCCTTCTCGAGATCGGGCCCGGGCGGGGTGCCCTGACCGAAGGTCTCGCAAGGAAGGTAGTGGAGGCCGAAGGGCGACTCATCCTCGTCGAGCTGGACGACCAGATGGCAGAGGAGCTACAGCGGCGCTTCGAGGGGAATTCGCGGGTGGAGGTGATTCACGGCGACATCCTCGAGCTACAGCTCGCAGACCTGGTCGAAGCTCCCGAATCCCTGAAGGTCGTGGGGAACATCCCGTACAATGTCACGTCCCCGATCCTATTCCACCTGCTCACGCGCCCGCGCCCGCGAGAGATCCTCCTCATGGTCCAGAGGGAGGTGGCCGATCGGATTCTGGCGTCGCCGGGAACCGGAGAGTTCGGGGCCCTGACCGTTGGAGTGCGTACCGTAGGGCACGTAGAGAGGGTGCTGAACGTTGCCCCGGGCGCGTTCCGACCGCGTCCCCGCGTCAGTTCCACGGTGGTTCGCTTCACCCCGTTCGATCCGCCGCGCCTGGGACCGGAGGAGGAGCTTCGCCTCAGAAGACTTTCCCGGTCCCTTTTCCAGTGGCGGCGGAAGCAGCTCGGGAAGATCCTTCGGGATCATCCCGAGCTCGGCCTGTCACCGGAGGAGGTGCGGAGGGTGGCACGCGCGGCCGGGGTGGAGTCCACCGCGCGACCGGAGACGATCTCTCCGGAGGGATTCGTCGCCATGGCCGACGCGCTTTCGTCGGGATGCGGCGAGGGCGGTGCTCCAGATTGACGCCAGTCCCAGTGGGCGCGTACCTTTGTGAAGGTTTTCACAAGCGAAGGCGGGCGATCTCATCGCTTCCCTGGGTCGCCCCGTCTGGAAACGCAACCGAGCCTCACCGGTCCCGTTCCGTGTCCACCTTTCCGCGAAAGATCTCCGACTCTACGGTTCGTCGGAGCTCCCTCTATCTCCGGGTGCTCGAAGCGCTCGAACTCGAGGGGAGCGACACGGTATCGAGTCGGGTTCTCGCGGAACGGGTGGGCGCCACCGCTGCCCAGGTCCGCAAGGACCTTTCCCTCTTCGGGACCTTCGGCACCCGTGGACTCGGGTACGAGGTCACCGCGCTGCGGGAGCGTCTTGCGGAGATCCTCGGGCTCTCTCACGAGTGGCCGGTCGCGCTCGTGGGTGCGGGACGGATCGGCTCCGCACTCTTCGAGTACCCGAACTTCCGTGAGCGAGGGTTCCAGATCGTGGCGATTCTCGACAGCGATCCGCGAAAGGTGGGGCAGAGCTGGGACGGGATCGAGATCCACTCGACCAGAGAATTGGAACGGACGATCGAGCGACTGGGTGTGGAAATCGCCCTCCTCGCCGTGCCCGCTTCCGTGGCGCAGGGTGTCGCGGACCATCTGGTCGAATCTGGAGTCCGAGGTATACTCAACTTTGCGCCTACCCGGCTGCGGGTGCCTCCTGGAGTCGCGGTCAACGAGGTCGATCTCGCCCTCGAGCTCGAGACGCTCTCCTTCGTCCTGGAGGGCGGAGGTCGGGACGGGAATCCGGCGCCCGAGGATGTCGCAGCCGGTCCGGAGGGAGAGTCTAGGTAGGGATGGATATCTTCGAACAGCTCGCCGCTCAGGGACACGAGCAGGTTGCGTTCTGGTCCGAGCCCGAAGTGGGGTATCGGGGCATCATCGCGATTCACGACACCTCTCTTGGTCCGGCGCTCGGCGGGATCCGATTCTGGGACTACCCCACGGAAGGGGAGGCGCTCACCGACGTGCTCCGGCTGGCCGAGGGGATGAGCTACAAGGCGGCAATCGCGGGGTTGGATCTGGGAGGCGGAAAGTCGGTGATCATCGGTGATCCCCGAACCCGCCGGCGGGAGCTCATTCTGCGCGCCCACGGGCGACTCATCGAGTCGCTCGGGGGACGCTACATAGCGGCGGAAGACGTGGGCACGACGGTGAACGACATGGAGTTCGTTCGAATGGAGACCGAGTGGGTGACTGGGCTCCGAGATCGCTCCGGGGATCCCTCGCCCGTTACGGCCTACGGCACCTACCACGGCATGCGCGCGTGTGCGCACGTTCGCTATGGGGAGCCTGCGCTCGCCGGGAGGCACGTGGCCGTCCAGGGCGTGGGAAACGTGGGTTCGCACCTCTGCACGCTCCTGGCCGAGGAAGGCGCCCGGCTCACGATCACCGACCTGGACGGGGACCGAGCCAAGCGGGTCGCCCAGGAAATCGGGGCGACGACGGTGGACCCCGACGAAATCTACTCGGTCCAGGCGGACATCTTCGCCCCCTGTGCCCTGGGAGCGGTGGTGAACGATCGAACGCTCGAGCTCCTGCAGGTGGACATCGTGGCCGGCGCGGCGAACAACCAGCTCGCTGCACCGCACCACGGCGAGGCGTTGCAGCGCAAGGGCATCCTGTATGCGCCCGACTACGTCATCAACGCCGGCGGCATGATCAACGTCTACGGCGAGCTCCACGAGTGGAGTGCCGTCCGGGCACGCAGGAAGGCCGCCGAGATCTTCGAAACGCTCCTGGAGGTGTTCGAATCCGCGGAGAACGAGGGGGTCGCTCCCGCCGAGGCCGCCGGGCGACTTGCGAAGGACCGGATCCTCCAGGTGCGCCACCTTCGTCGGAGCTGGGTATAGCGGTTCCGGGTGCAGCGGTTCCATCGCACCGGGATCGCCGCCATACTTGCATGCAGCCGCAGGTGGTCCCGAAGCGGTACCTTTGGGATGCGCCAGGCGACTCGAGAATACATCACGCAAGGAGTCCACGAACGCCATGTCCGACCCCTATCCCTATCTCCGTGCCGCCGATCCCGAGGTCCTGCGAGCTGTGCGCGGAGAGGCCGCGCGGCAGTCCGGCCAGCTGGAGCTCATCGCGTCCGAGAACTTCGTGTCGCGAGCCGTGCTCGAGGCTGCGGGGACCGTGCTCACGAACAAGTACGCCGAGGGCCTTCCCGGGAGGCGCTACTACGGGGGGTGCGAGTTCGTCGACGAAGTCGAGGACCTCGCGCGCGATCGGGCACGCGAGCTCTTCGGGGCCGATCACGTGAACGTGCAGTCGCATTCGGGCGCCCAGGCGAACATGGCCGTCTACCTCGCGTTCCTCGAACCTGGAGACCGGATCCTGGGGATGAACCTCAACCACGGGGGGCACCTCACCCACGGGTCTCCGGTCAACGCCTCCGGGATTCTCTACGAGGTGAAGGCCTACGGAGTGCGGGAGGACGACGGCCGCGTGGACTACGACGCCCTCCGGGAGCAGGCCCGCAGGGAGCGTCCGAAGATGATCATCGCGGGAGCGAGTGCCTATCCCCGCATCCTGGACTTTGCCGCCTTCGGCGAGATCGCGAGGGAGGTCGACGCGATCCTGATGGTCGACATGGCCCACATCGCCGGGCTGGTGGCCACGGACTTGCACCCGAGCCCCGTTCCGCATGCGGACATCGTCACGACGACCACCCACAAGACTTTGCGTGGGCCGCGGGGCGGGATGATCCTCGCGAAGGAGCAGCATGGGAAGGCAGTGGACAAGGCGGTCTTCCCGGGCACCCAGGGGGGCCCGCTCATGCACATCATCGCTGCGAAGGCCGTGGCCTTCCGCGAGGCGCTCGATCCGTCCTTCCGCGACTATTCGAAGCAGGTGGTGGCCAATGCCCGCAAGCTGGGGGAGGTGCTCGTCGACCGAGGGTTCTCACTCGTTTCCGGGGGGACCGACAATCACCTGATCCTCGTCGACCTGCGCGACCGCGGAGAGCTGACCGGGAAGGAGGCGGAGCACGCGTTGGAGGAGGCCGGGATCACCGTGAACAAGAACACCGTACCCGGGGAGACCCGCTCCCCCTTCGTGACCTCGGGTCTGCGCATAGGGACGCCGGCGCTCACCTCCCGGGGGATGGGGGAGGCCGAGATGGAGCAGATCGGTGGATGGATCGCGCGTGTGCTCGAGGACCCGGATGACGAGGCCGTTCGCACCCGGACGCGAGCAGAAGTGACCGAGCTCTGTGCGCGCTTTCCCCTCTATCCGGAGCTGGCGGCCGGCGAGTGACCGCGGAAGCCGGAGCCGAAGTCGCGCGTCAGGACCCTGGCGTGTCGCGACCTCTCGACCCAACTTTGCTGCTATGACCGACGTCGAATTCGCTGAAGAGATCCTGGACCGACTCGTGGAGCGGAACCCCCGCTTCCACGGGAAGGCCTATATGTTCATCCTCTCGTCGCTCCACCATGTGATCGACGAGTTGGATCAGCCCAGGCACATCTCCGGTCCGGAGCTGGCCGAGGGAGCGCGTCTCCTGGCGATCGAACAATTCGGTCCGCTCGCCCGTACCGTGTTGGAACATTGGGGCATTCATTCCACCCTGGATCTGGGCGAGATCGTGTTCGCCCTGGTCGACGCAGGAATCCTCACGAAGCAGGATGACGATCGCCTGGAAGACTTCCGGGGGCTCTTCGATTTCGAGGAGGCCTTCGAGCGGAACTATCCCTGGGCCGCCGGGGACTAGTATTCGAAGGAGGTTGAGGTACAGGCAGCTTGATGAGGGGGCGCTCGAGGCTCCACTTCGGCACCTTCGGGCGTCGCCGGGATCGGGAGGGGTTGATCATGTCTCAGGAGCTCACGTTTCCCTCGTGCCAGAAGTGCGATGCCGGATTGTTGCTGCCCCTTTCGGACTACGGACGGGAGGGGGCCACGATCCGCTACAAGGCTTGGGTCTGCTCGAGCCCGGAGTGCGGATTCAACATCAGGATCGACAACGGGGAGATCACGTTCGGGCGGGCCATCGGCCAGAGCTACAAGTAGCCGGGGCCCCTTGACGGACGATGGGCGGGCCGACGTGAGGCTCCTGACCGGAACGGAGTCCGCGCGGCTGGATCGCTGGGCGATGGAGGACGAAGGGGTTCCCTCGCGCGTCCTCATGGAGAACGCGGGCAGGGGTGCGGCCCTGGTTCTGGATCGACTCTTCCCGTCCGGTCCCGTGGTCGTCGTGGCGGGCACCGGGAACAATGGCGGCGACGGAGTCGTCCTCGCGCGTTCGCTCCGCCGGTTCGGAAGGGACGTCTCCTTGCTGGTGCTTGGCGAGCGGCCTCGACCCGATCCCCTCCTCCACGCTTGGCCCGTTCCGGTCGAGACTGTTCCTGACCACGACGGGGCCCTGGACGCGGCTCTCGCCCGGGGAGCGGTCCTCGTCGACGCTCTCCTGGGCACCGGAGTGACGGGGGCGCCTCGCGCGCGGCACGCGCGGGTGATCCGGGCGATGAACCGAAGCCGGCGCCCCATCCTTGCGCTCGACCTTCCCTCGGGCCTGGACGCCGATTCCGGTGCCGTAGCAGGGGAGGCGATTCGGGCCGATCTGACGGTCGCTTTCGGCTTTCCCAAGGTGGGGACCGTCCTCTTCCCGGGGCGCGAGCTGTCGGGGCGGTTGATCGTGATCGAGATCGGCTTCCCGCCCTTGCCCGAGGGTCTCTCCTCGGCTCGCCTCCTGACGTCCGAGTGGATCGCCTCCCACCGCCCGCGCAGGCCCCTCGTCACCCACAAGAAGGCCGAAGGTCGGCTCCTGATCGCGGCCGGGTCTCCGGGAATGGCTGGCGCGGCGATCCTCTCCGCGAGGGCGGCGCTCCGGGCCGGGGTCGGCTACGTGCGCGTCGCATCGCCTGAAGAGAATCGGACCGCCGTGCAGTCCAGCGTGCCCGAGGCCCTCTTCGTGGACATCGCCCAGGACGATGCCCTTTCCGACGCCCTCGCCGATTCGGACGCGGTCGCGGCCGGACCCGGCCTGGGGGCCGGCTCTGGAGCGGGAGAGCGGCTGAACGGGCTGCTCTCGGAGGTAGAGGGACAGGCAGTCCTCCTCGACGCCGACGCGCTGACTCACCTTGGGAATGGGGCGCTGCCAGCGTTCGCTGGGGCGGGTGAAGGGGAGCGCAGGATTCTGACGCCGCACCCCGGAGAAGCGGTCCGGATCGGAGCGGACCCGGAGTCCCTTTCAGGTGACGTCCTCGGGGTGGCCCGCGACCTCGCTTCCAGATGGAATGCGGCGATCCTTCTCAAGGGGACGCCCTCGATCGCGGCGCACCCGGCCGGACGCGAGGTGCTGGTGGCGACCTCCGGGTCCTCGGACCTCGCCCGTGCCGGAATGGGCGATGTCCTGACCGGTGCAGCCGGTGCCTTGCTGGCCCGTGGACTGAAGGGATGGGAGGCGAGCGCGCTCGCCCTCCATTTCACCGGACTGGCAGCAATGCGATCGGGCGCCGGTGAGAGCCTGCTTCCCACCGACGTGATCGAGGGGCTGGCCGGCGCTCTCCGCGAGGGGGACGCTTCCACGTCCGGACGGCTTTTTCCCTTCGTGTCCCTCGATCTCCCGCCTCCCCACTGATGAGCGGAAGGACGGACCCGCGCCTTGGACCGGGTCGAGAGTTCGACCGGATACGGGGGTTCTTCGAAGGGAGCTGGGAGCCGACGTCGGAGATCCAGGTCGGCCCCGGTGACGACTGTGCCGTTCTGCGGGACGGGATCGTGATCTCGACCGATCTTGCTCTCGAGGACGTGCACTTTCGGCTCGACTGGGTTTCACCGGACGAAGCGGGATATCGGAGTGTGGCCGCCGGGCTGAGCGACCTGGCGGCTATGGCGGCGGATCCCATCGCCGTGCTCCTCTCCATCGCGGTCCCTGGCGACGGTCAGGGTGCGGGAGAGCTGGTGAGGGGAGCCCGGACACTCCTCGACGAGAGAGGGGTGCCCCTGGTCGGGGGAGACCTTACCCGGTCTCCCGGGCCGATCTGTCTGGACGTGGTCTCGGTTGGACGAAGTCTCACCCCGCTCCTCCGCAGCGGCGCCCGGGTCGGCGACGAGTTGTGGGTCACCGGGAGGCTCGGGGGCGCGGCCGCGGCCGTGGCGCTGTGGAGACAGGGGCGTTCGGTGCCCGCGTCGCTGCGGGAGTCCTTCGCCGCGCCGCAACCCAGGATCGAGGAGGCGCGTTGGCTGCTGCGGGCCCGCGCGCGCGCCGGAATCGACCTCTCCGACGGTCTCGCCGGCGATGCGGCGCACCTCGCCGCCGCGTCGGGCGTGGCCACAGTCCTCGAAGAGGACTTGGTCCCGGTTCACCCGGACCTCGACGGTCTTGAGCTGCCCGGACCCGGGGCGGGGAGGCGCCTCGCGCTGCACGGCGGCGACGACTTCGAGCTCCTGGTGGCCGTTCCCCCCGGTTCCCTGGCCGAGGCGGCCGCCTCCTTCCGGGAGCGGTTCTCGATCGAGTTGACTCGCGTCGGGCGGGTGGAGGCCGGGACGGGTGCGCACCTCCAGTCGGCCGAAGGCGCCCGGCGTCCGGTCGACACCGGAGGCGGGTTCGACCACTTTGCGGCGGCGGGGGAAGAAGGGGGGGAGGGATGATCCGGACGTTCTGGTTTCTTGCCGCAGGACTCGTGGTCACGGCGGTGCTCGGCGCCCGAGTCCTCCTCGCCACCTGGCTGCGGAGCTCGTCTCTTCCGGATCTCTGTGACCGGATAAGCCGGGCCTGGTGTCGGGCCTTTCTGCGCATGGGGGGAGCGCGGGTGAGGTTTCAGGGGCTCGACCGGATCGACTGGAGCAGATCGATCGTGGTGGTCGCCAACCATCAGTCCTGGTTCGACGTGTTCGCTCTGGGCGCCTATCTTCCTGCGAAGCGACGGTTCGTGGGAAAGGAAGAGCTCGCCCGGATCCCGATCTTCGGCCCGGCATGGGTGGGGTGCGGCCACATTGCGATCGACCGCTCCGACCGGGAGCGAGCGGTGGCCTCGCTTCGGGATGCCTCGGAACGTACCCGGGAGGAGGATGTGGCGCTGGTCTTCTTTCCGGAGGGCACGCGTTCCAGGGACGGACGGCTCCAACCCTTCAAGAAAGGGCCCTTCGTGCTCGCCATCGAGGCGGGGCTGCCGATCGTTCCCCTCGGCATTTCAGGGGGCCGGGACATCATGCCGAAGGGCTCGCTGCGGGTGCGGCCAGGCGAGGTGAGGGTCAGAGTCGGGAGGCCCATCGAGGTGGACGGATTGGAGCATGACGACCGCGATCGGCTGATGGAGGCTGCTCGCGCCGCCGTGGCGAGCCTGATGGAGGACCCGGACGGGGTGACGGGGGCGCCCGGCGGAGCGCGGCCGCCCGCAGAGGACGGCAGGACGGGAGACGAACCAGAAATCCATGGTGTCTGGAAGGAGATGACGAGTTGAGCCAACTGACGATCCGCCGGGTCACGGGCCGCGAGATCCTGGATTCACGGGGCAATCCGACAGTGGAGGCCGAGATCCAGGTCGAAGGAGGGGTGACGGGACGGGCTGCGGTGCCGAGCGGAGCGTCCACCGGGGAGCATGAGGCGCAGGAGCTCCGGGACGGAGACGAGGGGCGTTACCTGGGCAGGGGCGTCCGGCGCGCGGTGGCGGCGCTGAACGGAGAGATCCGCGACGCGCTGCTGGGGAGAGGTGTCGAGGACCAGGAGGCCCTCGATCGTCTCCTCATAGAGTTGGACGGCACTTCGAACAAGGGGCGTCTGGGTGCCAACGCGATCCTGGCGGCTTCCTTGGCGGCGGCACGGGTACGGGCCGAAGCCCGAGGTGTGCCCCTCTTCCGGGAACTCGGAGGGGATGCAGCCGAGCTCCTGCCCGTTCCCCAGATGAACATTCTCAATGGCGGATCGCACGCTCCGAACAACGTGGACTTCCAGGAGTTCATGGTCATGCCCCAGGGCGCGGACACCTTCGGCGAGGGTCTCCGGATGGGCGTCGAGATCTTCCATCGTCTGAAGGAGGTCCTCGTCGAACGGGGGGGGAGCACCGCCGTGGGGGATGAGGGGGGGTTCGCCCCCGATCTTGGAGACAACGATGAGGCGGTGGAGGTGGTGCTCCGCGCGATCGAGCGAGCCGGCTATCGCCCGGGAGAAGACGTGGTTCTCGCGCTCGATCCGGCCGCCTCGGAGTTCTTCGAGGATGGCGAGTACGTCTTCCGCTGGTCGTCGGGCGAGCGGCGAGACTCCGAGGCCATGGTCGAGTTCTGGTCGGATTGGGCCGAAAGGTATCCGATTCGTTCCCTCGAGGATCCCCTCGACGAGAACGACTGGTCCGGTTGGAAACGGCTCACCTCCGCGATCGGTGACCGCGTGCAGATCGTGGGCGACGACATCTTCGTCACCGATCCGGAGCGCCTCGCCCGGGGGATCGAGGAGAACGTCGCCAATGCGATTCTCATCAAGCTGAACCAGATCGGGACGCTGACCGAAACACTGGAAGCGATCCGGGTGGCCGAGGAAGGTGGATACCGTTCGGTGATCTCTCACCGATCCGGGGAGACCGAAGACGTCTTCATCGCGGATCTGGCCGTGGGCACCGGTTCGGGACAGATTAAGACGGGCAGCGCGTCCCGCACCGACCGGGTCGCGAAATACAACCAGCTCCTTCGCATCGAGGAGATGCTCGGAGAGCGCGCAAGGTACCCGGGCCAGTCGCTCTGGGGTGACCGCTGAGGCGGGAGGCCAACATTGATCCGTAAGCTGATCTTTCCGGCGGTCGTGATCCTGGCGGGGTATTACGCGGTGCTCGGTGGGGAGTACGATGCCTTCGACCTGCGGAGAATGGGCGAGGAGGCGGAGCTGGCCCGGGCTGAGCTGCGGGAGCTGGATTCCGCCACCACCGCGCTGCGGGCGCGGGTTGACGATCTGGAACACGACCCGCGAACCCTCGAGGCGCTTGCCCGAGAGCGATTCGGGATGATCCGGGACGGTGAGGTGCTCTACCGTTTCGCCGACTCGGGGGTGGAGCGGGAGGCCGAGGAGGGGGCGCCTTAGCGGGTGGGAAGCCGGGCGGACCGATGCCCGCAAGCGGCCTTGACACGGGGGTGGGCGCGGAGGTAGCGTTTTCCTCCTTTGCCGGAGTAGCTCAGCTGGTTAGAGCAGCGGAATCATAATCCGCGAGTCGGGGGTTCGAGTCCCTCCTCCGGCACTTACGATAAATAGAAGTGAGATAGAGGTTTAGGGCCCCTGGGGAGTTGTCCCTGGGGGCCCTATCTTGTGCTCACACACCCGTGCCACCCCAATAAA
>SLCK01000034.1 GCA_007125845.1 Gemmatimonadota bacterium
GAGAGAAAGTGGAGGAGGTTGTGGAGGTCGACCTTCCAGTACCACTGCGTGTAGGTCGAAAGGGGGAGATCGATGCGCGCGAGCTCCCTCGCCACCTCCTCCTGAACCAGCCATTCGTACTGGGACGCGGCTGCGGAGCGGAGGGAGTCCCACCGATCCACGGCCTGGGCCCAGAGCTCGCGCTCGGCCTGCGCCCCCCGGCCCTGGCGGTTGGAGCGGCTCTGCAACCCGAACTGCTCTGCGTCGGGACGATAGAAGAGGAGGGGCATCAGGGAGTAACGCCCACTGTATTCGTTGACCGAAGCGGTCCGATGTCGGATCCATTGGCGGGCGATGAACATCGGCATCGCACAGTGGAACTTGAGTTCGACCATCTCCGAGGGAGTGGTGTGCCGGTGTCGCCGCAGATATCGGATCAGGCCCCGGGTGGCCGAGCGCTTTCGGGTTCCGTATCCGTAGCTGACCCGCGCAGCGCGTTCCACATCGTCGTCCGAACCCATGTAATCGACCAGGGCCACGAAACCGTGATCCAGGACCGGGAAGTACCCTCCGAGGATCTCCTCCGCCTGCGGATTGGTTGGACGCTTCGTCTGCATGGACCTCGAGGCTGGCAATGGATGTCGGGTGGCCCAAGAGGACGGTCGCCGGATGATGGAACCGATCATGGGTCGCAGGAATGAATAAACTGGACCTGCGGAATTCGAGCAACCGGGCGTAGGCTACGGGGGGAGGGTGACCCCATGACGAGACGACTTCGCCGTGGTAGCTTCTCCCCTGGTCCCAAGCGGCCGTGCCGCGCGCCACGGGCCGCCCGTGGACGACAAGACGAACCCGATTCTCTCGTTGGACAATCCATGAACGATCGCTTCATCCGCGCCCTCCGACGCGAGCCCCTCGACCGTACGCCCGTCTGGTTCATGCGGCAAGCGGGCCGATCGCTTCCACGATATCACGACCTGAAGGGAGGACGAGACCTGCTCAGGGTGACCCGGGACCCCGAGCTCGCGGCCCGGATTACCGCGCTCCCCCTCGAGTACTTCCCTCTCGACGCCGCAGTCCTCTTCGCGGACATCTCGACGATCTTCGTGGGCGCCGGGCTCGACGTGCGGATCGAAAAAGGGGTCGGACCGGTCCTTCCCCACCCCTATGACACCGCCGAGCGGATCAGATCCCTGGAGGCCTTCGAGCCACGAAACACCCTCGACTTCGTGCTCGAAACCCTCTCGCTCCTCAAGGCACGCCTGGATGTGCCGGTGGTGGGGTTCATCGGGGCACCCTTCACCCTCATGACCTACCTGGTCGAGTCGCCGCGGTCTCGGGAGCGGCATGGGACCAAAGCCTTCATGTGGCGGGAGCCCGAACTCTGGGACGAACTCATGTCCTATTGGGCAGACCACCTCCTTTCCTTTGCTCGCGCACAGGTTGAATCCGGGGCCTCGGGCATCCAACTGTTCGACTCGTGGGCGGGATCCCTGGGGCCGGATGACTACCGGACTTACGTCCTTCCTTACTCCCGCCGAATCCTCGGGGGACTGAAGGAACACGGGATCCCATCGATCCACTTCGCCACGGGGAACCCCGCCCTCCTCCCTTTGCTCGCCGAGGCCGGGGGAGACGGAATCGGACTCGACTGGCGCCTTCCGATCGACGAAGCCTGGAAGGTGGTGGGGCATGATCGGGCCGTCCAAGGGAATCTGGACCCCGCCTCTCTTCTCGCGGGTAGGGACGTGGCGGTGGCCCGGGCGGACGAAGTGCTTCGAAGGGTGGGAGGCAGGCCGGGGCATGTCTTCAACGTGGGACATGGCCTCCTTCCAGAGACCGACCCCGAGGTCATCGGAGCCGTTGTGGAGCATGTCCAATCGGTGGACTTGAACGTGTTGCGAGGAGAGGGCCTATGAAGACCGGAATCATCGCACTCCACTTCGGGGAGCCTGCGCAGGCTACCCCGGAGCACGTGATCCCATTCCTGGAGCGCATCTTCTTTGCCAACGCGAATCTGGAAGGCCTTCCGACTCGAGAGGCAAAGGAACGGAGAAGTCTTGAGCTGGCCGAGCGGAGGGCCCCAGGTCTGATCAAAGAGTACGATGAGATCGGTGGCTCACCCCTCAACGAGCAGGCGTACGCACAGGGCCGGGAGCTGGGGCTCGAATTGGTCCGGCGAGGCCACGGAGTCCACGTCTACAGCGCCTTCCAGTTCACGCAACCCCTCATTGCGGAGGTGGTGCAGCAGGCCCGCGCCGACGGCGTCGAGCGACTTATAGGCCTTCCCGTCTACCCGCTCTGCGGGCCCTCGACCAATGTGGCGTCCTTGGACGGGATACAGGCCGCACTGGACGAGCTCGAGTGGAATGTGGACTTCGAGGGAATCACGGGATGGCACCGGCACCCGACCTATCTGGACATGCGGGCCGATCGGATCCGACAGTTGATCGACGAGCGGGAGATCGATTTCGAGACACCCGGAACGCGCCTCGTCTTCTCCGCGCATGGGACACCGAAGAAGTACCTCGACGAGGGAAGCCGGTACGTCGAGTACGTCGAGGAGTTCTGCGCCGAGATCGGCCGATTGCTCGAAGTGGAAGACTATTTGATCGGCTATCAGAACCACACCAACCGTGGGATCGAGTGGACCCAGCCCGACGTTGAAGAAGTCATCCGCACCATCGAGGCCGACACGGTCGTCGTCGACCCGGTTTCCTTCATGCACGAGCAGTCCGAAACGTTGGCGGAACTCGACCACGAGCTCAAGGAAGAGGCAGAAGAGGTCGGACTCGAGTTCCACCGGGTTCCGATCCCCCACGACGACCCGCGGTTCGCCCGACTGCTCGCGGACGTCGTGGAACCCCTCATCACCGGCCAGGACAGCCCCCTTGGGCTCCGGCTCGCTCCCTGCCGCTGCCGCCCCGCGGCCGGCACCGTGTGCCTCAACTCCCTCCCGTGGGAGAAAGCCGTCCGGGTGTGAGGCCCCCTTTGTTCAGTCCTCGATCCCCAGCAACTCCACCTCGAAGAGGAGGGTGCGCTCCGGGCCGATCGAAGCGGGTGCGCTCATCCCGTATCCGAGATTCGGTGGAATCACGATCTCCACCGTGCTCCCCACGGGCGTCAGCTGGAGCGCCTCGGTCCACCCCGGAATGACCTGGCTGACCTGGAACACGGCCGGCTCATCCCGCTCGTAGGAGCTGTCGAATACCTCGCCATCGATGAAGGTCCCCCGGTAATGGACGCGGACCTGGTCCTCAGGCCCGGGGACCGGTCCGTCCCCCTCCGTCACGAATCGATACTGAAGCCCGCTGTCGGTCGTGACCACATCGTCCCGCTCCGCGTTCTCCCGGAGGAATGCCTCGCCCTCCGCTCGGTTCTCCTCCGCGACACCCTCCTCCCTCTGCGCCATGGCCTGCTGCGCCCGCATCTGGAACTCCTGGACGACCTCCATCATCTCCTGCGGATCCAGGAGGGAGTCGCCATCCTCGAGGGCATCACGCAGTCCCTGCACCAGTGCATCGAAGTCGAGTTCGACACCCGCGTCCGCCAACGAGCTCCCTACATCCTGTCCAATCGCGTAGGCGGCCCGCTCCTCGAAGTCCGAGAGCTCCGTGACCCGTTCATTTCCTTCTGCACAGGCCGAGGTGAGGAGCGCCAAAAGGAGGAGGAGGGTGGAATACCTTGCTGAATACATGGAAACCGTGCCTGAAAGGGCGTCTTGAGGATGACTCACCATCGCCGAAGGTACTCCGGGTCGCGTTCCATCCGGGTGCTTCGTCCCCGGACGATGACGAGAAGAAACGAGCGGATTGTTCAAGGTACGCATTGTGCGAGAAAATCCAAAGGAGGGTAGGAGGAGGTGGCGAGCCAAACAAGGGGCTGGACCGGTACGTCCAGATCCAGCGGGCGAAAGACGTCTCGCATCTCATGCTCAGAAGAGGGCGCTCTCCCCTCGATCCCTCGCCAGGGCCACCAGGATCCACACGCTCCCCCGGTAGCTCCCGACCCCGTCCGCAACCCCGTGGGACCGGAGCATCACATCGTTCACCCGTGTCGCCGCAGCCCCTGCGGCCCCGCGTGCAGGCTCCCAGTAGGCATGAGCCTCGACGAGATCTCTCCGCACCCCGGGATAGCGTTCCCCGACCACCCACTCACTCTCCTCCGGAGCCAGACTCTGGAGGATTCGCACGAGCTGCTGCTGGAGGAAGATGTATGCCGAATAACGGGCCACCGGATCAGGAGACTCGCGGGCTACCAGGAATGCGAGAACGTTCGCGTCGGATTCCGAGGCGATCCCCCGCTGGTGGGCCATCTCGTGAGCGAGGCTCTTCGCCAGGAGCGCACCGGGCAGGTCTCCCAGGACGAGCGCCTCGGCGGTGAAGGGAAAGTACATCCCACCCACCCCGAGTCGCTTCATCAGCGGCGTGGCGAGGAACGACTTGGGACCGCCATGAGTTCGCTCCATGCGGAGGGGAAGGTCGAGCGCCGCCCGGACGCCGATCCACCCTTCCTCGAGACCGGATACGAGGACCTCGATCGGGGGTGAGGCAGTGGGGTGCCCCGCATCGGGGGAGCCATGGATCTCCCGGTACAGCTCGTTCGTCCGTTCGATGGCCCGCAGGGCGAGGGGCTGGATCTCCGACGCAGAGACCTCGCCCGTCGAAGCGATCCCGAGATGCCCATCCAGCCCGGCGCGAGCGTACTGAAACCCCCAGAGGACATAGAAGAGGAAGACCAGGACTCCGATGTCCTGTGCAAGCCGCAGCCCTCCGCGAGCGAAGGTACGCGGGAGTCGGTCTTTCCCGGCCCGGAGCTGGGACACTCCCCTGGCCAACCCCATCCCTTGCCGGAGGAGGAAGAGCAGGACGAGGGCCTCTGCCAGCGCAAAGGGAACGCGTCCCGTGGCGACCGAAAGGATGCGAGCCAACTCCGGAAGGGGACCGGTGCTCGCGACCGCCTCCGCCATCGAAGGATAGGAGGAGAGGAGCCGGAACCCGACCCACGCCGCAAACCCGAGCCCCACGCCGAGCAATCGTCGACGGAGATGAAGAGCTGGCCGGTCGGCCGTCACTCCATCCGGCGGAACCACTCCACCCAGTCCTCGTTTCTCTCCTCGGGCCCATCCCATGGTCGAGCCATCGCCTCCTCGATCTCCTCGATGTCCCGTGGGGCGGGCGAGATCCACTCGAGTCCATCCTCCGTCACGATGTAATCGTCCTCGATCCGAACGCCAATGTTCACGTACCGCTCGAAGGCGGGCCGGATCGCCTCCCTCAAGCCCTGGTTGGCGGGCACGTCCGGGATGATTTCCTCGAAGAGGTTCGGACGAACATAGATCCCCGGCTCGATCGTGAACGCCACCCCCGGCTCGAGCACGCCGGGCCAGGGATCGTGTACGTCCAGCCCGATTCCGTGCCCCATGGCGTGCATGTAGAAGAGCCTGAACTGGGGGATTCTCTGTCCCTCCGCGGTCTCGTAGGTCGCGTCAACCGACTCGATGAGCCCGACCTCAGCCAGCCCCTCCGCGACGACCCGCGCCGCCATCTGGTCCATCTGGGCTACCGAGACCCCCGGGCGAGCTATTTCCTCCGCGCGGCCCTGCGCGTCCAGGACGATCTGATAGATCTCCGACTGCGCCTCGGTGAACCGACCATTCACGGGAAGCGTCCGGGTGACATCCGCGGAGTACCCCCCGTAGCTCGACCCGATGTCGACTACGACTACGTCGCCGTCCTCCATGAACCGGTCATTCGTCTTGTAGTGCAACACGGTTGAATTGGGGCCCGATCCGACGATCGAGGCGAAGGCCGGCCGCTCGGATCCGTATCGACGGAAGGTGTATTCCACGACCGCCTGGACCTCGAACTCGTTCTTCCCGGGCGCGAGCGCCCCCATTACTTCCCGGTGGGCCTGGGTGGTGATGGCAGTGCTTCGGCGCAAGAGCTCCAACTCGGCGTCAGACTTCACGGCCCGGAGATCGGCCACCTCCCGCGTCACGTTGGTCACACTCACTTCCGAGTGACCCTCCAAGAGCGCGGCGACCCTCTGAGTCACATCGTTCTGGATCGAAGCTCCGGGATTGTATGCCCCCACCACCGCGATCTCTCCGTGTTCGGAGACCAGGGCGTCGAAGGCCTCGCCGAGCTCCTCGACGCTCTGGCCCGGAATCCCGGTTACCTCCAGCACGCCGTCGGGTCCGATTCGATACCCCTCCCAGGTCTCCGTTGCCGGATCTCTCGGATTGACGAAGAGGGTTTCCGCCGCGATGGCTCCATCCCGGACTTCCATGAGCAACATCGCGTTCGGCTCCACGAAACCCGTGAGATACCTGAACGGTGAGTTCTGGAAAAAGGGGATGTAGTCCTGTGGCGGCTCCACACTTCCAACGGCGAGGACAAGTCCTTCTCCGACCCGCTCCGCCAGAGCGTTCCTCCGCTCGGCACGCTCTTCCGGGGTGACCTGGGCTCCAAGGGGAGCCGCCAACAGGACCAGGAGAAGGGGGAGAAGCCCCCTCCCCCAATTGCGAACGCATCCTCTCACGACTTGTCCTCCGGAAGGCGAGAAAACATATGGATCCATGCGTGGATCCATGCGGCCGGCCCAGGAAGGTCAGGGCAGGTGAACTTCCCACGATCGCCTCGTGTAGGCGAAAGCAGTCCATTCCTCGTACGCGACCCTTGAACTCCGGGTTCCGACTTCCACTGTTCCTGGTCCCGAGACGGCCCATGAAGGCAACCTTCGAATCCGCCGCCAGCGCTCACAGCCTCCCCTTCCGGAGAGGCGCGCGCCTCCTCGCGCTCCTCCTGATGGCGCTGGCCCTGGTGGCGCCGGCCGTCGCTACGGCCCTGCCGGGCTCGGACCCGTTGGCTCGCGGCGCAATCGATGGGGAGCGAATGCTCCAGGACCTGCAGATCCTCGCTCACGACTCCATGGAAGGGCGGCAAGCCGGGACTGCAGGGGGGGAGCGGGCCCGTAGGTTCCTCGCGGAATCCTTTGCGGAGCGGGGGCTCCGGCCCGTAGGTGGGGAACGCATCCTCAGCTTCACCTTCTCACATCCGGCAACCGGACAGGCCACGGAAGGGGTCAACATCATCGGGATGGTGCCCGGAGGGGAGCACCCCGGCCGATACGTGATCGTGACCGCCCACTACGACCACCTCGGTGTCCGGGACGGAGAGATCTACAACGGTGCAGATGACAACGCATCGGGGACAGCTGCCCTCCTCGCCCTGGCGGCCCACTTCCTGGAGTCCCCACCCCGCCACTCCCTCCTCTTCGCCGCCCTCGACGCCGAGGAAATCGGCCTGCTCGGTGCCCGCGCCTTCGTGTCGAATCCCCCCGTCCCGCTCGATTCGGTGCTCATGAACGTGA
>SLCK01000052.1 GCA_007125845.1 Gemmatimonadota bacterium
ACTGCGGCGCGACCGGCCCGGGCCCCGAAGACCAGCAACTCGGTCAGGGAGTTCGACCCCAGGCGGTTCGCCCCGTTTATGCTCACGCACGCGACCTCCCCGGCCGCGAAGAGACCCGCGACCGGCGTCGCCCCGTCCAGGTCGGTGTGCACCCCGCCCATCATGTAATGCACCACCGGCCGCACGGGGATGAGCTCGTGGACGGGATCGATCTTCTCGTACTTCCGGCAGAGCTCTCGCACGAAGGGAAGCCGCTCGTCGATGAGCTTCTCACCCAGGTGGCGGATGTCGAGGTGGACGACGTCCCCCCACTGGGATTCCACGGTGCGTCCCTTCTCCTGCTCGCCCACGAAGGCCTGCGAGAGACGATCTCTGGGTCCCAGCTCCATGGACCGCTTCACGGGCTTCGGCTCGGGGGTGCCGAGGTCGTAGTCCTGCAAGTAGCGGTAACCGTCCTTGTTCACCAGATGCCCGCCCTCACCCCGGGTCGCCTCTGTGATCAGGATCCCGGTGAACGGCAGGCCCGTCGGGTGGTACTGGACGAACTCCATGTCCTTGAGAGGCACCCCCGCCCGATAGGCGAAGGCCATCCCGTCGCCCGTCTTGATGTTGGCGTTCGTCGTAAAGGGATAGACCCGGCCTCCCCCTCCGGTGCAAAGCACCACGGAACGAGCCAGGAGGGCCACGATCTTCCCCGAGGCGAGCTCGATCGCCACGGCGCCGTGGCAGCGATCCCCTTCGACGAGGAGGTCCACCACGAACCACTCGTCACGGAAGGAGATGGAGGGGTACTTGAGGGCGGTCTGGTAGAGGGAGTGAAGGAGGTGGAATCCCGTCTTGTCCGCGGCGTACCAGGTGCGCTCGATCTTCATTCCCCCGAACGGCCGCGTGGCGATCCTGCCTTCCGGGGTGCGGCTCCAGGGACAGCCCCAGTGCTCCATCCGGAGCAGCTCTTCGGGCGCTTCCCGCACGAAGACCTCGACCGCCTCCTGGTGACACAACCAGTCCCCTCCGCTGATCGTGTCGTACGCGTGATCGTCGAGGCTGTCCTCCGGACGGATGACGGCCGCAGCGCCTCCTTCCGCCGAGACCGTGTGGCTCCGCATCGGGTAGACCTTGGAGGCCACGCCCACCGTGAGATCTGGATCGGTCTCGGCTACCGCGATCGCGGCCCGCAGTCCCGCACCTCCCCCTCCGATGAGGAGCACATCATGGTGCACCGTCTCCATCCACCCCCCGATCCGTTCGAAGGAATGGGCGCCACCACCCCACACCAACCACCCCTGAATCGCCCGCCCTGGGCCCACAACGGGTGACAAACTACGGTCCGTCGTCTGATCGTGCCAGGAATGCCCGCAGATCCGCGATCGGGCCCCCTCGGCGGTCCGTCAGCCCTCGTCCGCCCCGGTGAGGACGAGGCTGGCGTTGATGCCCCCGAAGCCGAAGGAGTTGGACATGACGACCCGGGCCTGGAGCTCCCTACCCCGGAGCGGGACGTAGTCGAGGTCGCACCCTTCGCCTCGCTCCTCCAGGTTGAGCGTAGGGGGGATCCACGCCTCCCTGAGCACGAGCGCGCTCACCGCCGCCTCGATCGCTCCCGACGCCCCGAGCGCGTGGCCGTAGTAAGGCTTCGTGGAGCTCACGGCGATCCGCTCCGCCCGATCCCCCAGCGCCGCCCGGATCGCCAACGTCTCAACCGGGTCGTTCAGGGGCGTCGAGGAGCCGTGGGCATTCACATAGTCGACCTCGGAGGGGTCCACGGCCGCGTCCGCGAGCGCGTTCGTCATCGCTCGGGCCGCCTGGGAGGCGTCGGGTCGGGGGGCAACCATGTGGTGAGCGTCGCTCGTGGTCCCGTAGCCACGGAGCCGGGCATAGACCCTTGCCCCTCTCCTCCTCGCGTGGGCCTCCTCTTCAAGCAGGAGGACGGCTGCCCCCTCACCCATGATGAAGCCGTCCCGCTCGCGATCGAAGGGGCGGTAGGCCCGTTCCGGCTCATCGTTTCGGGTGCTCATCGCGCGAATCACCGAGAACGCTCCAAAGGTGAGCGGAGCCAGGGGAGCCTCCACGCCCCCGGCCAGCGCGAAGTCGGAGACGCCCCCGCGCACGAGCCGAAACGCTTCACCGATCGCCATCGTGCCCGACGCGCAGCTCATCGCGTTGGTCGAGTTGGGGCCCTGGAAGCCGAACTCGATGGCGATGTTGCAGCTCGACGCGCCGCAGAACACGGTCAGCGCGAGCCGAGGATCCACGGTGCGGATCCCCCCCGCGAGGTACTGGGTCGTCTCCTGCTCGGCGTGGGCGATCCCTCCGAGCGCGGACCCGATCTGCACGGCGACCCGCTCCCCGGGAAGCTCGGTGGCGTCCAGCTCGGCGTCCTCCAGGGCCTGCCGGGCCGCGGCGATGCTCAGGTGCCCGAATCGGTCCAGACGCCTCGCTCGCCTCCGGTCCATGAAGTCCCGGGGCTCGAACCCGCTCACCTCCACGGCGAGCTGCGAGCGGAAGGAAGAGGGATCGAACCGGCTCACCGGAGAGACGGGTGACGTTTCCCTTCTGAGCCCCTCGCGGAATGCCACTATCCCGACACCCGGACCCGCGATGACCCCGATTCCGGTGATCACGACCTCCCGCGTACCCTCCCCCCTCGGACGGTTCGGCTCAACCCTCTCAGCGGTCACGTCGCCGCTCCGGCTTGCATCCGGCGCTCGGCCTCCTCGACCACCCCCGCCAGCGTCCGCCCCGCGATGTGAGAGACGAAGACCGGCCCGATCACCAGGTTCGCCGCGATTCCCCGGATGAGGGGCCAGCGCGGACCTTCCCACTCATGAATGATCCGCAGGAGGCTCCCACCCCCCGGTTCATCCATGACCTCCCAGAGCACATTCATGCCGCGCGTGATCCCGTCGACGTGCCGGTACCGCACCTGTCTGGCCTCCCGGTCGTGCTCCATCTCCGAGACCCACCAGGTGGGCCAACGATAGAGCGGAAAGGATCTCCAGGCCGACATCTCGACCACCCCATCGGCGAACCCCCGTTTCTCGTGGAAGCGCACCCACCGGTAGTGGGGGAGGATGGAGGGCCAGCCCTCGACATCCGCGGCCACCTGGAATCCAATGTCCGCAGGCGCCCGGGTCCGATGCTCATCGACGGTCCTCATGCTCAGTCGCCTCCACGCAATTCAAGGTTCCCGGTCAGCCCGATCAGAGTGGACGCCGCGCGAGGGCTCCAGGACATCGCCCCCAACGCGAGCTCTCGCAATCCCGGCCGCGACACCACACCCTCGATGACACGCTGGAGCGCCCGCCCGGGCCCGAACGCCCTCCGCATCCGGCCCTCGTACCCTGCCAGCGGGCCTGCCCGCAGGGGGAGGGCTCCCCCTCCTTCGCCTTCGTGCCCAACGTCCCCGATTCCAGACGGCAGGGCGCCTCGCACGGCGCGTTCCGCCAGCTCCGCACTCCGGAGCGCACGGTAAATGCCCTGTCCGGTGAGCGGATCATAGTAGCCGGCCGCATCGCCCACGAGGAGGGTCCGCCCCATCGTCGAGTTCCGGCAGGGCCAGTCGAACGGTCCGCTGGCCCAGGGTCCCCCCACCGCTCGGGGGCCGCTCTCCCATTCGGTCCCCATCAACGCCAGCCCCATCCGGAAGAGAGACCAGGCATTGTTCGAGATCTGGTCCCCGTAGCGGGCCGGATCGACCACGAGCGTTCCGTTCCAGAGGTCCGTGCGTCCCTCCTCCGAAGCCACTGGAGCGAGCCCGACCGTGAGATCGCCGCCGAGGAGAAGGTGGCCCCGATCGCGGGGCGCGGCGACTCCCTGAACCCTCCACGAGAGCGATGCCTTCCGGAGAGGCCCTGGATCACCGACCGCGCGCGATCTCCGGGCAACCACGGACCGAAGCCCGTCCGCACCGATGAGGAGATCGGCCTCGAACGCCCGGCGCTCCCCACCCCGGACCCGGCCCCACGCCACCGCCGGCCGATCCGGACCGCCCACGTCCACCTCCTCGATGCGCACCCCTTCCAGAACCGTCGCGCCCTTCGCGATCGCGGCTTCGAGCAGCACGCGATCGAACGACGTGCGGTCCACTCCGAGGCCGAAGTGGCCCGGCGGGAAGCTCCCACAAGCGCGCCGCCCCTCCGGCGTGTGAAGCGTCCAACCTCGCAGAGCAACGGGCCGGGTCTCGAGCACGGTCGAGAGGAGCCCCAGCCGCTGGAGGGCTCGGACCCCACCGGGGTTCACGCACTCTCCACACGCCTTCGCGCGGGGAAACCGCGCGCGATCGACGATGAGCACCTGGAGCCCTCCGGTGGCGAGGAGCCCCGCGAGAGCGCTTCCGGCCGGGCCGGCCCCCACGACAAGCACACGAACCCGGATCCGGCTGCGAGTCAAAGCATCGTCCCCCCTGCCCGCTACTCTCGCCGGCTCAAGCCGATCCATCGGCGCCTCCCGACGGACGGGCTTCGAGGAGGAGCCGAAAGGGGAAGAAGCGACGGACCCGCACCCCGTCGAGACCCGCCCGGTGGGCCAGCGCGGCGAGCTCTCGCCGCGTGAATCCGCGCAGGACGGAGAGCGGGCCGTCGTGACGCGTCAGCGGGTCGGTCCGCCACAGGGTTGCCGCGAGAATGCGCGCTCCGAGATAGTGCAGAGGATGACGCTCGAGGTCGCTCACCAGAACTCTACGCCGGGACACTCGCCCCATCTCGCGAAGCGCCTGCACGCAAGCGTCCCCCGCGAGATGGTGAAGCGTGAGCGTCGCCGCGGCAACGTCGAAGCTCCGATCCGCGAAGGGAAGCCGCAGCGCATCCGAGCGCACGAGGGCGCCGTTCGCGCCCTCCTCGCCCTCGCCGCCCCTCCGCGCCAGCCCCAGCGCCACGGGATGCACATCCACCCCGGTCCAGCGGAGGATCAAGCCGTCATGGGAAAGCTCTCGCGCGAGCTTCCGCGGAAGATCGCCGTTGCCCACCCCGACGTCGAGGAGGCTGACCATCTTCAAGTCCTTCGCGGCGCTACGCAGGCCCGACAGCACCGAACGAACGCCCCCCAGCCGTTCGTTCACTCCCGTCACCGCCGCCATCGAACGCTCCAACGCCTGGATATCCACATCAGGCCGATCGATCAGCTCCTCGCCTCGTGCCCTCTTCGGAAGGCGGAGGGGCAGCCGGGGAAGGTCGGTCGGTGGCCCGGTGGCGGCGCCATCGACCCGATCGAGCTCGGCTTGGGGCAAGAATGGACTCCAGGAGGGCGAGGCGTGGGCGTGCATCGTGGAGGCGACCGATTGCTCGCGAGCACGGGGCCGGCGCCTTCTCCGGGGCCCCGTCGCGGTCCTCGACGTTGCAATATACCCTCCACCCGGATATCCGTTGGTTCACCGCCCGGAACTCCATTCAATCGCACTCGCCGGGAGGGGAGAGGAAACCATGGGCGCAGATCAGACGCCGGGAACGCGGCTCCGCAGGGCGGTCGAGGAGGAGCGACCGCTCCAGGTCGTCGGGGCGATCAACGCCTACTGTGCCCTCCTGGCCGAGCGGGCTGGATTTCGGGCCCTCTACCTTTCGGGCGCCGGAGTGGCAAATGCCTCGTTCGGGCTTCCCGACCTCGCGATGACCACGCTCACCGAAGTGTGCGAAGACGTGCGCCGGGTGTCGGCGCGCTCCACCCTGCCCCTCCTCGTCGACGCCGATACGGGCTGGGGGCACGCCCTGTCGATCCGACGCTCCGTCAGAGAGCTCATTCGCGCCGGTGCTGCGGGCTGCCATCTGGAAGACCAGGTGAACGCGAAGCGCTGCGGGCACCGCCCCGGAAAGGAGCTCGTCCCCGTAGAGGAGATGGTCGATCGGCTGCGCGCGGCCACGGACGGTCGCGACGACCCGTCCTTTGTCCTCATGGCCCGCACCGACGCCTACGCGGAGGAGGGAGTAGGCGGCCTGGTCGAGCGGGCGCAGGCGTACGTGGAGGCCGGTGCGGACATGATCTTCGCCGAGGCGCTGGAGACCCTGTCCGACTACCGTGAGCTCACACGCGCCGTATCGGTTCCGGTGCTGGCGAACATCACCGAGTTCGGCCGGACCCCGATCTTTTCGGTGGAGGAGCTGGGCGAGGTCGGAGTGCGGCTCGTGCTCTATCCCCTCTCCGCCTTCCGGGCGATGAGCCGCGCCGCCGAGGCCGCCTACGAGGCGATTCGACGCGACGGTAGCCAGCAGGCCATGATCGACGCCATGCAGACTCGCGACGAGCTGTACGAGGTGCTGGGGTACGAGGCCCTTGAGCGGCGCATCGACGCCCTCTTCGACGCGGACATCCAACGGGGGGAATCCTCATGAGCGAGTCCAGGGTGCCCGGAGCCAAGAAGTCCATTGCCTTGTCGGGGGTCGCAGCCGGACACACCGGTCTCTGCACGGTGGGACACGAGGGAGACGAGCTGCGGTATCTCGGCTACGACGTGGTCGAGCTCGCGGAGGCCTGCGAGTTCGAGGAGGTCGCCCATCTTCTCGTCCACGGACAGCTTCCGAACACGGCGGAGCTGGAGGGATACAAGGCTCATCTGGTGGCGATGCGCGGCCTCCCGGCGGCGGTGAGGGGGGCCCTCGAGCGCCTGCCTCCGGCGAGCCACCCGATGGATGTCCTCCGAACCGGGGTGTCCGTTCTGGGCTCTGCGCTCCCGGAAGGGGAGGACCGCGCGCCCGCGGCTGCGGCGCGGCATGTCGACCGCCTCCTCGCGAGCATGGGCTCCATGCTGGGCTATTGGTACCACTTCAGCCATGGCAGCCGGCGCATCGACGTGGAGACCGAGGACGACTCCCTGGGCGGGCACTTTCTGCACCTCCTCCACCGGCGCCCACCGCGTGACTCCTGGGTGCGCGCCATGCACGCCTCCCTCATCCTCTATGCAGAGCACGAGTTCAATGCCTCCACCTTCACGGCTCGCGTCATCGCCGGAACGGGCTCGGACGTGCACTCCTCCATCTGCGGAGCCATCGGAGCTCTGCGCGGACCCAAGCACGGCGGAGCGAACGAGGTCGCCTTCGACATCCAACAGCGGTACCGGGACCCCGACGAGGCGGACGCCGACATCCGACGCCGCCTCGGTGCCCGGGAGGTCATCATGGGGTTCGGACATCCGGTCTATACGGACTCCGATCCCCGAAATCCGGTGATCAAGCAGCTCGCGCGAGACCTCTCGGAGGAGGCGGGCGACCTGCGGATGTTCGAGGTCGCCGACCGGATCGAAGCCGTGATGCGGGAAGCGAAGGGTCTCTTCGCGAACCTGGACTGGTTCTCGGCGGTGGCCTATCACCGCATGGGCATTCCCAGAGCGATGTTCACCCCGATCTTCG
>SLCK01000061.1 GCA_007125845.1 Gemmatimonadota bacterium
AGGACCTCCGCGAGCGACTCGCCGAGCTCAATCGCGAGGTCGACGAGCTGGCGGCGATCGAGACAGACGAGTTCGAGGACCACCGGGATGGGCTGGCCGACAAGTTCGAAGACGTCACCCAGGACGTTCGGGCTCACCACTATCTGGTCCAGTGGAGCTGAGCGAGCCACCGATGTCCACCGGAGGAAAGTCCATGTCGCGGGTATGCACAGGCACCCTTCTCCTCATCATTTGCGCCCTCTGGGCAGGCCCGGCGCAGGCTCAGGCGATAGGGGAGCGAGAGCCCGGGTCGGGTCTCGGGAGCTCGGCTGAGCTCGAAGAATCCGTGCTCGGACACGAGCTCGAGGGCGAGCGGGTCCGTGACGACCTCTCCCGCTTCCTCGAGCGGGAAGAGGTCGCAACCATCGCCCGGAACCGGGGAATCCAGCTCGATCGGGTCTCTGAGGCCGCAGCATCTCTTTCGGACGACCAGGCACAGGCGATCGCTCCCATGCTGGAGCGTGCGGAGGCGGCCATGCAACGCGGCGGCACCATCACCATCAGTGTCTACACGATCATCATCATTCTACTCCTGCTGATTCTACTCACCTGACTACCCTCCTTACAGCCTTCCTCCTGGGGGCCTCGGCACCCTCCGGGACCGCCGTCGCGTTGCCCGCCGGCCCTCTCTGCGACACGCTCGTGGAGCTGGCCGTGCGGGCCGCGGTCTCCGGAGACCTGGAGCGATCCGGGACGTACCTGGTGCGGGCACTCGATCGCTGCCCGCGCCATCCGGACGCCGTGCGCGAGCTGGCGGCCCTGCGATTCCACCAGGGTCGCTACCCGGAGGCCGTGGAGCTGGCCGAGCGCTACCTGGCGCTGAATCCCACGTCCTCGTGGGCATGGGACGTCCTCGCCTCCAGCCGATACCTCTCAGACGACCCCTTGGGAGCACTCGAGGCGTGGAATCGGATCGACCGCCCCATGTTGGCAGGGGACTCGACCCAAGGCAGATCCCTCGTCACTCCCGAGGTCCTCCTTCAAGCCGAGAGGACTCTCACCGACCTGCCCGCGGTCGACCGGGCCCGAGTCGACTACAGGCCCCTCCCCGAGGGTCGCGCCCTGCTCGATACGGCACTCGTCGTCGGCCGGCGTAACCCTCTGCGGACGGAAGAGCTGCCCGTCCACGCCTTTCGAGCCCTTCGGGGCACGGTACGCCTCACGGCGACCGACCTCCTGAACCGCCTGGACCACTGGGAGCTTCAAGTGTCACGAGAGGGTCGCCTCGAGGAAGCCCACCTTCGGCTGACCCACCCCCTGACCGGCCGCCGGGGACTCCTGGCCTGGGAGGCCTCGATGCGGAGGGGGACCTTCTCGCCGGCACCGGAGGCGCCCGCGTTCCGTGAGGAGGTCGCGAGCCTCCGCGCCCACTACGTCCGGCGCGCCAGCGCCAGGCTCCGTGCCGGACTTCACGTCGGGTACGACCGACGTCGAGTCGCTGGTGGTGCCGTCGCCGTCGGAGCCGTGCTGGAGCTCCAGGGCGACCCCGCCCCACGCTTCATCGGCGGCGAAGAGTTCGGCGACGGGGAGCCGCTCTGGGCGTTTCGCTGGACCAGCACCGCGTTGGTGGCATCGAGCTCCTCCGCGCACTCCCTCCTCGACGCGAGCGCCCGACGGCCGCTCGAGGGCGGTTTCGAGCTCGCCGCCCGGGCCGGAGCCGAAGGGCTCACTTCCGGTTCCCCCGTGGACCTCGGCCCGCGCTTCGGTGCAGACCGGATGGCGACTCGGTTGATGCGCGCTCGCCGTAGCGTGGATGATGACGGGATCGTGCGATCGGCCTATCCGGGTCGCGGCTGGCTCACTGGAGGCATCGAGCTTCGACGCTGGGCGCGCGGCAGCACCGGGGGCCACCTGGGCGCCGCGGTTTTTGCCGACGCCGTCCGGGCCCTCGGTACCCGGAGACCATCCGCTCCCCGATCGGATCTTCACCTGGGCGTCGGCATTCGAATCCGCGGCCCCGCCGGACTCGGGGGAATGCGCCTCGACTGGGCGATCGATCCTGGGGCCGGCACATCCAGAGGGTCGGCGGGATGGAGCCGGCGATTCTGATCGGTCAATCTCCCTCGGGAAGCAGCCCTCGTCGTGTCGGATCAGAGGACCCGGTCGCGGAACGTCTCCGGTGCGCGGACCATCTCGGTGAAGTTTCCGATCCAGCTCTGCCAAACCAGCGCCACACCCGCCAACACGAGCACCCACCCGGCCCCGAAAAGAACGCGACGACGCCAGGCCGGGTCGAGGCGTGCCCTTCCGGTCGCCGAGGCCCAGGCCACCGCCGCCATCACTCCCACGAAACAGACGAGAAACGCCACTGCGAAGGCGATCCCATGAGTCGGGCCAACCCTCCAGCGATTGAGAAGCAGAGGCCCCCCGATGAGGAGCCAGAATACCCATGGACTGGGCGACAGGATCGCCACGAGCGTCATACGCAGGTAGTGACTGCGAGCCTTCCCGGGGGTTCGATTCTCCAGACTTCCGGCTCCGGACTCCCGGATGAGGCGCCACGCCATGTAGAGAAGCAGCCCTCCTCCGGCCACCCCGAGCCAACGGAGCGCGACCTCCGGGACCTGAGTCAGGACCAGAACGGAGACCAGGAGGACCGGAAGCTCGGTGCCGAGGGGGAGGAGCGCGACCGTGATCCCCTGCCTGAGACCTCTCTGCAACGCGGTGGCGGCCACCAGCGTGAGAAAGGCCCCCGGAAGGATTCCCGCGAACAGCCCCAGAGCCGCACCCATGGCGATCGCTTCCATCGTCGTCCCCCGATTCGCGCCCGCCGGGCGGCGGAAGTCCCCTTCCGGCCCCGTCTGAGCGTGCTACCTCACACGATCCTGGACCGCTCGAAACTGCTGATCGTTCATCTGCAAGCCCCCGAGGCCGTCGAGCCCCGAGATCCGCTCCTCCACCCGATCGATTCGGTCGGAGACGTCCGGGTGGGTGGCGAAGAAGCGCTCCACCGTGCCGGGCTCCCGCTCCCTCAGATCGAGAAGACGCTCGAGGAGCTCGACGATTCCCTGGGGGTGATATCCCGCTCCCGGCATGAGTTCCACACCAATCTCGTCGGCCTCGAACTCCTGCGCCCTGGAGAAGCTCGCGATCGCGCCGAACGCCACGATCTCCGCGACGATCTGCCGGATGAAGCCCGGCTCCTCCCCGAGCACGGCGCTGGCGAGCAGGGCCAACCCGTATTGCTGGCTCAGGCGCTCCGTGCCGTGGCGGGCAACCCCGTGGCCCACCTCGTGCCCCATCACACCTACGAGCTCGGCGGCGCTCCCCGCCTCCTGGATCAACCCGGTGTAGACATAGACGAGTCCCCCGGGAACATTGAACGCATTGACCTGGGGGTCCTCGACCACGTGGAAACGCCACTCCAGATCGGCCATTTCCGTCTGGGATACGAGGAGGCGCCCGATTTCGTTCACGTACTCGTTCACGACCGGGTCGTTCACAAGAGGGAGCTCCTCGGCCAGCTCGGCCTCGAACTGGCGCCCCATCTCCCACTCGTCCTCGATCGAGATGAGGTTGATCCCCCCGATCCCCAGCGTCGCGCACCCGGAAACCGAAAGGGTGAGGAGAAGTACCAGCGGAATCGCGAGGGGACCCGAGACCGACTTGGGGGAAAGGACACTGGGGTTCATGGACCTCCTCCTTCGCAGGCTTTCGTGGGCGGGTACACGAGGTGAAATGCAAGCCGCATGCCGCACCTGAACGATGAACAGACCTGAGATGTTGCCACTCCTCCTCTCCACCCTCCTCTCGGGGTGCGCCTCGACTATGGCGAACGGTCAGGATCCGTCACCGTCTCCGGACCGCGACTCGTCCTCTCTTTCGTTGGAGGATTACCGCGAGCTCTGCCGCATACCGGCCGAGGAGGAGCTGGTCGAAGAGATCCGGCAGGCACTGGAAGAGACTTCCTGCAGCGCGGTCCTCTGGGTGGACGGCCTCTTTGGTGACCGCACCGAGGTGGCCGAAGCCCGGAGGACGTCCGGAGTCGTCGAGGGGTCCGCCCTCTACAGCGAATTCGACGGAATCGATCCCGGAGGTCGACTGCGGCTTCACTACGACCTGCCGAACCTGGAGCGTCGAGCCAATGTCTTTCTCGGTCGAGGAAACGAACGGGAGGCCGTGGAGGACCGAGAAGAGCAATTCTCGCTCCGCTCCTCGCTGCCCCCTGCCGAGAGCCCGGAGCGGTGGATCACAGGCCTGGCACTCACCCCCCCAGGGCGATGGGAGGGCAACGTCCACTTGCGGGTGGGCGTTCGACCGAGCACCTCGCCGACAGCCTTCGTCCAGGGCCGCCTTCGACAGAGAATTTCGACCGGGGATTGGGCGGAATGGCGCTTTCGCCAGACCGTCTTCTGGGAGAGTGACGAAGGCGCCGGGGTCACGGTCTCGGGGCGATACCAGCGCCTCCTCGACCCGATACTCCTCCTCCATGCGAATGCCACCGGGACCCTCTCGGAGGCATCGGAAGGCCTGCGGTGGAGGATGGAACCGTCCGTCTACCGACGATTCTCGGGCGGCAGAGTGGCGGGACTTCGTACCTTCCTCCGGGGCGAGACTTCTGCCGACGTGCCGCTGCGGGAGTACGGGATCCGCGGCGTGTACCGACGACCGCTCCTGTCTCCTTCCTTGATCGTGGAGCTCGTCGCCGGATATTCCTGGCCCAGGCAGGAGATCGCCCGACCGAGGGAGCGGTCGGTGAATCTGGGGGTTCAGCTCGAGCTCAGCTTCGGGACGCGGCCCTACACGCGGGAGTGAGTGGCCTCGACGCTTGAACCGAGGCCGTCCTCGAACAGAGCCCTGGGGAGCTCAACGGCCGTGGCCCAACCCATTCCCAGGGCGACGCCCAGCGCGATCCCCGAGGGCGCCGCCCAGCCCGCAATCACCGATGCGAGGGCGACCGTGCACAGCACGAAGGTACCTACACCCGCGGTCGCCACTGACGGGCCCCACCCCCACCCGCGGGCGGCGGCGGCCGTCGTGTGAACGAGGAGAGTGGCGGCGACGGCCACGGACACTGCGGGATACTCCGCTCCGGGGACGATGCCCTCCAGGACCATCCGATCCAGGACGTAGGCGCCCGCACCAGCCCCGACCAGCCCAACGCCTATGCGCACGGCGGCTCCCGTCCCCTGCCACCACGCCAGGATCGAGGCCAGCGGTAGCGCCAGCCCGAGGACGCCGGGCCAGTGGAAGGCCCGGAGCCCGGCCCTGGCGAACTGAACGGCCTCGTCGGTGCGGGTGGCCACCATCCATTCGAGAACCGGGAAATCGATCAGCGCCAACCCCCGTACGGCCGCCGTCTGACTCATGACCACCCCCACACCCCACACGGCACCCACCAGCGCCACGAACCCGATCGTCAGGTTGAGCCCGCGGGCGAGTCGAGGATCGAACCGCCGGGCGAGCCACGCAAAGGTCTGGGCACTCCGCCTAGCCAACCGCTCGGTTCCAGTCACGCGCACCACGAAACGAACCGTGGCCTGCACCCTCCGCTGATTCGCCGCGACCCGCGCAGCCACCCACCGGATCACGAATGCCACGAGAGCCAGGATGAGGACGAAGAGCGCGGCGGTGCCGGCGACCTCCTGCAGAAGCTCCCACGACTCGCCGAGTAGGTAGCCAAGCGCGATCCACACCGACGCCCAGAGGACCGTCGCGGGCAGATCAAAAAGGAGGTAGCGCCGATAGGTGAGCTGCGAGGCCCCGGCGAGAAAAGGCACGACGATCCGCGTCGGCGTCGTCAGGCGGCCGAAGACGATCGCCCATTCGCCCCGCTTGTCCATGAAGAGCTGAGCCCTTGCGATCGCGGAACCGAACACCGTCTGGAGTGGCCCCCACTCCAGGATCCCGCTTCCCCACCTCCGACCCAGAAGATAGCCCGTGGCGTTTCCCACCAACGTGCCGGCGACGACGGCCATCCCGAGCCACCCGGCCCCCACCTGCCCACGGGAAGCCAGAATTCCGCCTGCAGCCACGGCCAACTCTCCCGGAGTGATGAACCCCAGAAAGAACGCGGCCTCTGCCCAGCAGAGGACGCCCAATGTCGTGTACACTGTGACCGGAGAGAGATTGAGGAGGATCTCGAGGATCTCCTCCCCGAGATTGTTCATCCCCTACCTCCGTCCCTCTCGGCAAATGCACGTGGGGCGGCGGCGGCAAGCCCAAGTGCCGAAAGAAATCGGTGGGGATCTCCGAGACAAACCGCCTCGGAAGCGTGGGAAGTCGTTCTCATGATCTGAGGATATCAGGTGCCCGGGCAGCGGTCACCTTGGGCGGCGGAGCTCCAGGTTCCCCGTGTCGCCAGCCCTCGTGACCAGAGTCACCGTCCTCGACCCCATCGAGGCCTCGGTATCGACCGACAAGGCGCGCCCCATGTCGATCCCCTCGTCGTCCCCGGGATCCGGCCGCCTCTCGAAGGTGACCTCTACCCGGTAGGTGTCGGGCGGAAGGCGGATGTCCTCCAGGACGTACAGGGGCCGATCTCCACGGGCCCCTCCACCTTCGACGACCTGCTCGAGGTGAAGCTCCCCGTTCAACCGCAGCTGCAGGTCGTATGCGGGAAGGGGCCCCACGCAGGCGTCCGGGTTCCTCATGTGGACCGGCAACTGATCGAGGTCGTCCCGACCCCGCGTGGGACATTCTCCCACCTCCTGGCTACGAACCCGCCAGCTCAGGCGAAGGATGGCGTCCTCGGAATCTTCCGCCGCCACCGGAAACTGGGACAGGGCTCCAACGATGGTTGCAACGGCGAGCAACACGGCGATTCCGGCCACCCATCGAATCAGCTCCATCATGGTAGAATCCCTCGCTTCAGGTCGGGTTCTTCATGGGGCGGGATCTCACACTCGGTGTCGATCTCGATATCCTCCTCTCTGTCCGCCGCCGCGCGTTCGCGCGCCTGGTCCTGGAACTCCCGAAGCTGGACGAGCAGTCCACCCCGGTCCGCCGCTCCGATGTTGAGATACCTCACCCTCTCCCGATCCACCCTCTCCTTGAGCTCGGCCTCTCGGCCATGAAAGAGCCTCTCCTCAGTCCAGGCGGGCCCCTCCCGATTCCAGCAGTCCCGCTCAGGGCAGGAGGCGATCATGACCCCTCCGACGCCCGCACGAACCATGAACTCCACGACCGACGTATGCAGATTCCCGACGCAGTCCAACGAATAGAGCCAAGCCCCCTGGAACTGCTCCCCGTTCAAGCGGCCACCGACGCCCAGGCCGCATACGACGAGCACGATCTCGTCAGACGCGGGCGATCGCTCGGAGAGGAAGGACCGCACCTGGTCGATTTGGTCCCTCCCCCGCCGGTCCGGTGGACCGACGCCCATCGGCGCACACGATCCAGAGCAGATCCCGCAACTCACGCACAGCGCCGGATTCACCTTGGCGACCAGCCCGTCCCGGCCATCCGTCCGCGGCATCATGGAAATCGCCTCGTACGGACAGTCGAAGAAGCACTGCTCGCAGCCCACGCAGTGCCGCTCGTTCACCCATGAGGCCTCCGGGCGGTGTCGCTTCGGGGGCCGGGTCCAGAGGGGAGCGAGGAACGCGATCGCTGTGAAACCCCCTCCCATCAACCACACCGCCCATGCGGGCATCCGCCACGTGATGGGCAGCCAGAAGTTGTAGAACCAGTTCAGGGGAATCGCCTCGGGAATAATCCCCGGGTCCGCTCGAGGTGCCAGGTCCGCCGGCCAGAGCACGGCCAGTGCGGTCAGGCCCGCTACGAGGGCCCAGGTCAGGCGACGGGGGGGAAGCAGCTTCGGCCGCGCGAGCCGGGAGACGTGGAGATAGAGGAATAGCGCTATGCCCAACGGCAGCGCGATGTGCAGGAAATAGTTCAGAAAGAAGAAGGCGCCCGGCAGAGGCTGCTCGCCCGCGAACGTCCGCGAGATCGGTTCGGAGAAGATCGGCAGGGCGTCCAGGAACCTCGCCCCCTCGCGCGCGAGGGCTTCCCCCTGCACGTCCCACACCATCACGAATCCGGTCCACCCGATGAGCAGGAAGATTCCCGTCAGGACGAGGCCCGACACCCAAGCCAGCGCGCGCGCCCCCCAACTTCGCCCCCGGACGAGCATTCGCACCCCGTGCACCGCGATTGCGATCACGGCGGCATCGGACGCATAGCGGTGGAGCGATCGGATCCATCGGCCGGTCCACACCTGATCGTCGATGCGGGCCACCGACTCGTAGGGAGCCCCGATCCGGTAGAAGAGGAGCAAGTAGATCCCGGTGACGAGCAGAACGACAAAGAGCGCCACCGCGATCGGTCCACTCTGATAGAGAGGGTTGTAGCGGGAACCATAGAGTCGATCAAAGACGTGGTCGAGTCGGGAAAGACCGCGGCCGAGCATGCCGAACGCCGTCTGGACTGGAGTGACCATGGAATCGATTCCCAAAGGAGGCCCGAGTATTCACGACCTTGCACGAATACGAACTAAGCCGTATTGGTGCTACGGACAAGCCTGCGGCCATCGCATGACGGGCCGCCACGGCTCAGCTCTTACTCCACCTGGGAGGTGCGCACATGGACGATGGTCGCCCCCCCGCCTCCGAAGCTCCCGAGGAGGAGATTCCCTGGGGTCAGCGGTTCTTCGATCGCCCCTTCCTCCTCCTCGTGCTGGGCCTCCTCATCATGCTCGTCTTCTATACGGGCTGGGGACTCCTCGAAATCACATCGCTAGAGCCGGCTCCTCTTCCCTGAACGCTGGAGCTCGTCCATGTACGACACCGGAATCGATCCGCCGAAGGGAATTTGGTGGAAGCCCGCCCACAGGAGCGAGAAGGTTTGGATCGCCATCGCCTTCGCCTGGTGCCTCGTGCTCTTCGCCATGATGCCCCTATGGCACCTGCGCGGCGGTCAGAACACCACCGGCATCCGGCATCAGGTGGAACCCGCGGATTTTCTCGCGCGCACCAACGAGTTCATCGCCACCTATCAGGTCGACACCGATCAGGGCATGGCGATCGTGGAGCCGCCGCCCGGCAGCGACATCTACCTCCTGGCCATGATGTGGCAGTGGCGCCCGATCCTCCGCCTGCAGGAAGGCGTCGAGTACACCATGCATCTCTCGAGCCTGGACATCAATCACGGGTTCAACCTCCATCCGTTGAACCTCAACTTCCAGGTGGTTCCGGGCTACGACTACGCGTTGCGGGTCACGCCGACGGAGGCGGGAGAGTTTCGCATCGTCTGCAATGAGTTCTGTGGCATCGGACACGATGTGATGGTGGGACGGATCGAAGTCCTTCCCGCCGACGCTGAGACGGCCTGGACGAACAATTCCTCGCCCCCCGGCGGACAGTCGCTACTCGGTCAGGAAGGGGGTGGCAGGTGAGCGCGCAAGCAGGGGCCGTAGAAGGGTCCCAGGCTGCCGCCGTACCCAGCGGATTCCGAAGCTGTCCCACCACCGGTCTCCTGGTCGACCGGCGGGCTGAGATCCTCATCCGGGCCCACGCCGTCGTCGCCACGGTCGCCCTCCTCGTCGGAGGGGTTGCCGCCCTCCTCGTCCTCCTGACCCGCTGGCAGGTGATCCATCTCCTGGATGCGGCCTGGTTCTATCGGATCCTGACCGTCCACGGGATGAGCATGCTCATCTTCTTCATCATCTTCTTCGAGATGGCGATCCTGCTCTTCGCGGGGCCGGTGCTCCTCAACAGCCGATTGCCCGCGCCGAAGACGGCCTGGACCGGATTCGCCCTCATGGTGACCGGAACGATCCTGGTCCAGTGGATGATGTGGACCGGTCAAGCCGACGTCCTCTTCACGAGCTACGTACCGCTGCGAGCTCACCCGCACTTCTATCTCGGGGTGATTCTGTTCGCGGTCGGAACCCTGGTGACGGTGGGGATCTTCTTCGCCAGCCTCGTGATCGCGAAACGAGAGCAGACCTATGAAGGGTCCGTGCCGCTCGTGACCTACGGTGCCATCACCGCCGCGATCATCGCGGTGATCACCCTCGTTCACGGCGCAGCCATCTACATTCCCACCTGGCTCTGGTCGATGGACCTGATGCATGTCGACCCCCAGGTCTATCGCCTGGTCTGGTGGGGGCTCGGCCACTCGTCCCAGCAGATCAACGTGGCCGCAATGGTCGCGATCTGGTACCTATTGGCCACGCTCACGGTCGGGGGGATCGTACTGAACCAGAAGGTGAGCCGCGTTGCCTTCGTGCTCTACATCCTCTTCATCTCCATGGCCTCCGCTCACCACCTCCTGGTGGATCCTGGATTCGGGGCGGCGTGGAAGGTATGGAACACGAGCTACTTCATGTACATGGCCGTGCTGGCGAGCATGATCCACGGCTTCACCGTGCCGGCCGGTGTGGAGTTGGGTATGCGGCTCAGGGGCTACACGCAGGGATTCTTCGGATGGCTCCGTCAGGCGCCCTGGGGAGATCCAGGATTCAGCTCGCTCGTTCTCTCCATCACGGTGTTCGGCTTCGTCGGTGGTATCACCGGGGTGACGTTCGGCACGGAGCAGATCAACATCATCGCGCACAACACTCTTCGCATCCCCGGCCACTTCCACGCGGCCGTCGTGAGCGGCGCAGGGATGGCGTTCATGGGGGTCACCTACTATGTGATTCCACTGATTTTCCGGCGTCAGCTCGTCTTCTACCCGCTCGCGAAGCTCCAGCCATACGTCTTCGCTCTCGGGATGCTGATCTTCAGCCTGGCGATGACCTTCGCGGGTACCTTCGGAGCTCCGCGACGGGTCTGGGACATGACGCACTCCGGCGCCCCCTTCGACGTACCGTACTCGCCCGTCGTCGACATCGTGATCACGGTCATGGCCATCGGGGGAATCATCGGAATCGTGGGAGGGGGAATGTACATCCTGGTGACCGTCGGGTCGGTCTTCTTTGGAAAACCCCTCCCGGAGGGGGAGGAAGCGGCGTACCAGGGATCCATCCCTCCGGGCATCATCCGGAGGCCCTGGTTGGAGATCCCGGACGTGGACGAGGATCCCGAGGCCTCCGGGCGGGTGGGACCCGTTCCGGGCACCGTCGCGCTCGTCGGCATCTTCTTCGTGGCGTTCGTCGTCTATTACTTCGCAAACTGGGCGCTCCTCTCCTTCGGCTGGCGCGTAGGTTGATCCATGGGCAGAATGCTCTCTCGCGAGGAACGGATGGCGACGCTCGCCATGGCAGCAGTGCTGGGCGTCACCTTCGTGTGGTGGGCACTCGCTCTCTGGCCGGTTGCCGGGGCGACTCCCGATTGGCTCGAGCGAGCGCGTCAAGTTTGCTTCAACGCCGGGCCTGACGGCATGCCCGACGCGTCGGGCTGGATCCTCCTGATCGGGCAGCCCCTCGGGATGTTCGGTTTCCTGTGGGTGGTCTGGCCCGGCCCGCTCCACCGGGGTCTAAGGGGATTGGCCGGCAAGCCCAGCGGGAGGCTCGTGCTAGGCAGCGTCGCAGTCCTGGTGTTCGCAGGGTTGGGAGGCGCGGGCTTCCGAGTCGTCTCGGCCGCGGAAGCCCGCGCTCCGGCCGAGCTTCCCGCGCCGATGGCGGCGGAGGACCACGTCAGGCTGGACAGGGCGCCCCCACCCCTGAGCCTGGGCAACCACCGAGGCGAGACGGTGACCACCGAGATGCTTCGGGGCCGGCCGGCCGTGGTGACCTTTGGATTCGCCCATTGCGCGGACATCTGCCCGCTCATCGTCCAAAACGCCCGCGTGGCCCGCAACGAGGTGTGGGGCGCGGACGGGGCGTCGCTGGTGGTCGTGACCCTGGATCCCTGGCGGGACACTCCCGCTCGGATTCCGGACATCGCGTCGCGGTGGGGCCTCGACGGACCCAACGATCACCTCCTCAGCGGGCCGGTGGACGAGGTCGTTGCGGTTCTGGACGCCTGGGACATCCCGAGAAGCCGGGATCCGCGAACGGGAGACGTACTGCATCCGTCCGTCACCTATCTCCTCGACTCGGAGGGCCGGGTGACCTTCCACACCGCAGGTCACGTGGACGCCCTGGTCGGTCTGGGAGGCCGGCTCGACGCACCCTGAACCCGAAGCGAGGCCCCCTCTATCCGTACCCATCTCCTCGGCCCCGAGGATCTGGAGACCCTTCATTCCTTCCATCGGCTCATCCACCGCACGCTTGAGCCCAAGGGCACGCTCTACCTGCGGAGCCGGGCTTATTTCCGACGGATCCTCGAGGGCCACGGTCGCATCATCGCCGCCTCCTCCGGAGACGAGCTCATCGGATACGTCACGCTCCGGTTCCCCGGAACGTCACCGGACAACTACGGCCGGGACATCGGCCTGCCGGAGGGAGAGCTCCCGTCCGTGGGCCAGCTCGACGGAGGCGCCGTGCACCCGCGGGCTCGCCAGATGGGACTCTACCAGCACCTCCTCGTTCGCCGCGTACGCCTCGCTCGGATCCTTGGGTATCACCATCTCACGGCCGTTGTCTCCCCGCTCAATCCTCCCAGTCTTTCCTCACAGCTGCACATCGGCCTGAGAGTGGTCGGAGTCAAAGTGGATCAGGACGGTCCCAATTTCCTCCTCTACACCGATTCCCGAGCCCCCGGTGTGAAGCCGGAGCCTCCCGTCACGCGCGTACCCATTGGGGACTTCGAGGCCCATCGCGCGGCACTGAACCAGGGCCTCGCGGGGTTTCGGCTCGAGCGCGGCCCAGACGCTCGCAAGGTGGTCTACGGCCGCAGCCGCAACCGTGCCGTCAGCTCGTCCTCGGAGTGAACCTCAGGAAGACCTCATCCACGTAGTAGGTCCGTGCTGTCTCCCAGCTACCCCACACACCGATCGCCACCAGGACCATTCCGTCCTCCGGAGCGACGAGGGTCAGCTCGTACTCCTTCTCAAGCCAAACGTGGCCCGCGTCCGAGCCCTGGCCGTGCCCGGTCTCATCCTGATAGACGAGCGCCTCATGATCCCGAGGTGGAGACTCGTGCGCGCCGGCTATGATCCTGAAGAGGTTCACATCGCCCCAATCGGCGGTGGAGAACGCGAATGCGATCTCGACGTCGTACTCCACGCCCGGCTCGAGCTCGAAGGCTCGCTCCATCCAGATCTTCCCCTGGTCGTTCAGATTCTCCAGATACAGCTCCACGGAGCCCGTTTTGGAGCGAGCCCGCTCCGCCGTGTGCTCCACGCGCCAATCGATCGGGGGATTGAGAGTGTCGATCGCGACGGCCTCCCACCCCTCCATCCCATCCTCGAAGAAGAAGCTCTCTTCCGTCGGGTCACCCGGTGTCGGGTCTACCGGTCCGCCATCGTCGCACGCGGTCACCGAAAGGACGAGGTGCACGAGCACGACGCTCGCCAACGGCATCCGAAGGGCACCACTCATACCAACTCCTATTGCTGATTCTCGAACGGCTCTGAAATCCGGTCCGTGGGAAGTTGAGGACCGACCGGGGTGCACCCTTGTGCCTCCCCAATGGTTCTATGGGCGAGGCGGACCGAGGTTTCGAGCGAAGCCTTTTCGCGCCAGGGCACCGTGGGCCCAGGCGCCCACCCCCACTGCTTGTCGCTCCCCCGGCCCGCACCTACCTTCGGCCAAGGAGCCCGTAGGCCCAGGTTCGGGGCCTGATCCGCCAATCCGTGACGGAGCCGTCAGTCACCGAGCCCACGGCGCCGTCCCCAAGCAGGAGGTATCATGGCTTCGCAGAGTTTCTTGAAGGTCGAGGGCATCCAGGGAGAGTCGAAGGACCACGCCCACGAGGGAGCGATCGAGGTTGTCGACTGGGGCTGGGCGGCAACTCTGACCGGATCGATGCACGAGCCCAGGCGCGGAGGCGCGGAGAAGCCGGAGTTCCAGGACCTCTGGGTCACCAAGGCCGTGGACCTGGCGACACCCCAACTGTGGAGCCACCTGGCGACCGGGCGTCAGATCCAGTCGGCAGAGCTCATCATGCGGAGAATGGGAGGGGATCCCGTAGAATTCCTGAAGCTCCGGCTCGAACTCATCATTGTCTCGGACATTGTGACCACCGGGACTTCAGAAGAGGATCACGCGGCGGAGGAGGTGAGCCTGAACTTCGCCCGGTGGAAGATCACGTACACGCCGCAAGAGGCCGACGGAACCCCGGGGCCCGAAAACTCCTTCGGATTCGACATCCGGCGAAACGAGCAGATCTGACTCCGGGGAACGCCACAGGTCCGAGTGGACTATGACCAGGCACCTGCGAGTCACCTCAATCGACATCGATCAACGGCCGGAGACAAGGGAGCCCCCCATGCCGACCCCACGCCCGGACGCACGCCCCGGAACCCGCGTGCCCCAGCGGCCCTGCAACCCACGCCGACGGTCACCCTGTTCCTGGGCGATCGCCGGCATCGCACTGCCCCTCCTCGCCTCCCTGCTCATCGTCCCGGGCCAGGCAACGGCCCAGAGCGCGGCGGACATCCTCTCCCAGGCGATGGAGCGGTACGAGGCGAATCTCGCGGGGGTCGAGGACCTCACCGTCCGCCAGGAGGTCATGGGTTTTGAAACCACGGCCTACCTGGTCAAGGAAACCGTGAACGGACACTCCGTGTTGCGGCCCGCGGACATGGATCTCGCCGGAGCCGATCTCGATCCGGTGGACGACGTGGGAGACCTCTGGACGAATCCGCATGAGCTCTACCTGGAGCTGGCCGACCGATGGAGCCTCGACGGCCAGGGATCGGTCGGGGGAACGGAGAGCTGGCGGCTCGTCCTCACCGACATGGAAGACCTGGACTGGGGCATCGGGCCCGACGACGCGATGGCGCCGGATCGAATCGAGCTGGACCTGGCCGTGGATGAGCTTCACCCGCTCGCGATGTCGATGTCCGGCACGGGGGCCCAGGGCCAGCCCTTCACCTTCCGTATCCACTTCTCCGACTACCGGGAAGTGGACGGATACCGCCATCCGTTCCTCACACGGGTGGAAACGGAAGGCGCTGTCTTCGGGGTTTCGGACGCGGAGATGGAGCAAGCGATGGAGGGCCTCCGCGAGCTCGAGCAGCAGCTCGAGGCGATGCCCGAAGCGCAGCGGGAGATGATGGAGAGCATGATGGGCGACCAGATCCGGATGCTCGAGGAGATGGTGGCCGGCGGGGGCCTGGACATCGAGCTCCGCGTGACCGAGCTGCAGGTGAACTCTGGCCCCCCGGGCTCGGAGTAGGCCCGCCTCCGTCTGCGCCCGCATCGTGGAGGAACGTCCGCCCGCGTGGGGAGACTCGAATGGAGGCCCGCAGGGCCGCCCGGCCGGAGCGAAGCTGCCTACAGTGTGGGCGCCCGAGTACGAGATGGAGATCGGGGCCCATGTCTTCCCCACGGAGAAGTACCGGCTCGTGAAGGACCGGCTCGTGTCGGAGGGAATCCTCAATCCCGACGATCTCCACCGGCCCACGCCAGTCACCAGCAACGACATCACGCGGGCTCACGACCGGGAGTACGTCGCTCGGGTGATGGACGGCCGGCTCTCGCCGATGGAGGAGCGCCTCCTCGAGCTTCCCTACTCAGAGACCCTTCGTGACGCCTTCGTCCTCTTCTGCGGCGGAACACTCCTCGCGGGTCGCCTCGCGCTGGCGAGAGAGATGGCGATCCACCTCGGCGGCGGCTTCCATCACGCCTTCGCCGATCACGGAGAGGGGTTCTGCCTCTTCAATGACGTGGCAATCGCGGTGCGTTGCCTCGAGCACGAAGGTGTGATCGAGCGTAGCCTCGTGGTCGACCTGGACGTCCACCACGGCAACGGCACTGCCGCGATCTTCGAGGACGTGCCGGAGGTGTTCACCTTCTCGATGCACCAGGAGAGCAACTATCCGGCGTTGAAGCCCCCGAGTGACCTCGACGTGGGTCTGGCCGACGGCGTAGGAGACGACCGATACCTCTCCGTCCTCGATGAGCACTGGCCCGCAATCCTGGAGACCCACGCTCCCGACATCGTCTTCTTTCTCGCCGGAGCCGACCCGTTCCGGGAGGATCAGCTCGGAGGCCTTCGGCTCAGCTTCGACGGCCTGCGGGCGCGCGACCGGAGAGTCCTTCGGGCATGCAGGCAGACCGGGGTTCCGGTCGTAGTCCTCCTTGCCGGGGGATACGCGCTCCGCCGGGAGGACACGGTGGAGATCCACTGCAATACGGTTCGGGAAGCAATCGCAAGTGGAGGTTGAGGTGACCGGAAGACGATTCGAGGACCTGTCCTTGACCGAGGTGAGGGACCTGAGCGAGTCTGCCGCGGCGGTCGCCGCCGCGGTGACCGCGGGGATCTTCACGGCCCTGGCCGACGAACCGGCGGCCGCCCCCCGGCTCGCCGCCCGTCTCGGCCTCGATCCCCGCGGAGTGGAAATCTTGCTCCCCTTCCTGGAGGAGCTGGGGCTCCTGGAGCGAGGTCACGACGGATACCGACCGGCTGCACGTGCCAAGCGAGAGCTCGTGGACCCCGAGTCCTCCGGCTACCAGGCTGGAGGCCTGCCCCTGTGGCTTACCACTCTGCAGGCCTGGACCCGGCTTCCCGAGTCGCTCGAGACCGGCGAGCCGATCGACTCGGCGGACAGGGAGGAGGAATCGGATGAAGAAAGCCGACGGAGGAGGATCGCCACCTTCATGGCGGGAATGGCGGCCGCGCCGCGGGACCGGATCAGGCGCCTGGTCGACGGGGTGCTGGAGCGGACGCCGAACGCCCGAATGGTGCTGGACCTCGGAGGCGGTCCCGGCCATATCAGCCAGGCGTTCGTGGAACGGGGACTCGAGGCAACGGTCCTCGATCGACCCGAAGTCATCGATTTCGTGCGAGAGGAGTACGGCCTGGCGGACCTGGAAGGAATCCAGACGGTCGGGGCCGACTTTCTCGAGGATCCGCTTCCCAGAGGCCCATTCGACATCCTCCTCGCGAGCAACATCCTCCACATGCTCTCTCCCTCCGAGATCCGCACACTCCTCCGCCGCGCTCGGACCGTTGCGGCCCCGAATGGCGTCCTCGCCGTCGCCGACTTCGTGCGGGGCCTTAGCCCCCGGGCGGCCCGATTCGCGCTGACCATGCTTCTGCGCACGGAGGGGGGAAACACGTATACCCTCGAGGAGCACCGAGACTGGTTCAGGGAGGCCGGGTTCGACGAGCCCGAGGTGACGGAGCTGGATCCGGATCGCCAGCTCGTTACCGCAGTCGTGGTGAACGGTTGACCCGAGCCCCCATCCGGAATCGCCCGCCATGACTGTCCCCACAGATCAAGTCATCCATGCCAGCGAAAGGGCAGGACGAGTTGAACCGGATCTTCATCAGGCGAGTCCAGCGACGAGACGGTGATCCCCAGGAGTCGGATCGCTCCGCAGGGCGCAGCGGGAGCTTCCAGGAGCCGGCCGGCGACCCGGCGGAGCTCGTCCACCTCACGCACCGGATGCTCGAGTGTGGTCTGACGGGTCGTGGTGCGGAAGTCGGAATCCTTGAGCTTCAGGGTCACGGTCCTGCCTCGGGCATCGGCATGCTCCAACCTCTCGGCCACCCGGGCGGCGATCTCCCCGAGAGCGTCCCGCAGGGCACCGAGCTCGCTCAGATCCACCTCGAAGGTCCGCTCCGCTCCTATGGACTTCCGTTCCCGGTGCGGCTCCACCGGACGCTCGTCCCGGTCGTGGGCCAGCCGGTGGAAGAAGCGGCCTCGCTTGCCGAAGTGTCGGACCAGCTCGACCTCGGTCAGCAACCGCAGTTCCCTCCCCGTGGTCACGCCGAGCGACTCGAGCTTCTCGGCCGTCCTGGGTCCGACGCCCGGAAAGCTGTCCACGGGAAGTCGCTCGATGAAGGTGGACGCCTCCTCGGGCCTGACCACCGTGAGCCCGTCCGGCTTCTCGAAGGCGCTCGCCGCCTTTGCCACGAACTTCGATCCGGCAACCCCGGCCGAAGCGGTCAGGCCCGTCTCCCTACGGATGTCGCGCTTGATCTCCTGCGCGGTCAGGGTCGCGGAAGGAGGGCCGAGCTTCGGCTGGGTGACGTCGAGGTAGGCCTCGTCCAGCGAGAGGGGCTCGACCAGATCGGTGTAGCGTCGGAAGATCTCGCGGATGCGCCGCGCCTCCTCCCGGTAGACCTCGAAGCGCGCCTTGCGAAAGACGAGCGCGGGACACCGACGAACGGCCTCGTGCGAAGGCATCGCCGACCGGACACCGAAGCGCCGCGCCTCGTAGCTCGCTGCGGCCACGACGCCCCGCCTCGACGTCCCGCCCACGGCGACGGGCCTTCCTCTGAGCTCCGGATCGTCTCGCTGCTCCACCGAGGCGTAGAAAGCGTCCATGTCCACATGGAGAATGCGACGGATCATGAGCGCGCCTCGGCCAGCGCCCTCGCCAGTCGCTTGAGGCGTTCCACGTCTTCGGAGGACCAATCCGGGGGATCCGTCACCGCGATCCAGGCATCGATGTAGTGCTCGGGGGCGTAGACATGGCCGTAGCCCATTGGCGCCGTGTCCCCCGCACCCATGTCGACCACAAGCTGGAGGAAGGTCACCACCGGATACCAACGCAACTCCTGGGAGACGTCGGGGCCGCGCGGCTCGAGCATCCATTCCGGTTGCCGGTAGAGCGATTGCTGCTCGAAGAAGGTGATCGGGTCGCTGGCGTACTGGAGGTAGACGATCCGGATCGGGCCCCAGTCGGCACCCGGGATATCCAGGTGGTTCTCCTGGTTGGTGAATCGGATGATCGACCCGTCCCTGAACCGGGGAAGCCACGCGGGTGAATCGGGCTGGCGCTGAGCCGTGATCGTCCGCCAGTTGACCCCCTGGAAGGGCGGACCGGTCCAGAGTGCGCCCGCAAAGGGATCGGCGATGACGTCATAGAGGTCGGCGGCCCGCTCCGAGTTGAGCGCCCCAAGACTCAATCCGTGAAGATAGAGGTCGGGCCGGTCATCCCTGGGGAGCCCCGTCCAGTGCCCATAGATCTCCTGGAAGACCGCGCGCGCCGTCTCTTCCCCGTACTCCGGTTCGACGAGGAGCGAAAGCCAACTCGGGAGATACGAGTACTGCACGGCAACGCTGGCCACATCCCCGCGGTGCAGGTACTCCAGGGTATCGAGGGCGTCGGGATCCACCCATCCGGTGCCTGTCGGAGTGGCCAGGACCAGGAGAGCGCGCTCGAAGGCGTCCACCCTCTCCAGCTCCTCGAGCGCCAGGCGGGCCCGCTCTTCGATCGTCTCCGCCGAGTTCAGGCCGACGTACACCCGGATGGGCTCGATCGGCGGATGGATGGGCTCGGGCCCGAAGAAGTCCTGCAGATCCGCGAGCGTGGGCCCCGCCGCGACGAACTCCCGCCCCCGGCGTCCCAGGTCGTCCCACGCCAGGAGCGATGCCGAGCTCCCGGTGCGTCCCGGATCCGTTGGCTGAGCGAACTCCGGCTCGATGCGGGCGTCGACCTGTTGAAAGGACGCGTCCATGGTCCCGATCGCGAACTGGAAGAGGACGCCATTGAGCACGATCCAGAAGAGTGCGATCGCGAGCACCGCGCCCGCCACGTTCGCCACGTGAGCCGGAATGAAGCGGTCCAGCCAGGTGGAAATCGACCGAAAGGTCCACGCGAACAGACGTCCGACGCCGAGGAGCGTGACCGAGACCAGCACGGCGATCGCCCCCACGCGAAACGGTTGGGCGCTGTCCACCGGCTCGAGCTCCATCAGCACCCGGATCGAGTTCTGCCACTCGGCCGCCGTGTAGAGGAAGATCAGGGCAGTGGTCACCGAAACGCCCGCCGCAACGAGGGTCGCGACCCGCTGCACTGTTTCGCGCGGCAGTGGCAGCTCCACGTAGCCCCAGAGCCAGCGGCCGAACACCCCCACCCCGTAGCCCGCGGCCAGGGAGGCTCCCGAGAGCACACCCTGCATTGCGAAAGAACGGGGGAGGAGGCTGGGCGTGAGCGACCCCGCGAAGAAGAGGGCTGCAACGAGCAGCCCCGGCGTCGAGAGCGTGGCCGCGAAGCGGAAGGTCCAATACGCGACCTGGGAGTGCAACCACCGGCCCCAGCGGAGGGGAGGCGGGGTCATTGCTGCACCTCGCGGCCTGCCCGGTCGATCGGCGGGGCCGCTTCCAGTCGCAGAGGTCGAACGCTCGTCGGGGAATGTGTCTTCATGGAAGAGAGCGGGGAGGCGCGTGCGGCGTACGACGCGCGCGCCGCGCACGCGGAACGGCGGCCGGTCGGGTCCTTCCGATTTTCTTTGGACGACTTCAGAAGTGCAAGTTCGGGGCCGACGTCGTCGGGGCGAGCCGTGAAGAGCTCCGGCAGAGCTATCGGGAAAGCAGGTCTTCGTAGTCAGCGTGGGAGCCGGTCCAGAACCAGATCAGACGATCTCCCTCCCGGACGGCAAGTGCGCGGCAACCGAGACTCACTCGGGCGGAGCAAATCCGACGGCTCGGGTGGACCTGTTTGAACTGAAGGCTCGGGTGGGAGGGATCATGATTGAAGAGCCCATAGGCCTTCCGAGCCCGTTGTTGGATATGTTCCGCAAGATCGCCGAGGGCCTTTCGAAAGCGGTGGGTGGTAAGGGATTTCACAAATCGGCTGGATCAAACGTCCCCGTGTCTCCCGCCGCGTTCTCGGCCAGAGCCTCATCTGCCAGCTCCTCCAGCAACTCACCCGAACGTTCGAGGGTCTTCGACCAGCGATCCTCCATGGCCAGCTCCTCCAGGAGCCGCTTCGCCAGCGCGTCCTGCTCTTCTGGAGAGAGCTTGCTCGCCTCGTCGAACGCTTTCTTGAGCAGGTGGGTCATAGACGTCTCCTGTGTCCAATGTCGGCGGTCGCGCTTTGCTACCCTCGGTCCGTTCGGCGGTTCGAGCGAGCCCGCGTCTGCGTCGTCATCCGAGCCGCAGGCGGTGGAGGAGGGCGGCCCCCTCGTGGACTGCAGTGTGCACCAGATCGACCTGGCCCGCTGGTGGCTCGACTCGGAGGTGCGCTGGCAGCAAGGACTCGGCGTCTGGCTGGACACCTACGAAGCTCCGGATCACGTCTTCCTGCACACGGGTCACGAATGCGGCGCACATGCGATGATCGAGGTCAGCTTCTCCTACAACACCACCTCCCTCGAGCCGAGGACCCACTTCCTGTACGAGTTGATCGGCACCGACGGCGGGATCCGCGCGACCCGGATCGCCAAGACCGCGACCCAGGAGGCGATCCGAAACCAGGATGCTCCCAGCCGCGAGTGCCCGTCCACGAAGATCCAGGCGACCGACGTGCGACCGATCCCCGGGGAAATCTCTCTCGACACGCTCGACCTTCCCCTGCTTCAGATCTATCCGGACTGATCCCGTCCGTCGACGGGCGATGCTGCCACCACTACGGGCAATCGGGTGGCGTGGACTTCGAGTTGAAACTGGGAGGCTTCGAACGCTTCCCCATCGACGCTCACGGGAAGCGGGGACCCTGAGCTCAATCGGACGACCCGCCCTCTCGTGCGCACGAGCGCCTCGTGATCGTGCATGTCCCCTGCCAGGACATGGGCTGCCAGACCGGGAAGCTGGAGGAGCGGAGCGTCGAGGATGAGCGTGATGTCGAGCTCGCCGTCGAAGAGGTCGGCCCTGGGCGCCACGGGGATGCCGCTGCCTGCCGTCGTCCCGTTCGCCACGGCGACATTGAGGACCTCGTAGCTTCCCTCGCGACCGTCGATCTCGATGCGGATGGGATACAGGCATCGCTCCCCCCAGGTCTCGATGCCGCAGCGGACGTAGGAAAGAGGCCCCCAGGTCCGCTTCACCTCCTCGTCGAGCGCGTCGTGAAGGGCACCGGAGAACCCGCCGGTGAAGGCGTTCAAGAAGAAGGAATCGGGGTGCCCGTCCATCGTGAGTCGGACGACGTCCATCGGACGCGGGGTCCCCCGTTCCAGCAGAGCCAGCGCTTCGGGAATCTCCAGCGGAACCCCCAGCGATCGGACCAGATCATTTCCCGTGCCCATCGGGACGATTCCCAGGGCCGTCTCGGAGTCCTCGGCTTCGAGAATGCCGAGGGCCACCTCGCGAACCGTACCGTCGCCCCCTGCAGCCGCCACGATCTCGGTTCCGGCGAAGGCCGCTTCCCTTGCCCACCGCCGCGCGTCCCCCGCCCCGAAGGTGGCGCGGAGCTCCGCCTCCTCGCGAGTCGAAACCCAGCCCTCGATCTCGTCGGATTCTGCCCCGGACCCCGACGTGGGATTCAGAAGGATCAACAAGCGAGGGGCGCGAGCCGGATCCGGCCCACGCCCCTCGCTCTCACCTCCATGCGGCCCCGTCAGCGATCCGACCCGTCCTGCCCGCCTTCCTCGTCGAGGAAGAACTCGATCAGCGCGGGATGAAGGAGGTCCTGCGCCTCCCAGTGGGGGTTGTGGCCCACGTTCGGAAAGAGCACCAGTCGGCCGTTCGGGAAGGATTCCGCGGCGTTCCGGGCGAACTCCGGAAAGCGGGGCCCGTCCTCTTCCCCACCGATGACCAGGGACGGAGCCTCGATCTGCGGCCAGTCGTAGACGATCGGCGTCGTGCGGATCACGTTGCTGTTCAGCGCCCGCACCATGGCGAGGCGGGGCCAGTCACCGCTCAGCCCCCAGCCGTAGTGGATGCGCACATACTCGAGGTAGGCGTCGTCCCACTCGACCACATGGCCCCGTATGATGTTGCGAGCCGTGTCGTAGCTGTGGACGGGAGAGGCTTGCGGCTCGCTCCACGCCTGCCCGGCTCGATTGTCGGAGAGGGCGATCGAGTTCACGAGCGCCACGTGGGTGGTCACGTCCGGGTAGGCCAGCGCAAACCGGGTCGCGACCATGCCCCCGTAGGAGTGCCCCGCCACCGCCGCTTGCTCCACCCCGAGGTGATCCAGAACCCGCCTGGTGTTCGCGGCATGCATGTCCAGGCTGTAGGGGATGATTGGCTTCGAGGACTTCCCGTAGCCGATCTGGTCGACCGCGATGACCCGGAATCCCGCCTCGCTCAGCGCCTCGATCGTCCACTCCCAGGACTTGGCGAAGTAGTTGCCGCCGTGCAGGAGGACCACATTCCGACCGTTCGCCTGGCCCGTCGGCTGCACGTCCATGAAGGCCATGCGCACGTCCTCCCCGTAGAGCGTAAACTCCACGTAGGAGACCGGGTGCGGGTAGTCCACGTCCTCCAGGCTGATGGAGACCGGGCCCCAGTGGTCCGGCGGCTGATCGGGAGGAGCCTGCGCCTCGACGGCCGCAGGGCCGGACAAGAGGGCCAGGTGGGCCAGGAAGAGGGCCGCTGCCAGCGGCGTCCGGATTCCTCGATCTCCCTTCGTGTTCATGGTCCGCTCCTCGCATCTAGCGTCGACTTGGGGGCACCTTCATCGTACGCTTGGTCGAGCCACCGAACAACGAATTTCGTGGATGAGGGACCGGCGAGCTCTCAGGGGAAGCCGGCAGCGGCCCAAACCGCCGTGAGCACGACCCCCGCCAGGATCGCCACCAGCAGGCTGGTCAACGTTCCGATGAGGTAGTATTCGGCGAACTCCCTCCGCTTCAATTCCTCGAACCGAGCGATGGACTTGGCGGCCAGAAGGAGTGCAAGCGCCGTCCACTCGCCCAGGAGGAGGAGGATGAGCGCGATGGTCCGCTCGAGGATCCCGATCATCCTCCCGCTGCCGGGAGGGCCGGTTTCAGGCGCCTTCTCCGGGCCCTCGTCGAGATCCGAGCCCTCAGCGGAATTCAGCGGGACGCGGACGGATCTCAGGGTCGCCCGCACGATCGTGTCTCCGCCGCTCCACACGAAGGCGAACACTCCCGCCGTGAACACCACGGCCGTCCAGGTGGTCAGGACGTCGAACGGGAGATGGGGACGGGGGTCTCCGCGAAGTGCGAACAGGATCGCGGCCGTCGCCGCGATGGTCAGATGCCCGACCTGGACTGCGAGGAAGGACCCGATTCGTCGGGTGTGCGTGTGCCCGGATCCTTGCTCCGCCCGGCCGACGACGACGTGCGCGGCCGCGGCCAACGATGCAGCGAGCAGGACCGAAGGACGGAGAATGGGCGCTACGACGACCAGGTGGATCCCGACCACGGTCGAGATCCGGACGAGGAGCGACGGTGCGCGGTTCTCGTCGCGCCCCCTGGATCCCGAGTGCAGCAGGGCGTCGCCCAGGAGATGGGCGGCCACGAAGAGCCACAAAAGCGGCTGTTCGGTCGCACTGGGGATGAAGGCCGCCAGGCTCGCACCCGACGCCGTCATCGGTCGACTCCGGAGAGCGGAGCCCGGAGGGAGCGGAAGATCGCCCGAGCCGCGTCTTCTCCGTCCAGCACCGAGCGAAAATGCGCACGGGCGAGACCGCGGCTGACCGTGGACTCGTTCACGCCGAACCGCTCGGCCACATCTCGCTGGGAGCGACCTCTCGCTTCCCGAACATATTCGAGCTCTCTGGCCGTCCAATCCGCACGGATCGCACCCAACAGGGCGAAAAGCGCCCCGAGAACCTCCGTCTCCAGGCGAGGAAGCCCCTCCGGTTCCAGCCATCGACCACTCCGACCGGCTTTTCGCACCCCGTCGCGCGCCCGGTGAAGGCACGGCCCGTCGACCAGAGAGATGTCCTCTGAGAGGTCGGTCGCGACCGGACCTGCCCCGAGCCCCCAGACGAGCCGCTCGGGGTGGACCTCGTCTCCGATGCGCCTCAACACCGCGACGACCGCCTCCGGGTCGCGGAGGAGCCCCTGGACTTCGTCTCCGGCGACGAGGCGAAAGGGAGCCGCGACCGCATCTCCCAGCTCCTCCTGCAGCGCCTCGAGAACCGTGCTCAGCTTCCGCTGCACGCCTCGCCGGTCCTCCATGCGTCGAGAAGCGACGAGGTCTCCGATCAGGGCAAAGTAGGTCTCGTCCATGTCGCAAGGGTAGTAAATTGCTCCCCACAGGGCAAGCTACGACAACTTGCCTCTCAGAATACCACCCGCTCGTGATTGCACCCCAAGAGGCAATACCTGACGGCCCCTCGTGTCCTGAGTCAGAGATTCGTTGTCATGACCGGCACGTCATGCCGTTGCCTCGCGGAAACCGGCAGGGGCCAGGGGAGCGATCGACTCAGCGAGTCCGGGCAGGAAGTCCGGGCAGCGAGCCGAGGCACCCGGGTCTCGTACGGGACCGCCAAGTCGAATGAGAGCGCCTTCGGGATCCAGCCGAGATCGGAGCCCGGAGGACGCGAAGTCCTCTCCGTCCCACAGACCCAAGCGTGTTCGGTTACGAAACGGTTACCGAATGGACGCCTCCGCCGTTACCGCCCCCCCCGATCCTTCATCACCGAGGGCGGAAGCGCGTCCGCCTCCACCTTCGGTCCGCTCACTCCATCGCGGGGGAAGCGGGGACGGATCGCCGTGGGGTCCGTCCATGAACACCGGTGACGACATCACGACGAAAGAGAGGCTCCGGTCATGGCCGCATACATCCGAAATCGGGTTCTGGCTCTCCTGCTCGCCCTGCCCCTTGCCCTGGCGACCCAAGCCCCGGTCGCCGCCCAGGAGGTCGGCAGCGCGGGTCGCCTCACCGGACAGGTTCTGAACGGGGAGTCCGGCGCCCCGCTTCCGGGCGCCCACATCGCCGTGGAAACCACCTCGCGGAGCGTGATGGCGGGTGTCGAAGGGCGCTACCAGCTCGATGGGCTGCCCGAAGGCACCGTGACGGTCACCGTGAACCTGCTCGGGTTCGCTCCGAAGACGGTGACGGACGTAGAGATCGAGGGAGACCGGACCGTAAGGCTCGACCTCCTCCTCGAGCGGCAGGTCATCGACGTGGAGGGCCTGACCGTGACCGCCCGAAAGGAGCGAGGGAGCGTCGTCAGCGTCCTGAACGAGCAGCGCCTCGCACCGGGCCTGCTGAACGGTCTTTCCGCCGAGCGGATCTCGAGGTCCCCCGACGGGAACGCGGCCGCTGCGGTCCGTCGGGTGAGCGGCGTCACCGTCCAGGACGGCAAGCACGTCTTCGTGCGCGGGCTGGGTGAGCGCTACACCACGAGCTCCCTCAACGGGGCACGGATCCCGAGCCCGGACCCGGAACGCAAGACCGTCCCGCTGGATCTGTTTCCGGCGGGCATCCTCCAGGCCGTGTCGACCAGCAAGACCTTCACTCCGGACCAGCCGGGCGACTTCGCCGGCGGCTCGGTGGACCTACGCACGCCCGACTTCCCCGCCCAGCAGATCTACTCGTTCTCGATGTCCACGGGCTACCAGCCGGGCGTGACCGGACGTTCGATCCTCCGGGCGCCCACCGAAGGAGGCGAGTGGCTGGCGCTGGGCCGCGACGCTCGTACGATACCGGCTCCCGCCCAGAACTTCTCGGGCACGGTGACGCGGGGCCCGGAGGTCAACCAGGTCGTCAACTCGTTCCGCAACGCATGGACGGTGAATGAGGAATCGGGCCGGCTTCCGACCTCCATGTCGGGGAGCCTGGGCGGCTCGGCCACTCTGGCCGGGGCCACCGTGGGATACCTGGGGTCGCTCACCTATTCGACGAGCGACGAGGTCAAGTTGGACCAGAGACGAGCGCGCGTCGGCACCGGGGAGACCGAAATCGATCGCTACGACGGGGAGGAGGGGGCGAGCTCCGTCCTCTGGGGAGGCCTCGTCAAGGTCAGCGCGCTCTTCGGGAACCATACCCAGCTTCACCTGACGAACAACTTCAATCGGAGCTCCGACAACCAGGCTCGTCGCGAGACCGGCACCGATGAGAACACGCGCTCGCACGTGAGGATCGACCAGCTCACCTACGTCGAACGCGCCGTGCGCTCGCACCAGCTCAGCGCCGAGCATCAACTCGGGCCGCGACACCGTCTGGACTGGTCGCTCAGCCGGTCCACGGTGAACCGGGCCGAGCCCGACCGCTCCGAGTTCGTCACCTGGCTCGACCCGGAAGAGCCGATCTGGTTCAAGGACTTCGAGGGGGCGGTGCGTTCCTTCGCAACGGTCGACGAGGGCTCGCTGGAAGGCAGCGCCGAGTACGCCCTCTCGCTCGGGAACGATCCCTTCCGGCCGCACCGCCTCCGCCTCGGGCTCCTCCAGCGCAGCACGGACCGCGACGCCTGGAGCGACGCCTTCCGGATTCAGCCCTTCCACTGGTCGCCCAACGATCCCCGCTGGGCGCAGCCGCCCGAGCAGTTCTTCGATGGCCGCTTCGCCGGGCCCGGGGACGACCACTTCATCCTCTCCCGGGAGCTCGCGGGCGGCTCCTACGACGCGAGCGACTGGCTCTACGCCGGCTTCCTGATGGCCGAAGCGAGCCCCACCGAGCGGATTCAGGTGGTGGGCGGGGCCCGCGTGGAAGGGTACCGCCTGGACCTCAACGCCGAGAATCAGCTCGGCCAGGGGTTCTCGGTGTCGAAGGACTATTTCGACCTCCTCCCCTCCCTCTCGGCCCGGATCCGCATGTCCGAGACGCACCAGCTCCGTCTCGCGGCGACCCGCACCCTCGCCCGTCCGGAATACCGGGAGATCGCGCCCATCGCCTACCGCGAGGTGCTGGGAGGCGAGCAGGTCATCGGAAACGTGGAGCTCGAGCGGACCTTGATCCACAACCTGGATTTCCGTTGGGAGTGGTATCCGGAGCCCGGCGAGGTGATCTCCTTCGGCGTCTTCGGGAAGTGGTTCGACAACCCCATCGAGCAGCGCTTCCTGGCCCGATCCGGGACCAACACGCGCACCTTCGAGAACGCGGACAGCGCGACGAACTACGGAGCCGAACTGGAAGTCGATGCCGGCCTGCACCGGCTCCACCCGGGCCTGGAGCCCTTCTCGGTCTTCACGAACGTGACGGTCATGCGCAGCCGGGTCCGCACCGGACGCGAGGGAGATGCGGATCGCGCCATGGTAGGCCAGGCCCCGTACGTGGCGAACGCGGGAGTGACCTACGCCGAGAGCGACGACGGCCTCTCCGCCTCCCTCCTCTTCAACGTGGTCGGAAAGAGAATCATGAACGCAAGGGCCTCCGGAAGCCAGGTACGCAACGTCGTCGAGCGCCCACGAAACCTGCTCGACCTGTCGATCCGCTTTCCCCTTCCAGGCAACGCCTCGGGGAAACTCGATCTCAAGAACGTCCTGGACGCACCCCACGAGGTGGTCCAGGGCCCGATCGTCCGGGAGTTCCATCATTCCGGACGCAGCCTCTCGGCCGGGGTTTCGTGGAGCTGGTAGCCATGACCGGTCCTGACGACACTCAAGCGAAGGAATCGAAATCCATGAAGCCCAAGCAGCTCAGAAGCCTCGCGATAGGGCTTACCCTGGCCGCTTTCCTGGTCGCCTGCGACGACGACTCCAGTCCCTCCGGCCCCGGGAACGGGGGTGGAGACGGTGGCGGCAACGGGGGAGACGTGACCAACTGCGATCCCGGCGTCCTCTGCGAAGACCTTCTGGAGAGCCGCACCCTTTACGCCGACACCGTCTACAAGCTGTCGGGGTTTATCAAGGTGGCCAACGGAGCCACCCTCACCATCGAGCCCGGCACCCGCATCGTCGGGGACTTCGACATCCCGGGCTCGTCCCTCTTCGTCCTGAGAGGTGCGAAGATCATGGCGGAAGGCACCGCGACGGCCCCCATTGTCTTCACCTCCGAGCGCCCGGTGGGCCAGCGTCGGCCCGGTGACTGGGGCGGGGTGATCATCGTGGGCAACGGGATCACGAACCGCGGCGCGCCCACCTATATCGAGGGGACCGGCACCTCCGATATCAACCCCCTGGTCGACTACTCCGGGGGAAACGACAACGACGACGACAGCGGCGTCCTGCGCTACGTCCGAATCGAGTTCGCCGGGTTCCCGACGGCGCCCAACGAAGAGCTCAACTCCCTCACCATGGCGGCGGTGGGCCGCGGGACCACGATCGAGTACGTGCAGGTCCTGCTCGGCCTCGACGACTCCTTCGAATGGTTCGGCGGCGCGGTGGACGGTCGCTACCTGATCTCCTACGAGTCGGCGGACGACCACCTGGACGCCTCCGAGGGGTTCGTGGGTCGGGTGCAGCACGCGATCGCCTTCCAGTCGGTCCAGCCCGAGCCGCGGCCGGGACTCGCCGGCGGCGCGGCATCGGACCCACAGGGGATCGAAAACGACGGATGCTGGGCCGAGAACTGCAACGCAGGTGACGCGAATCGGAGTGCATCGGAACCCTACACCGTTCCGGTCTTCGCGAACTTCACCCTGATCGGGCCGCCGGCCGGAGTATGGGACAGCTCGAGCGGAAACATCGGGATGATGCTCCGTCGGGGCACGGGGGGACTCTACGTAAACGGCGTCGTGGCCCGCTACCAGCGGGAGGGAACGCCCGCCGCGGGCGTCTCCTTCCGCGGCGACCAGACGAATGAGCGATACGAGCAGGGGTTCTTCGACATCCGCAACATCTATTTCACAGAGAACGACCAGATCTTCCAGGACGGTCCCGAGCCCGGCTCGGGCGAGGGAGCCCAGTACTCCCTCGTCCTCGCGAGCCACGCCCTGGAAGATGGCACCGTGCCCACGGCGCAGCTCTTCCGCGCCTTCCCCGTAAACACGGTGGGAGTCTCGGCGGACGCGTTCGACTGGCGGCCGGCCGCGGGTTCGCCGATCGCGACCGGGGGACTCACCGACTTCTCGGTTCTCTCGCCGCAGCTCCGGCAGGCGGCCGAAGGATTCGTGACCCCGACCCCCTACCGGGGGGCGGCCGATCCGGACGGCCCCGCGTGGTGGGAGGGCTGGACCTATTACGCCCACAACTGACCCAGCGGAGCTTCGGCGGCGTCCCTCCCTCCAGAGGGGCGTCGCCGAACCCGTTTCCGGCGCCCTCGCAACCGCATCGAAGGCATTGAACAAGCCATGAGCTCACATCCGACACCGCGATTCGCCAGCCGATGCCGTCCCCTCGACACCCGACCGGTTGCGGCGAGCCTTCGTCCGGCGATCCTGCGTTGGGCCGGCTTCCTCCCGGTGGGCCTCCTCATTGCCGCAGCTCTCGGGGGATGCGAAATCCCGGGCGCGGGGGAGTCTGAGGCGGCCGAACTCTCCCGGGCACCCATCCACGTCGACAGCGTCTTTCCTCCCGAGGAGGAGCTCCGTCGGTTTCGTGAGGACACCGAGGAGGTGCAGGAGCTGGCAGGAGGGGCGGGCTCCCGGGAGTCGCTCGTCGAGAGTCTCATCGACGCCCTCGAGCGAGCCGACACCGCCGCCGTGCTCTCGCTCGCGCTGACCCGAGACGAATTCGCCTGGCTCTACTATCCCCACACGATGTACACGAGCCGACCCTATCAGCTTTCCCCCGCCCTGGTCTGGTACCACCAGCAGAACCGCAGCTCGAGGGGCCTCACCCGCCTCCTCAGCCGTTACTTGGGCGAGGAGCTCCACTACTCCGAAACGCGCTGCCCCGACGATGGGGAGGGGTTCGGGGAGGGCTGGATCTGGCACGAGTGCACGGTGCTGGGGGAGCTGCCCACCGGGGAACAGGTGGAAGAAAGGCTCTTCGGGAGCATCCTCGAGTGGAACGGGCGCTACAAGCTCGTGTCCTTCTCGAACGAGTTCTGAGTCCCCCCCGCAACACGACCACCACCTTCGGCCGGCGGCGACCGGGTCCCCCCACGGCGACCCGATCAGCCTCCAGCGGCGTGGTCAGGTCCGACCTCGCCGAGCTTCTGGGCGTGCTTGATGCTCGTCCCCGTCACGAGGTAGTAGACGTCTTCGCCTACGTTCGTGCCGAGGTCCGCGACGCGTTCGAGGTTGCGCCCGACCAGGATCAGCGACATCGCGATCCCGATCCGACGGGGATCCTCCATCATGTGGGTCAGGAGGCTCCGGAAGAGGGAATCGTTCAGGCCGTCGACCCGGTCGTCCCGCAGGCACACCGCTCGGGCCAGCTCCGGATCCCGGCGCACGAAGGCGTCGAGGGAGTCGGCCAACATGCCCTGCGCGATGCGCGCCATCTCCTCGACCTGGGGGAACCGGTGAAGAGGCGGCTTCGCATCCAGGTGCCGAACCGACTCCGCGATGTTCACCCCGTGATCCCCGACCCGCTCCAGGTCGTTCGAGATCCTCATCACCATCGTGATCAATCGAAGGTCCCGGGCCACCGGCTGGTGAAGCGCAAGGAGGCTGATGCACGCGTCCTCGATCTCCACCTCCATCGCATCCAGTTCGCGGTCGCCCAGGATGACCGCATCCGCCTTCTCCTCGTCATTCGCGACGAGGGCGGCCACGGCCATCTCGACCAGATCCTCGGCCAATCCCGCCATCTCGAGGAGTTGGGAACGGAGAAAATCGAGTTCATCCCGGAGATGCCGGGCTTCTCGAGGCGCCGTCATCCGAATCTCCCCGTGATGTAGGCCTCGGTGCGCTCCTCCCGGGGGTTGGTGAAGAGCCCGTCGGTCTCCCCGAACTCGACCAAGAGCCCCATGTAGAAGAAGGCCGTGTAGTCGGACACCCGGGCGGCCTGCTGCATGTTGTGCGTGACGATCACGATGGTGTAGTCCTTCTTCAGCTCGTAGATGAGATCCTCGATCCGCTGCGTGGCCGTCGGATCGAGCGCGCTCGCGGGCTCGTCCATGAGGAGCACCCGGGGCTCGACGGCGAGCGCTCGCGCGATGCAGAGCCGCTGCTGCTGGCCGCCCGAGAGACCCACGGCGCTGGCCCCCAGCCGGTCCTTGACCTCGTCCCACAGGGCCGCCTGGCGGAGGACCCTCTCCACGAGATCGTCGAGCGCCTTCCCCTTGGCCAACCCGTGCCGCTTGGGCGCAAAAGTGATGTTGTCCCGGATGCTCATGGTCGGAAACGGATTCGGACGCTGGAAGACCATGCCGACCCGGATCCGGAGCTCCACCGGATCGACCCCGTCCCCGTAGATATCCCTGTCGCCCAGAAGCACCTCGCCGCTCACCCGGGCGGAGGGCGTGTGGTCGTGCATCCGGTTCAGGGCCCGCAGGAAGGTGGTCTTCCCGCATCCGCTCGGTCCGATGATCGCCGTCACGGCCCGGGGCCGGATCTCCATGTCCACCCCCTTTACCGCCTGGTGGTCACCGAACGAGACCTTCAGATCCCGGGTGATCATCTGCTCAGCCACGCAAGTCTCCTCGTCGTACCCTCGATTCCCGAAGCATGTCCCGTCCGTACCTCACTTCAGTCTCCGGCCATGAAACGCGCCCGCCTGGCCCACAGCGTCCGCGCCGCGACGTTCAATGCCAGAACCATCGCGAGCAGCACGAGGGCGCCGGCCCAGGCCTGCTGGTGCCAGTGCTCGAAGGGGCTGATCGCGTAGGAGTAGATGTTGACCGGAATCGTGGCGGTGGGGCGGTCGACTCCCTCCATCCAGTAGCGGCTGTTGAAGGCGGTGAAGAGGAGCGGCGCGGTCTCCCCGGCGATCCGGGCCGTCGCGATCATGACCCCCGTGAGCACGTTTCCCATCGCGGCCGGAAGCACGACCCGGAGCGTCGTCGCGGCCTCGGAGACGCCGAGGGCGAAGGATGCCTCACGCTGGTGCCCCGGCACCATCTTGAGAGCCTCCTGGGTGGTGATCGCCACGATGGGGATGAAGAGAAGAGCCAGCGCCGCCGACCCCGATACGGCGCTGAAGCGTCCCATGGTGACGACGATCAGGCCGTAGGCGACGATTCCCGCCACGATGGAGGGGAGGCCCGCCAGCACCTCCGAGAGGAAGCGGGCGCTCTTCCCCAGCAGGTTGTCCCCGTATTCGCTCATGTAGATGCCAGTCGCCACCCCGACGGGCACGCCCATGACCATCGCCATCCCCACCACCACCACCGAACCCACGATCGCGTTCGCCCACCCGCCACCGCCGACCGTGGGAGGTTGTGGGAGGGTGGTCAAGAACTCCCAGGACACATGTCGCACGCCCACGCCGACCACTTCCCACAGAACCCACACCAGTGGGATGACCGCCAGCGCGAGAGCCACGAGACAGAGCGCGACCAGGAGCCGATCGCGCAGGTGGCGGAGTCGGAGCCGGAGCGCCCGAGGCGGTGCGGAGGCCGTATCCACGTCAGGTGCCCGGCGTGTGGGTGCGCATGAGGAGAAGGCGCCCCAGCGAGTTGAGCAGGAAGGAGATCAGGAAGAGGACGAGCCCGATCGCCACCAGCGAGCTCACGTGGATCTCGCTGGCCGCCTCGCGCAGCTCGTTCGCGATGATCGCGGTCATGGAGTAGCCGGACTGGAAGTAGTCCAGGGTCAGGTTCACCCGGTTTCCGATCGTCATCGTGGTCGCCATCGTCTCACCCAGGGCCCTCCCCAGCCCCAGCACCGCGGCGCTGAAGATCCCCCCTCGCGCGTAGGTCAGGACCACGTGGCGAGTCGCCTCCCAGCGGGTGGCCCCCAGCGCGAGCGCCGCCTCCTTCTGGTCGCGCGGGACCGCCATGAGCGCCTCCCGGCTTAATGAAGCGATGATGGGAATGATCATCACGGCCAGGATCAGGCTCGCGGTGAAGAGTGTGTACCCCGGCCCCGGCTCCCCGAAGAAGGGAAGCAGCCCCAGAGGGCTCGCCGCCACCACCGGCATCACGTGCTGCTGCACGAGAGGAGCGAGGACGAAGATCCCCCACAGCCCAAAGACCACCGAAGGCACCGCCGCCAGAAGCTCCACGACGAAGATCAGCGGGTCGCGGAGCCGTCGGGGAGCATACTCGGAGAGGAGGATCGCGATCCCGATGCTGATCGGCACCGCGATGAGGAGGGCCATGAGGCTCGTGAGGAGCGTGCCCGCAATGAAGGGAAGAGCTCCGAACTCTCCCTGCACCGGATTCCAGGTGGTGCGCACCAGAAACCCGAGTCCCCACTCGCTCCAGGTCGGCCGCGACTGCACCCAGAGCTGCTGCACGATCAGGAGGACTACCACCACCACCAAGAGCGCCAACGCCCCGGTGGCATACCGGAACCACCGCTGGCGCAGGTGCCGGCGAGCCCGCCCGTCCCGCCCGGGAAGAGGCGCAACCGATCGGCTCACCTCGACCTCAGCGGCTCACCGTCGAAGGTGATGCGGTCCAGCGTGCGGACGTTGAGCGCCTGAACGCTCTCGGGAATCGCCGCGTTGCTCACGGCGCTGTTGAACGCCTGTCCATCCTCGAGGGTCCACGCGAGCCAATCCACGACCGCCTCCGCGCGCTCCCGGGATGCAAGGCGGCCGAGGTCCTCGTACACGAAGAAGTAGGAGAAGGAGGAGATCGGGTAGGAGTCGTCGCCCGGCGCGTCGGTGAAGCTCACCTCGTGCCACGACTCGTGGCCGTGGGGGAGGGCATCGACCGCCGCCGCAGCGGCGGCGGTGCCGCCTTCGAGGGTCGGCTGGAGGTAGACCCCCGCTCGGTTCCGCACGAAGGCGGTGGGCATTCCCAGGCTGCTCGCGTAGGAGAGCTCGATGTATCCCAGCGAGTAGGGATTGTTGCGAATGGCCCCGGCCACGCCCTCGTTCCCGTTTCCGCCGATGCCCGTAGGCCACGAAACCGCGGTCCCGTACCCGACGCGCTCGGTCCAGTCGTCGCTCACCTTGTTCAGGTAGTCCGTGAAGACGTAGGTGGTCCCCGACCCGTCGGAGCGGTGCACGACCACGATCGCCCTGTCGGGGAGATCCACTCCCGGATTCAGCTCCTGCAGCGCCGAGTCGTTCCATCGGGTGATACGCTCCAGGTAGATCTCCGCCAGCACCTCGCCCGTGAGCCGGAGCTCCTCGATCCCGGGCACGTTGTAGGCCATCGTCACCGTGCCGATCGTGAACGGCAGGGTGAGCGTGCCGGGAGCGCGCTCGAACTGCTCGACCGTGAGGGGGGCCTCCGAGGCCGCGAAGTCCACGGTCCGGTCGATGTGCGCCCGGATTCCACCCCCGGAGCCGATCGAGTTGTAGTTGACGCGTCCGCCCCGCTCCGCCTCGTACTCGCTCGCCCAAACCGTGATGAGGGGCATCGCGAAGGTCGCGCCCGCACCGGTGAGGATCTGGTCGCCGCCGCCATCCGGTCCGGCGCACGCGGCAAGGGCGAAGGCGACGAGCCCGGCCGCCGCCGAGCCCTCGAACACGCGATGTCGTCCGACTCTCATCGAGGCCCCGATCTCCTGAAGGGTGAGGAACCGCGCACGGGATCGAGCCCCGATCCCGGTGCGTTCGAGGATCAGGTGAAAGCTGAAGGGGAATTGTCACGGAGATGTAACGGGAAGGGCTTGGCCTCGTAACGGTGGGGCCCGAAGGGACCGCTCCCCGTGTGGACGGCCTCTAGGAGGGAATTCCGGGGGAGGGTCGCCCGTCAGAGTGTGAGCTGGAACTCGAGCCGAAGCGCCCGGTCGCTCGTCGCTCGCTCCCGGTCCCGGATCCGGGCCAGATCGGCCTGCAGCTTCACCCGGTGGCCGTGCAGGTAGCGGTTGTAGCCCACCCGCGACTCGATTGCGCCCCCCACAGCTCCGATCGGATCGACGACGGCGCGCCGGACCACGAGCTCGTGCCCCCCGCCTTCGAGGAGATAGCCGCCCTGGACGTACCAACCCTGGGTCCTCAGGCGATCGGCAGCGGGGGGCTCGCTGCTCTCGCGGTGGTACTCCCCGACCAGGCTGAATCCGGACAGCTCGAAGGCCCCTTCCACATTCCATCGGGAAATGTCGGTCACGGCTCCTCGCTCCCCGATGCCGTTCCGGAGCACCGCAACTCCCAGCGCCACCTTTGGGCTGTCCGGCCGGTCGTGGGCCCCCTCCACCGGGTCGAGAGCCCCCAGGGGCGTGACGACCGCCCGGGCCGTCGTGATGAAGCGGCCGTTGTCGTTCGTCGGCTGATTGATCCCGTTTCCGTTGAACACCCCCAGCGAGTACTCGAAGAGCTCGCCCGCGAGACGTCCGCCGATCGACACCCCCTGGTCACGGCCGACCGAGAACCGCCCGTCGACGATGGAGCGATCCGCGAGCTGAAGATCGCGGGAGGAGGTGATCCACTGCCTGCCGTACTCGACCTTCCCTTGCCCGAAGCGCACAGCGAGCCAGGGAGCGAAGCGGTAGCGAACGAAGGCGTCGACCAGGTGCGTGCCGGGTCCGGACAGCTCCGCCTGGACCAGGTAGTCGAAGTCACCGTAGGCCGCCCCGGAAAGGGCCAGGCGGGCCCGGCGAATTCTGGTCGAAGCCGTGCGATCCCCGTCGGACGGATCGGAGACGGTGTGACGGACCTGCAGACGAGCCGAGAGGTTGAGCTCGAAGGGAGATTCGACGTCGTCGTCCGCGTCCTGGGCATCGAGACCTGGAGGCAGGATCAAGAAGTACGCGACCAGGAAGGCTCCGGCTCCGAGACCCCACCTCACCCCGGGTGCGAATATTGTTCTCCCCGGCTCCCCACCCCGACCTCGACCTCGCACCGTTCCCCTCCTCGATTCCGCGGATCCCCAGGACGTTAGCGCGCACGAATGTAAGCCCCGGGACCTTGATGTTACATACCCGTGACCGCATCTCCGGCCCGGGCGGTGAGCTTGCCGCATGAGAAGGAATGCGCGAGGAGCTGACGCCGACTCTGGGTCCGACTCTGGCGCTCCATCGGATTGTGGAGAAGCCGAAACTCGGTGGGCGTGAGGTTGAGCTCCTCTCCCTCGAGCGTGGCGAGGTGGGCATTGGGATCGAGGACCGGCGTCCCGGCCCGCAGCACGCTCCGGTCCGGGATCTCCCGGTCCACGGCCGCCAGCGCATCCCGACCGCTGGCGGCAGCCTCGGCTCCGGTGGTTCCGGCGGGGGCACGCTCGTCCATGCTCGTCGCGAATCTCACGTTGGTCCCGTTCATGGTCCACTCCGGCCAAGCTTCGATACAAGGCTAGGACCGCTCGGTCACGGACCGTGGACGTTTCGTGTAACGGGGGCGTAACTTCGGGGAACTCGGGCCGCTCGCCCATGCGGCGCAGGACCGAGAGGCGGCACCGGTTCCGTCAGCGCGGAAGGGTGAACCGGATCGTCGTCCCCCGATCCAGCTCGCTCTCGACCTCCACCCGACCCCCGTGCGCCTCCACGAGATGGCGGACGATCGACAGGCCCAGGCCGGTTCCGCCCTCGGCCCTGGAGCGGGCCGGATCGACCCGGTAGAACCGCTCGAAGATCCGTCCGAGGTGGGCCGAAGGAATCCCGCTTCCCGTGTCGCTCACCTCGACTGCGATCTGGCCGTCGTCGGCCCGCCGGGATCGCACCTCGATTCGTCCCCCGCTCGGCGTGTAGCGGAGGGCGTTGCTGAAGAGATTGGAGAAGACCTGGTGAAGACCGCGGCGGTCGGCGAGCACTTCCCGGGCCTCCGGCTCCAACCGCAGTTCGAGCTCCACCCCCCGCTCCTCCGCGCGGGTCGCAAAAGTTTGCCAGGCCTCCCGGGCCACGTCTCCCAGATCGACGGGCGTCCGCTCCGGCCGCCACCCGCCGGACTCGATCCTCGAGAGGTCGAGGAGGTCTTCCAGGATGTCCTGGAGGCGCTGGGCGTTCTTTTGCACGCTTTCCGTGAACTTGCGGCGGAGGTCGTCCGGGAGATCGTCGTCGAGGAGGGTTTCGCCGTGACCCCGGATCACCGTCAGGGGCGTCTTCAGCTCGTGCGACACGTTCGCCACGAAGTCCTTCCTCACCCCTTCGAGGCGGCGCAGCTCGGTGATGTCGAGGAATACCAGGACGGCGCCTCCGCGCGGTAGGGGTTCGGCCGTCACCAGAAGATGCTTCCCTTCGTAGCTGACCTCCGCGGGTTCCACCGCCTCTCCGCGGGCGGCCTTCCGGGCGAGCTGGAGAAAGGGAGCTCGCCGGATCACCGTCTGAAGGGGCACCGACCGAAGGAAATCGGGAAGTTCGAGAATCGTCCGGGCCGCGGGGTTCGTTCTGAGAATCATCCCGTCCGGAGCGACCGCGAGAATTCCTTCGGCCATGGAGTCGATGAGGGTCGTCATCTCCTCCCGCTCCGCTTCGAGCTCCTCGAGACGCCGCTGAAGCTCTTCGGCGAGGCCGTCGAGGGCGTGCCCCAGGTCGTCGAGCTCGTCCCCCCCCTCCGGCTCCACCCGCGCGCTCAGGTTTCCCGCCGCAATCGCCTGAGCGATCTCACCCATCCGCCCGAGCCTGCGGCTCAGGGCATGGCTGAGGACGATCGCCAGCAGAAGCGCGAGCAGGACCGCGCCTCCCCCGATCCTCAGCAGCCATCCCCGGACTCGCGCCACCCTCGCGTCGATCCGATCGATCGGGACCGCGAAGCGAAGCACCTCCCCCCGCTCGGTGAGCGTCGCCGCGTAGAGGAGCTCCAGGTCCACGGAGGTGCTCATTCGGAGCGTCAGCGCGGTGCCTTCAGCCAACGCCCCCAGCACCTCGGGTCGCTGGGAGTGGTCGTCGAGCTCGGCCACCTGGTCCGGCCCCACTCCCGAATCCCCCAGCACCACCCCGTCCGGCGCGATGATCGTGACCCGGTACTTGGTCAGCGCCGCGATCTCGCGGGCCAACGGGTCCGGCGAGGTTCCGGTGCTCTCGTCATAGAGGGCGCGACCCAGGGCGATCTGGCGCTGGAGCTCCTCCCGCGCCGTGTCGAGAAACGACGCGCGCAGCACCCGGTCCGTGGTGGCGATCATGGCCAGAACGACGACCGCCACGAGAAGGATGTGGCTCAGGAAGAGTCGATGAGAGAAGCGGGAGGTCATCGGGCTCCCGGGGGCGGCTCCGTCCGGAACCGGTACCCGAAGCCGCGCACCGTCTCGAGCCACTCCGAACCCGCTCCGAGCTTCGCGCGCAGTCGCTGGACGTGCATGTCCACCGTGCGCGTGGTGATGTCGGCCGTGGTGTCCCAGACCGCATCGAGGAGCTGCTTGCGGCTCTGCACCCGTCCCCGACGCTCGAGGAGCGTCCTGAGGAGTCGGTACTCCGTCGGAGTGAGCTCCAGGGTCCGGCCGTCCACCCGCGCGCTGGCCGCGTCCGTGTCGAGCGTTACGGGGCCCGACCGAAGAAGCGAGCCCCCCGTTCCCGTGGGCGGGGGCTCCCGCACTCTGCGGAGGACCGCGCCGACCCTCAACACCAGCTCCTGCGGAGAGAACGGCTTGGTCACGTAGTCGTCGGCGCCGAGGCGAAGTCCGTCCACCCGCTCCGTCTCGTCCGCCCGTGCGGTGAGGAGGATGACGGGGAGGGAGCGGTACTCCGGCTGCTCGCGAAGCAGACGGAGGACGTCGAGACCGGAGCTCCCCGGGAGCATGAGGTCGAGCACCACGAGATCCGGCCGCTCCTTGCGGATCGCCTCGAGCGCCTCCTCCCCGTCGGAGACCGTCCGGACTCGATAGGACTCACGGGCCAGGTGATACGCCACCAGCGCCGAGATGTCGGGCTCGTCGTCGACCACGAGGATGTTCGCTTTCATTCGCCCTCTCTGCTTCGCCATGCCTCGCGCTCCACCGGGTCCGGATCCCTTCCGTCCGGATAGCCCCGCCATTGTCCTGAAGGTCATCACATTCGGCGAAAGCCGCCAGAAGCGAATGGGCGTGGCCACGACAACGGACCCTCGCCCCCACACTCGAGGTATAGCCCCTGCTGACCCATGTTCGGCGCGACAACTCAGCGACCCACCCACCCGCGGAGGCAGCCCCCATGTTTGTCCGAACGACTCTTTCCCTTGCGGCCGCCGGTGCGATCGCCCTCCCCGCCGCTTCTCCCGAACCCGCCGCGGCCCAGGCTCCACCGGGAGGCGTGAACGAGTTGATGGAGTGGGACGTCGATTGGGGCGGCCGCACCCGCGATCCCCACGTCGCCCCCGATGGCACGGTCTGGTTCGTGGGCCAGGCGGGCAACTATGTGGCCCGCTTCGACCCCAGTGACCAGTCCTTCCGGCACTACGAGATCGAGGACGGCGCGAACCCCCACACGATCATCGTGGACGATGAGGGCTACGGATGGTATGCGGGGAACCGGAACGGCACGATCGTGCGGGTCCACCCCGACACCGGGGAGCTGACCGTCTTCCCGACCGGGGACGCGCGCGATCCCCACACGATGGTCTTCGACGGCCAGGGAGGGATCTGGTTCACGTCTCAGCAGTCGAGCCTGGTGGGCCGGCTGGACATGGGGAGCGGCGACTACGTTCTCGTCAACCCGTACGAACCCGGCGGCGCGCGACCGTACGGGATCGTGATGGATGAGGAAGGCCACCCCTGGGTCTCCCTCTTCGGGACGGACGAGGTTATCCGCATCCATCCCGAGACCCACGAGATCACCCGGTTCAAGAAGGCCCAGGAAAGCTCCCGCTCGCGGAGGCTGGAAGTGACCGGGGACGGGTACGTCTGGTACGTCGACGAGCCCCACGGCCAGCTCGGACGCATCGAGATCGCCACCGGAGCGGTCACCGAGTTCCCCATGCCCGGAGGCGACGACTCGCGGCCCTACGCGATCACGAAGGACGATCGGGGAGTGCTCTGGGTCAGCCAGACGGGGCCGGAGAAGCGCCTCACCGCCTTCGACACGAACGCCGAGACCTTCGTCGCCGTCCACGAGGTCAGCGAGAACATCCGTCACATGATGTTCGACGCAGATAGGCGGGCGATGTGGTTCGGGACCGACGCGAACCGGATCGGGAGGGCGCTCGTCGAGCCCGCCGCGGCGATTCAGTGAGTCGGACGGCCCTCCGGCTGGCGGCGGCGTCCCTCGCGGGCGCGGCGGTCCTCGTGACCGCGGGCACCGGAGGGATGGCCGCCACCGCCGGGACGGGGAGTCACGCCCAGGGCGCGGACTTCACGGTGCACGCCGAGGGCGCGAACCTCACGGCGTACGCCGCGGGCGGAGCGCACCTCCCCTTCCGGGACGGACCCCCGGCTCGCGTCACCGGAGGGTTCGGGGAGGACTCCTGCTTCGCGTGCCACTGGGACGGCACGGAGAACGACGAGGTCGGAACGCTCACGATCGCCGGCTTTCCGGAGCATTTCCAGGCGTCCGTCACCTACGATCTGGAGATCACCCTCACGCACCCGGAGCTCGAGGTGGCGGGCTTCCAGCTCGCGATCCGACGCGCCGAAGACGGCGTGCAGGCCGGGCATCTGGAAGTGGCGGAGGGTGAGGAGGAGCGAGTGAGAATCCTCACGGACCGGGAGATCGACTTCGCGCACCACCTCGTTCCGGGCATCGAGCCTACCGGGGAGCAGGCCACGCGCTGGAGACTCCGCTGGGTGGCCCCGGAGGCCCCGGAGGGGAACGTGCTCCTCCACGCCTCGGTCGTCGCCGGAGACGGCGACCACTCTCAGATGGGCGACGCCGTGTACACGATAGAGCTCGAGAGTCGGCCCCGATGAGCAGGTCGGCCCACCGGTCCGGAAGCCGTCGGTGGGTCGGAACGCTTCTTCTCTTGCTGGTCGGCCTCTTCGCGGTCTGGGCCCTCGTGCGCGTCGCCGTGGTCCGCCCCCCGGTGGCCGACGCCCCGCTCTTCGCCGAGTTGGACCGCCCCCTTCTCATCGCCCATCAGGGCGGTGAAGGCCTGCGGCCCGGCAACACCCTCGACGCGTTCCTGCACGCCTGGGATCTCGGCGCTCCCATGAGCGAAATGGACCTCCACACGTCGGCGGATGACGTCCTGGTCCTCATCCATGACGACACCGTCGACGCCACCACGGAGGGGACGGGCCTCATCCGGGAGATGACGGTCGCCGAGCTTCAGTCGCTCGACGCGGGGTACCGGTGGAGCCCGGACGGGGGCGGGTCCTTCCCGTACCGGGGAGCCGGGATCACGGTTGCCACCCTCGACGAGGTCCTCGATGCGCTCCCGGACAGCTACTTCAATCTAGAGCTCAAGCAGCTCGAGCCCTCGGTGGCGTCGGCCACCTGCCGGGTGGTGCGGGAACGGGGATTGGAGACCCGGACCCTGGTCGCGTCCTTCTCCACCCGGGCCCTGAGGCAGTTTCGCCGGGAGTGCCCCGAGGTGGCGACCTCGGCGGGCGCCTGGGAGGCAAGGGCGTTCCTCGTCTTGCATCACCTGCGATTGACGCGGGCCTGGACGCCGCCCTTCGAGGCGATCCAGCTCCCGCCGACCAGTCGCGGGCTGCGACTCCTCACCCCCCGGCTCCTCCGGTCCGCCGCCGAGCGCAACCTCGAGGTCCACGCCTGGACGATCAACGACACGGAGGAGATCCGTGAGCTCCTCGAGCTCGGCGTCGACGGGATCGTGACCGACTTTCCGGACCGAATGCTCGAAGTCGTGGCGGAGCGGAGCAGCCCGGAGGGGACCTCGCGTTAGGAGAGCGTGTCCGCATCGCCCCGCCGGCGGCGCGCGAGGCGGAGGAACGACGGGAGGGGCGGGCGCCGGGGCTCGAGCTGGTGGTGCAAATGTTGGGGTCGCGAGGGCGCGCGGGCGATTCCTGCCAACTCAGGCCGTTGCCGGCGCGAGATCCGGATTCTGCCCGCAGAGCGGGAGAAAAACGCCAGGCGATGTCCGAAGGGCGTCGAGTGGCGAGTTTTGCCCGGGTTGGGCGCCCGAGTTGCCGGCTCCACCGCCCCCTCTCGGCCGGCGGATCCCGAGCGGACTTCCTCCCCCTCTACGGCCAGCGGGTGTCGAGCGGACGCCGCAAGCGCTCGAGGACGGGTCGGGCGACGAGATACTCCCCCACCGTCTCGGGAGTGAGCATCCCCGCCAGGCGCCCCGCCGGATCCAAGGCACCGCGACGCAGGGAGAGCGGGCGAGCTATCTCAAGACGGGCCAACACCGGAGGCGGTGGCCTTGTGCCCCAACCCCCCGGCCGATCGGCCGGAAGCCCACACGGGCAGCGGCCCTGGATCTCAGTTGGAGCCCTTCGGCGATCGGTACAATCGCCTCCGATCTAAACCTCGACAGCGACCGCTGCTCTCGAAAAGCTGTCGAACTTCGGCCCGGAAAACGAGACGAATGTCGACAGCGACCCGCCTTCCCTTGGTCGGAGTCGAGATTGAGCTCGCTTTCCGAGAGCAAAGTCGACACCGATGCGTCGAAATCTGTCCAAGTCAACCTTGTTCTCGCCGGCCCCGGATTCTTGCAGGCCCCAAATCCTCGCAGGTCCCAAGTTGTGGCGGGTCCCAGGTCATGCCGTAGCGGCGTCACGAGTCCCGCCACCGCCAAGCTCCGTACCTCGAGTCCTGACCGTCAAAGGGCGAGAATCCTCTACGGCCAGCGGGTGTCGAGCGGGCGTTGCAAGCGATCGAGGACGGGTCGGACGACGAGATACTCTCCCACCGTCTCGGGAGTGAGCATCCCCACCAGACGGCCTGCCGGATCCACCACCGGAAGGGCCGGACACCGGCACTCGTGCATGATCCGAGCGGCCTCGGCGCGGCCGACCGAAACCGGGACCGCGGGGACCCCCAGGCGCATGATGTCACGGACGGGAACGCGGTGGTCCCCGCGCCGGAGGGCTCGGATCATCCCCTCGCGGGTGAGCATTCCGCGAACGCGGTCCGCCGGGTCCACCACCGGGAACTCGTGCCGCGCGGTGCGGATGAGAAGGTCCACGGCTCGCTCGAGCGGCGCCTCTTCCGCGAGCACCTCGAAGCGGGTGACCATCGGCTCGGTGACGGGCACGTCGCCCGAAAGGTCCCTGGGACCTGGGCGGCGGCGGCCTCCTGCGCGGCCCTCAGGTAAACGAAGAGGGCGATGAAAATCAGGAGGGGATTCCAAAAGAGGCCCACGAAGCCGAAGAGAAACGCGATACCTTGCCCCACCCGGGCCGCGATTGCCGTCGCCCGCCCGTAACTCATCACGGTGGCGAGCAGGGCCCTGAGCACCCGACCCCCGTCCATCGGGAAGGCCGGGATCATGTTGAAGACTGCGAGGATCACGTTGACGACGGCCACGCGGGCGAGCAGCTCCCCTCGCGCGTGGTCCAGCTCCCCCAGCTCCTCCACCCCCGCCGGTCCTCCCACGAAAACCAACAGCGCCACGGCGATGACCACGTTGACGGTGGGTCCCGCTAGGGCCACCACGAGCTCCTGAACCGGTTCGTCCGGCATCCGCTGAAGGCAAGCGAGGCCGCCGATGGGCAGGAGGGTGACGTCCGGCGCCGGGATCCCGTACATGCGCGCCGCGAAGGCGTGTCCGAATTCGTGCAGGAGGACGCAGCCGAATATGAGGAGGATGAAGAACACCCCGTCGACAACGGCCGGGACGTATCTCCCAGGTCAGAGCTAGCACCCCCGGTCCCGAAGGCCAAGGCGGAATCCCTCGAGCTTCACGACTCAGCCTCGACCCTCAGGCGTTGACATTCCCAGCCTTAGAATTTAGTCTCAACTAACCTGAGATTTAGTCCACCCTAAACTCATTCCGAAACCACTCCTCGCTCCGGTTCGGCTCTCCGCGATGATCTCCTCCCCTACGGCCCGACCCGCATTTCGATTCCTCTCCCGGTCGACGGGGATGGGTGCCGCCGCCACCGCGCACCTAGCCGCCGCCCCGGCGCACCTGGCCGCCGTCCTGGCGTGCCTGGCCACCGTCCTCGCCGCCACGACGCAATCGCTCGCCGCCCAGGAACCGGCGCAGGCCCTCCCACTCTCCGGCCGGATCCTCGACGCCGACGACTCCCGGCCGATCGCGGGGGCCCGGGTGGAGGTCCGCGGCGCCGAGGACCGCCTGGCTGCGACGGACGCCGAAGGACGGTTCCGGATCGCCCGGATCGGCCCGGGCTCCCATCCCTTCCGCGTGCAGGCGCTCGGCTACAGGACCGAGGAGGGCACCGTGAAGGTCGGATCGCGCGGCGGCGAGCTCGTGGTTTCCCTTGTCCGGCAGCCCCTCCTCGCCTCCGAGATCATCGCGACCGGAACCCCCCTGCGCGGGGTGGCCCCCTACCAGCCCGGCCAGGCCTTCGACGCCGAAGAGCTCTCGATCCGGGCTGCGAACTCGTTCGGCGAGATGCTGGACGGAGAGCCGGGGCTGGCCATGAGGTCCTTCGGTCCCGCGGCTGGCCGCCCGGTCATCCGCGGACTGGATGGAGACCGGGTCGCCGTGCTCGAAAGCGGCCAACGCATGGGCGACATGTCCGAGACCGCTCACGACCACGCGATCGCCGTGGAGCCGCTCCTGGCCGAGCGGGTCGAGGTCGTGCGGGGGCCCGCCTCTCTCCTCTATGGATCGAGCGCCCTCGGGGGAGTGGTGAACATCCTCCGTCAGGACGTACCCGCGGACTGGCGTCCAGGCCTGCAGGGCACGTTGGCGGCCCAGGCGGCTTCGGTGAACCGCCTCGGAGCGGCCGCCGGTTCGGCGCGCTACGGCTCCGACCGCTGGGTCGGGTCGGGCCGCTGGTCCATCCGCGATTCCGGCGACTTCCGGGCCCCCGGTATCCCCGGCGGGACGCTGGAGAGCACGCACAGCCGTCTGCGCACCGGAGCGGGAGGCTTTGCGTGGGTCTCGGACGCTCTGAGGGCCGGCGCCGCCGTGGACCTCCACGGACACGTGTACGGTGTGCCGGAGGAGCTCGACGATCCCGACGACGAGGTGGAGATCCGGAGCGGACGCCAACGCCTGTCGGGGGTCATGGACTGGCGTCGACCCGAGCGTCTGGTCGAGACCGTGGAGCTCAGGGTCGCCGGTGCCCGCTTCCTGCAGCAGGAGATCGAGCGCGAGTGGGAGAGGGACGGCTCGCTCGACGAAGAGATCGAACACGAATTCCACCGGTACACGGCAGATGCGAGCCTGACGGCAAACCACGGTCGACTGGGCCCCTTCGAGAAAGGGGCCGTGGGCGCCTCCGCCCTCGTGTCCGCCCTCGCCGCCCGTGGCGCGGGAGAGTTCCACCCTGACGGGAGCAACCTCGCCCTCGCCTTGTTCGCGTTCGAGCAGCTCCCCGTCACCGAACGCGTGAGCCTGCAGTCCGGATTCCGCCTCGAGCAAGGCCGCACCGTCGCGCGGGAGAACGACTTCTTTCCCGGCTTTCACGCCCGCAGAAGCGCCACCACGGTCTCGGGTGCCATCGGTGCGAGGGCACGCCCGATCGAGGGCATCGAGCTCGGCGCCCAGATCGCGAGGGCGCACCGCACCCCTCTACTCGAACAGCTATACTCGGACGGCCCGCACCTCGGTGCGGGTCGCTTCGAGATCGGAGACTCGCAGCTCGGGAACGAGGTCGGCCACGGGCTCGACCTTTTCGCCCGCTACGCCGGCGTGCGCCTGGAGGCCGAGGTCGCCCTCTTCCGCAATTGGATCGACGACTACGTGTTTCCCCGCCCGACCGGTCACCGCCATGAAAGCAGCGGCCTGCCGACCGTCCGTTGGAGCGCCGCGGCCGCCGTGTTCACCGGAGGGGAGATCGCCCTCGGTGTGCGGACTTCTCCCCATCTCCGCCTGCGCGCAACGTTCGACTATGTTCGAGCGAACGAGCAGGGAGCCGGCGGCGAGCCCCTCCCCTTCATCCCGCCGGCTCGAGGGTCGTTGACCTGGACCTACGATCGCGGAGGCTGGTGGATAGGCGGACGGACCCGGGGGACGGCCCGGCAGGACCGGGTTCCCTCGACACAGGAGCCTACCGAGGGCTACGCCCTCCTCGACGCGCAGATGGGCCTCCGCCTCGGCGACACCCGCGAGCACGCGCTCACGCTCCGGATCGACAACGCCCTGGATACGGTCTACCGGGACCACCTCTCCCGGGTCGACGAGCGACGGCATCCGATGCCGGGACGCAACCTCGTCGCAGTGTACCGCTGGAGCTTCTGACCCACGCACCCGCGAACGGGACGCCCGCCGGGCCGGCGCCCTTTCACTCGCGCTTGCCGGCGTCTCGAACTCTCCGGCGCACTTGGCTCGGCCCCCTCCGGATACTCGTACGTGCCGGGCGCTGGCGTGGGCATGTGAACCCGCACCGAGAATCCGTTCGGGGTCCGCCTGAGCGCGGCCGCGCCCTCGGCGTAGACCATCTCGCGCTCACCAGCCGCGTCCTGGCCGAAGATATCGGCGACCACGCCTGTGGTGACCGCCCCCTCCAAAAGCCCGCGGACCCCGCCGTGGGGCCCACGACCGCCGTCAGCGCGTATTCACGGCATCTGCGATCCGGTCGCCCACCTTCTGGTCGATGTTCCTCCAGTACTCGAAGGCGCGCCCCAGAACGGGCTTCGACACGCCTTGGCTCAAGTGGCCGGCAACCGTGGACACCAGTCGGTCGCGCTGCGAGGCGTCCATCACCTTCCGCACGAGCGCGTTCGCCTGCACGAAGTCGTCGTCGTCCTCACGCAGCGTGTAAGCGGCCCGCACGAACTCGCCCTCCGCCGCCCAGGTGGCGTCCTCCGGGTAGCGCTCGGGGTCGGCCTGCGGCCCACCCTTCGAGTTCGGGGCGTACACCGGGTCCGACACATTCCGGACCCGCATCGCTCCATCCTTGCTGTAGGAGTGGACCGGGCACTTGGGCGAGTTCACCGGGATCTGTTTGTAGTTGACCCCGAGGCGGGCCCGGTGGGCGTCCGCGTAGGAGAACACGCGGGCAAGAAGCATCTTGTCCGGGCTCACGCCCACCCCCGGGACGAGGTTGTTCGGCTCGAAGGCCGCCTGCTCGATCTCCGTGTGGTAGTCCGTGGGGTTGCGGTCGAGGGTGAGCTGGCCGACCTCGATCAGCGGATAGTCCCCGTGCGGCCAGACCTTCGTGAGGTCAAATGGGTTGAACCGATAGGTCTCGGCCTCCCTGAAAGGCATGATCTGGACTTTCAGCGTCCAGCTCGGATGTTCGCCGCCCTCGATGGACTCGTAGAGGTCACGGGTGTGATAGTCCCCGTCGATCCCCGCGATCCGGTCCGCGTCCTCCTGGGTCAGAGTTTCGATGCCCTGGTTCGTCTTGAAGTGGTACTTCACCCAGAACTTCTGGCCCTTCTCATTGACCCACATGTAGGTGTGGCTCGAATACCCGTTCATGTTGCGCCAGGTGCGCGGGATCCCCCGGTCGCCCATGAGCCACGTCACCTGGTGGGCCGACTCCGGGGAGAGCGTCCAGAAGTCCCACTGCATGTCGTGATCGCGGAGGTTGCTGGCGGCCAGACGCTTCTGAGAACGGATGAAGTGCTGGAACTTCATCGGGTCGCGGATGAAGAAGACCGGCGTATTGTTGCCGACCATGTCGAAGTTGCCCTCAGTCGTGTAGAACTTCACCGCGAACCCGCGTGGATCTCGCCAGGTGTCCGGACTTCCCCGCTCACCGGCGACCGATGAGAAACGCAGGAGCACGTCGGTGGTGGTATTCGGTTGGAATACAGCGGCCTTGGTGTACTCGGTCACGTCGTGGGTGACCCGGAAGTTTCCAAACGCTCCACCACCCTTCGCGTGCGGCTGACGCTCCGGGATCCGCTCCCGGTTGAAGTTCGCCATCTGCTCGATCAGGTAGTGATCGTGTAGCAGGATCGGACCGTTGGGCCCCACGGTGAGGGAGTGTTCGTCGCTCGCTACGGGGCATCCGGCATCGGTGGTGGTGGGCTTGCGGCCTTTCTTTGCCACTGTGTCTCCTGGGTTCGGTCGGTCTGGAATGGGTTGCAATCCTACCCTTCCGGCTTCACATAAGTCAAATTGATCGTTGCTATCCTGCCATTGACGCAACCAATCCCCCTTTGCGACCCGAGCAGATCCATGACTCTGACCCAACTCAGATACGTGGTGGAAGTGGACCGGCACCGCCACTTCACGAGGGCCGCTGAGGCGTGCGGCGTGACCCAACCGACCCTCAGCATGCAGATCCGCAAGCTCGAGAAGGAGCTGGGAGTGGACATCTTTCACCGCACGCCGATGCAGGTCCGGCCCACGGACGTCGGCCGCCGGATCGTCGAGCAGGCCCAGACGGTCCTTGGAGAAGCGAGCCGCATGCGGGAGTGGGCCGAGGAGCACGCAGCAGACATCTCCGGAGTGCTCCGCCTGGGCGTGATCCCTACCGTGGCTCCCTGGGTCCTGCCCCCTGCCCTGCCGTTTCTCGCCTCGCGCCATCCGGCGCTCTCGCTCGTCGTGGAGGAGCTCAAGACCTCGGAGCTCCTCGAACGAATCCGGGACGACCGGCTCGACGCGGGAATCCTCGCGACCCCGGAAGATCTCTCCGGCCTGCCTTTTCGGCGGCTCTTCCGGGAGCCCTTCGTCGGCTACCTCTCTGCCGGCCACCGGCTTTCGGATCGCCAGACGCTGCGGCGCGGGGACCTCAGGCTCGACGACCTCTGGTTGCTCCAGGAGGGTCACTGCTTTCGGGACCAGGTGCTGGACCTCTGTTCGCGGGTGGGTCCCTCCACCGGGCCCTCCGGATCCCTCAGTTTCGAGAGTGGGAGCCTCGACACTCTACAGCGCCTCGTGGACGAGAGTGGAGGGATGACTCTCCTCCCTCGCCTCGCCGCGGCTGCTCTGGGCGAGGAGGAACGGAGCCGGGTCAGGCCCTTCGAGTCGCCGCCTCCTTCCAGAATGGTCTGCCTGGTGCATGGCCGCACCTACCTGAAGCGAGCCGCCCGGGACGCCCTCATCGAGGTCCTGCTCGACTCGGTTCCAAAGGATGCCGTCAGCATCGCCTCCGACGATGACGCTCACCCGCGCTTGTCAGCGGACGCCGTCCGGGCATAGTGGGGTGAGGAGAGAGCCGGCCTCCACGCGTACCACCCTTTCGGAGGAGGCCGGCTCCCGGTGGCTCAGTTTGGACCCATCGGACCGAGCTCCTCTTGCCTCTCCTCGAGAATCTCGTCCAGAACTTGCTGAAACTCGGCGTTCATCTCGGGATCCATGTCGAGTACGGTGACGACTTCTGAGTAGCGCTGGGCGGTGAGGTCGTACTCGTCCAGGATCTCCTCCATCTCGAGGTTGGCCTGCTGCTGGACCTGGCTGGCCTCTTCCGGATTCTCGATGCCGGCGAGGGTCTGCTGCAGCTCCTCCTGAACCTCGGTTACGTCGAGCATGGCCTCCGTGAAGCGGACCAACTCCTCATGATCCGGCGGGCTCGGGGGAAGCGTGCAGGTCGACCGAGGGGAGCTCGGAGGCAGTCGCCTCCGCGTCCTGCTTCCCGCCGTCGAGGCTCAGCGGGTAGAGGCCTCCGGTGCGTAAGGACGTGCCCCCGCCTGGACCTGAATCCTCGAAGGCCCGGGTCCTCCTGGTCGAGGATGACGAGGCGCTCAGGGCCATCCTCGAGGATGAGCTCGCCGAAGAGGGGCTCGCGATCCGGGCGGTGGGCTCCGCGGAACAGGCCCTCGAGCTTCTCGGCCGGGAGGACGTCGACCTCGTGGTAAGCGACATACGCCTCCCGGAGCTCGATGGGCTGCAGCTTCTCCGGCGCACACGAAAGGGGCCGCATCCGCCCTCCTTTCTCGTGATCACCGCGTTCGGGACGATTGATCAGGCGGTGAGTGCGCTCAAGGAGGGAGCTGACGACTTCCTCACCAAGCCCCTGGACCTCGACCACCTTTCGGTCCGGGTCGCGCGCATCCTCGAGAACCGCCGGCTCCGCACGGAGATCCGGAGATATCGGGATGCACTCGGCCGGAACGACTTCCACGGGACGGTCGGCCGCAGCCAGGTGATGCGGGACCTCTTTGGCCAGCTCCAAAGGATCGGTCGTGGCCGGGGGCCTGTGCTCCTGCAGGGGGAGAGCGGAGTGGGCAAGGAGTTGGCGGCGAAGGCGATCCACGCGGAAAGCGACCGGAGCGACGGCCCCTTCCTGGCCGTGAACTGTGCAGGGGTGCCGGCCTCGCTTCTCGAAAGCGAGTTCTTCGGGCATGTAAAGGGGGCTTTCTCGGGAGCCGTCGCTGACCGATCGGGGCTCTTCCAGGAGGCCGAGGGAGGCACCCTGCTCCTCGATGAGATCGGGGAGATGCCTCCGGAGCTCCAGGCCGGCCTGCTCCGTGTGCTCGAGGGAGACGAAGTCCGGCCCGTGGGAAGCAACCGGTCCGTGAAGGTGGACGTGCGAGTCGTGGCGGCCACGAACCGGGACCTGACCGAGGCGCTGGAACAGGGTCACTTTCGTCAGGACCTCTTCTACCGCCTGGAGACGTTTCGCATTCAGGTGCCGCCGCTCCGGGACAGGAACGGCGACCTGGAACTGCTCGCCGGGCACTTCATCCGACGCCACACGGCCCGGCTCGAACGGGACGATTGCCGGGCATCTCCCGCGTTTCTCTCCGCTTTGCGTGCCTATGGATTTCCGGGCAACGTCCGTGAGCTGGAGAACGTCGTCGAACGAGCCGTGACCTTCTGCGACGGCAGGACCCTGCAACCACGCCACCTGCCCCCCCGCGTACGGGCGCCGGGCGGTGCCCCCACGCCGACATCTCCGGACGGAGTCGCCGGGGAGCGCGGTCCCGCCGGGGACCTCCTTGCCCAGGTCCTGGCCGACGGAAGCTTCCCGACCCTGCGCGAGCTCGAGCTGCGCTACGTGCGGGAGGTTCTCGAGCATACCGGCGGAAACAAGCGCCGTGCGGCCGCCCTCCTCGGCATCGGCCGACGCACGCTGTACCGCAAGCTCGACCGCCCGGACGGCGATCGCGAGTCCCGGGAATCCCCCACGAGCTGAGCCGCGGTCCTGGGCCCGCATTGATTTTTCGTGGACTCTTTCCACCCCGGCGTCGCATAATGGGCGAGAGGATGTGTGACTGCGTGTCCCATGCCGAGGCCCCACACATGATCGACCGGGATGCGGTGCCCTTCGATTGGGCGATGAGGAGCTCGAGCATCGAGCCGATGCGTGCCGCGCTCGCCGAGGCCGGCGCCGCCCTCGAGGAGGAGTCCGTCCGCTTCGTGCCCCCCGAGGGGTTGGAGGAGGAGTACGCACACCCCGCCTTCGAGCCGATCCTGGTGATCGCCGGGGCCATGTCGATCGGCTATCTCGCCGACCGCATCGTCCGCGCCGTGAAAGACATGAAGCGAGGAGGGCTGATCATCGACGCGCGCGGCGAGTCCCTCTCCATCATCGAAAACCAGTCCCTCGATCGCGGCTCGGTGCTCGTGTTCACGGAGGACGGGGAGCGCCTGCTCGATTCCTCGAAGCCGGTGGAGCTGGCCGACGCTCTTAGGGCGCTCAGACCCGCGGGATGAGATGGCGCGCGGGCTCTTCCTCCGCCCCTCGTTGTCGATCGAGCTCGATGCCGCCCACTTCGAGTTCGACGACGCAGTCCTCCATCACCCGGCGAAGTACGAGGACCCGGTCGTTCGGGTCTTCGTACACGAGCTCCTCCACTTCTGGCAGACTCTCAGCCAATCGTTCCTGACCGGGCTCGCCCTGGCCGAGTGGCGCCGGCTCATCGAGTTCGAGCGGTCGGGACTCCCCTCAGGCGCAGACCATCCCGTTCGTGAATTCCTCGAGCCACACCCAGAGCTGGGGTTTTCCGCATGGGACCTCTCCGAAGCGCTCTGCCGATACTGGGACGTCCACATCATCGGGCCGGTGAAGCTCATCGAGCACAACGAGCGAGTTCTCGAGTTCTTGCGGTTCTTCCCCCAGGCCAAGGAGCACCTCTACCGTGAGGTGAATGGCGAACGCCAGTACAGCTCGCTGGCCTTCGACCTCCTGATGCGAGGGGAGGACTCCTACGCCGAGCCCTATCGTTATGCGCTCGACCGTTGGGGCTCGAACCAGAGCGTCATCTTCTTCCCCATTGCAGGGCATTTCGCACTGCAGAGCCCACGCCCCATCGCAGTGTTCGCAGAGGCGAGCGACCGGATCCGGCGAACCTTCCAGTTGGACCGGATGCGCGACCTCGACATCCACTACGTCTGGCCGGCCGTCTTCGACCGGGTGCGACGGATCTGCGCGGAGGCGTGCGCCGACCTCTGCGGCGATCGCGGGTTGGAAGCGGGATGGAAGCACATGGAGCGCGTGGGCGTGGAGGATCACCCGGTCTTCAGGCACTACCTCGCGCTTCTCGAGTCGACGAGCGACCACTGGGGAAACGACCCGCCCGGGGGTCTGGACTACTGCTTCGCGCTCCCCGGAAACCCGACCTGCCGGGAACGCCTCGCGTACGCCTTCCGGCCCCCGGCCACGATCTTCCACGACGGCGTCTGGTCCGGCCGCTCGCCCCTCAGCCTCACAGCCCGGCTCTTCGGGAATCTCGAGGGCGTGCTCGAGGAGGAGCTTCTCACCGAGCAGGCGCGGGAGATCCACGAACGCGGCCGAAAGGTGCGCCAGGCGGAGCTCCGAGCACGGCTGTCCTCGGCATCCGGCGGCATCACGATTCGATCCCGGGCGCGACCTCTCCCGTCGGGAACCGGATCCCCGACCCGCGCAGCCGCTGGGCACCGGGAAGGCGACCGGATCCGACTCGGATCGGCGGCCGACGCGGTGAGCCTCGCCGTCACCCTTCGTGACCGGGGCGATGTCGACGGGGCGGTGCGGGCCTGCACAGAGGCGGTCGACCTCGCTCGGGATCCCCCCACTGCAGAGCCGAAAAGGCATGGGGCCAAAGCCGCCCGCATCCTTGGCGACCTCTTCGAAGAGCGGGGAGAACAAGAGACGGCCATCGGCCATTACCTGGAAGCGATCGAGATGGGGAGGGAGAGCGGCACGCCGGCGGGATTGGACGATGCCGCGCAGGCGGCCGTCACGCTCGGTGCCCTGGCCGGACGTGATGGAGACGCCCGGGCGGCTGAGGCCTTCCTGCGCGACGCACTCCGATTCGGGGCCGAGAGCGGCACGCCCGAGGGAACGAGATCCGTCGCTCGAGCCGGATTCAATCTCGGCTTCCTCTTCACCGGGCGCGATCCCGACGCTGCGCAGGAGGCCTTCGCCGGAGCTGTGCGAGCCGGCAGGGAGCTCGCCGACCCGGGTGGATGGGAGGTCGCGGCGATGGCCGCGCTCGGCCTTGGCAACGTCCGCCGGGACTCCGCAGCCCCCGACGCAGCCGCCGCCTACCGTGAAGCGGTCGAGCTCGGGAGGCGGAGCGGGACCCCGAGGGGCGAAGAGGTGGCCCACGCCGCCGAGATCGAGCTCGCCCGGCTGCCCGACTGATTGGCCGGAGCCCGCCCTCCGGCTCTGAGCGCTACCCCGACCCGTTGGGGAGTGGGAAAAGGGGGCGGAGGCCGCTGCAGTCGCCAGGAGGGCCCCTTGCAGCACGGAAGGCGACGGTCTTAGGCTTTTCACCTGTTCCTTCGCGGGCCTTCGCCTCTCCCCCTTTCGACTACCGACCGTTCCCCGACCGCTGGACGCCACAGTGATTTACCGCCTTCTGGCCGATCTGGTGATGCTGGTGCATTTCGCGTTCCTCCTTTTCGTGGCCGTCGGCGCGTTCCTGCTTCTCTGGCGCAAGTGGGTCGCGGTTCTCCACGTGCCCGCGTTCCTGTGGGGCGCCTTGATCTCGCTCGCCGGGTGGATCTGCCCGCTCACGCCGCTCGAGAACCACCTCCTCAGGCTAGGAGGG
>SLCK01000101.1 GCA_007125845.1 Gemmatimonadota bacterium
CGACCGTCCAGGTACACGAGAAGACGCTCTCCACGTTCGTCCACGCTGGAGAGGTAGGGCTGGATCATCACGGTGCGACCCTGATCGAGGAGCCGGCTCACCAGGGTGAGGGCTTCCTCGACATCGCCCACCCCGTAGCGGGCCGTGTTCCGGGAGCCCGCCGAGACCGCGGGCTTTACCACAAACTCTCCGCCCTCGTTCGGCAGGCGCCGCTCCTCCCCGGGAGCGATGAAATGCGTGGGCACAACGGGCAATCCCGCGCCCTGCAGGTCGAGGAGGTAGCGCTTGCTGGAATTCCACCGCAGGGCTTCGTACGGATTCAGCAGTCGCGTGAGCCCATCCACACGTGACGCCCATGCAAGAAACTCGTCTCGACGCTCGGGATAGTCCCATGTGGAGCGGAGCAGCGCCACCACGTAACGGGACCAGTCGACCTGCGGGTCGTCCCAGACGACCGGCTCCGGAGCGAGTCCCACGTCGGCAAGCGCCTTGGCCACTGCCAGCCCGTCAGCGTCGAGCTCGCTCACCTCGCGACAGGTCACCACCGCAACCCGGCGCCCCCTCCTTGCGATCCGCATGTCACCTCCGGTTCGTGCCCCTCGATTCGACCGGTCCTCTGGACCGGGATCCCCTGGTCGCACCGACCGGTTGCCCCGGATCGTACCGTGGAAATACCTTGCGGTTCAGTTCGCCGAGTCTCGACACGACCCGAGTCCGTCGAACACCAATCCCACAACCAAGCAAAGCCTCGGATCCGATGACCCTCGACTGTACCCTGGTCAGGACGGCGGCCCTCGTCCTGGTGCTCACCCTGCTCCCCCTGGATGCGACTCCTCAGGCGGCCGAGTCCTCCAGGGTCCCCGCCCCCGCAAGCGTGCTGGGCTACGAGATCGGGGACCGGTTCACCGATGTGGCCGGGGTGGAGCGCTACCTGCGGGCCCTCTCTGAAGCCTCCGACCGGGTCACCGTGGATAGCTACGGCGTGACCCCGGAAGGGCGCCCTCTTCTCCAGGCGGTGATCGCAAGCTCTGAGCACCGATCCCGCCTGGACGAGATCCTGCGCCTCAATCGCGAGCTCACCGATCCTGAAACGCCGGAAGAGAGAGCTCGGGAGATCGCCGAGACGAATCCCGCCATCCTCTATCTCACCTACGGGATTCACGGAAACGAGAGCGCCTCGCCCGAGGCGGCGATGTGGACGGCCTACGATCTCGCCACGGACGAGGAGTCGGTCCAGGGCGTCCTCGATTCGGTCATCGTGGTGATGGACCCCGCCGCGAACCCGGACGGCCGGGATCGATACGTCAACTTCTTTCGCCAGGCATCGGTCGCGAGAGCCAATCCGAGCCCTGAGCTGCGCGAGCGGCGCGAGCCATGGCCGGGCGGAAGATTCAACCACTACCTCTTCGACCTCAACCGGGACTGGGCCTGGCTGAGCCAGAGCGAGACGCGTGACCGGCTCGTCCGCTATCATCGCTGGAATCCCCATGTGCACGTGGATTTCCACGAGATGGGGTATAGTTCGAGCTACTTCTTCTTCCCGCCCTCCGATCCGGTGAATCCCATCTTCACCGACCACATCCTGGATTGGGGTCTGCGATTCGGGAGAGCTAACGCCGCAGCGATGGATCGGGAGGGACTCCTCTACTACACCGGCCAGGTCTTCGACCTCTTCTACCCAGGCTACGGAGACTCATGGCCCGGGCTGCTCGGCGCCGTCGGAATGACGTACGAGCAAGGGGGCGGGGGATTTGGGGGACTTCGGGTCGAGCGACCCGATGGGACGATCCTCACCCTCCGGGACCGCGCCTTCGGTCATCGAACGACCGGAAATGCGACGATCCGGGCGGCAGCGGATGGAAAGTCCGAGCTGCTGCTCGGCTTTGCCGAGTTTCACCGCAACGTCGACGACGGGCTCGAGGACATCTACCTGGTGCCGGGTCCGGACGAATCGAGACTGGATGCGCTCGTGGCCCTTCTTCGACGTCACGAGATCGAGGTGGAGCGAGCGGTTGAAGAGACGCAGGTGGAAGCCGTTCCCCACCCGGGATTCGAGGCGCGCACGACGTTTCCGGCAGGCACCCACCGGGTCCGGGTCCGCCAGCCCCGCGGCCGGCTCGCGGGAGCGCTGCTCCGGCCGGACAACCTGCTTGACGCCGCGTTCTCCTATGACATCACTGCCTGGGCGCTCCCCTTCGCTTATGGGGTCGAGGCACACTCGGCCGCCGGCGCGGTGAGCGGCGAGTGGGCCTCCGTGTCGGAGGTGCCCGAGCGCCTTGGCGCACCGCTCGCGTCGCGAGGAAGCTATGGCTACCTCCTCCCACCGTCCTTCGGGAGCGCCCCGGGCCTGGTCCGTTTTCTCGAAGACGAGGGACGTGCCATCGCTATGGCGGACACCTTCTCCCTCGACGGCATTCTCTATCCCAGGGGCACGGTCTTCTTTCCCCGGGGCCGAAACGAGGAGCTGGATGAACGAATCGGGGCGGCGGGCCTTGGAGGCCTCGTCACCCCCATCTCTACCGGGTTCACCGTTACGGGTCCGGACCTGGGTACGGGTGACTCGGCCCCGCTTCGACTCCCTCGAATCGCCCTTCTGGGTGGAGAGGGCACCTCGGCCACCGGGTTCGGAACCCACTGGCACTTTCTCGAGGAGGTTCTGGACGTCCCCTTCGATGCGGTGAACGTCTCGGACGTGGCATCGGTCGACCTGGCCGCCTACGACGTGGTGATCCTGCCTTCGGGTAACCCGCAGGGCCAGCTTGGTCAACCGGGAATGTCCGCGCTCAAAGACTGGGTGCGCGCAGGCGGCACCCTCGTCGCAGTCGCCGGCGCCGCCCGGAGCCTCGCACAGCCCTTCGCGGGTGTCGAAGAGCGCTCGCAGCTTGACGAGGAGGATCCAGACCGTGACGAACGGCTGGCGCGTGCCCTGATGACGCGGGAAGAGCGGGAGCTCGAGCAATGGCGGGACCGAATTCCCGGGACCATACTCTCGGTATCGCTCGATCCCCGTCACCCTCTCGTCTTCGGAGCGGGCGCCGCGGGGAATGCCGACCGGCTCTTCGTGCTCTCCTCCGGAGTGGCCTTCGAGCCCGCCGAGAGCTTCGAGTCGGTGGCGTTCTTTCCCGAGGGCGTCGATCGAATCAGCGGGGTGATCTCCGAAGAGAACCTGGAGCGGCTCGACCGGAGTGCCTGGCTCGCGGAGCGAAGCCTCGGATCAGGAAAGGTCATCCTCTTCGCGGACGACCCGCTCTTCCGGGGCTTCTGGTACTCGGGCTACCAGCTCTACACGAACGCGCTCCTCCTGGCACCCGCCTTCTGAGATCGGGCGACCCCACTCACTCCTCCGGACCCGGCGCTGAGGTCGCATCGAGGAGGAACTCCCGGGCCTCGGCGAAAGCGCCCAGGAGCTCGGCGGTATGCTGAGCCCCGACACCCTCGTAGAAGTGCGCCTCGACCTCCTCCGGCCCTCGCCCCAGGGACTGCAGCGCGTCAAGCACGGCTTCCGACTCCGCCACGGGCGTCACGGGGTCTTCAATACCGTGATGCAATTGGACCCTGGGCAACCGCTCCACGAAGTGGAGGGGGGAGCGAAGCAGGAGCTCGTGTCGCGCCTCGGCTACGGTCATCGACCCTGCCTGGACCGGCTCATAGACGAGGTCGTAGAGGGCGAAGACCCCGGGAACCCCTCCCGCAATGCGGCCTCCCAGGGCGTCGATCGTGACTCCCCGCATGAAGGGACCCAGGAAGTCGGTCGTCCCGAAGAAGGAAACCACGGCATCGATCCTCGAATCCCGGATCGCCATCATCAACACCGACGTCCCCCCCCGTCCGATGCCGAGTGCTGCCACCCTCCCGGGATCGGCCGCCGGCACTTCCTCGAAAACCAGGTCGAGGAGGGCGAGGGCATCGTCTACGTCTCCGTCCCAGGGACTCGGTGGGCCCTCCGTCACCCACGACTGGGTCGTCGACCTGAAGGGCTCGCCCCTGAAGGACGGCATCACGAAGATGAAGGCACCCGCACCCAACTCCAGGTAAGAGCCCACTGCGTCGAGCAGGAGGGGGCTCCCGCTGCCCTCCGCCCCTGGAGGCGCGAGGAGAAGGACGGGAGTGCTGCCGGGCTCCGCCACATTGGGGACCAGCACGGCCCCGTACCGGCGGGAGCTGTCGATCAGAAAGGAGTAGATGTGCACCGTGCCGGCCTGCCCGCGCACGTTCAAGGGCGTGGATTGCTCCAACCGAATCTCCTCGGGAATCGATGTCCGCGCTGCCCATTCCGCTTCGACCGCCGCCCGCTCCGCGTCAGTCGGAGCGGCGAAGAGGGCGTCGACGTCGAAGCTCGGCTGCGACCCGACCGGATCCTCTGTGTCGCAGCCCAGACTCCCTACAGCGAGCCCGACGAGCAGGAGCCCGAGGCAAACGCGTTGGACCATGGTCTATCACCTCCCTTGAAGGATCATTGCCCGATTCCGTCCCCTACGCGACGGTGGAAGGGAGATCGCCCTGCGCGCAACGCCCAGGCACCTCGCGATCCCTGTCGTGCGAAGTGGAATCTTCGTAGTGTTAGGATCTCCCCTCCGGGGAGTTCCGTCGGAGACCGGGGGGGCGTCCGTCGCCCTCCGCGCCGGCGCTCGAGACGCGGCCCAAGCGGCCCCGAGCATGGGGCCGTCCAGCAAAACGAACAAGGAGTCACCGTGGGATCCCATCTGAAAGACCCGTTCGGAGCACTGACCTCCGTAGACCTCTCCGAGGGACCAATTGAGACATACCGAATCGCAAGGCTGGAGGAAGAAGGCCTCACCCAAATCGATCGCCTTCCCTTCTCGATCCGGATTCTGCTCGAGAATGCGCTCCGGCAAGCCGGCAAGGGATACGTGACCGAAGATGACGTGCGCACCATCGGGGAGTGGAGCCCCACGAACGCCGGGGCGAACATCCCTTTCATGCCCTCGCGAGTGGTGCTCCAGGACTTCACGGGCGTGCCGGCGGTTGTGGATCTCGCGGCGATGCGGGATGGGCTGGCCCGAATGGGTGGAAAGCCCGACCGGATCAACCCCCAGGTCCCGGCGGACCTCGTCATCGACCACTCCGTCCAGGTCGACTATTTCGGCAGCCAGGATGCCTATCGGAAGAACGTGGAGCGAGAGTTCGAACGGAACGCCGAGCGCTACGCGCTGCTCCGCTGGGGCCAGCTCGCATTCGAGAACTTCCAGGTCGTGCCCCCGGGCACGGGGATCGTCCACCAGGTGAACCTGGAGTACCTCGCCTCGGTGGTGCACCGTCGCGAAGAGAACGGGGCCGCCGTGGCGGTTCCCGACACCCTCGTTGGAACCGACTCCCACACGACCATGATCAATGGCCTGGGCGTGCTGGGCTGGGGCGTGGGGGGAATCGAGGCTGAGGCCGTCCTCCTCGGACAGCCCTACTACATGCTCCTCCCGGAGGTGGTCGGGGTCAAGATCACCGGTTCGCTCGCCGAGGGGGCGACCGCGACCGACCTCGTGCTCCGGGTGACCGAGCTGCTGCGCGAGCACGGCGTCGTCGGACGCTTCGTGGAGTTCTACGGAAAGGGGCTCTCCGCCCTGACGCTCGCAGACCGCGCGACGATCGCCAACATGTCCCCGGAGTACGGGGCCACGGTAGGCTTCTTCCCGGTGGACCGGGAGGCCCTCAAGTATCTCGAGGGCACGGGCAGGAACGCGAACGTGGTAGAGCGAGTGGAGCGAGTCTCGAAGGAGATGGGGCTATTTCGCACCGACGAGACCCCGGACCCCGAGTACACCTCCTCTCTGGAGCTGGACCTGAGCACGGTCGTGCCCTCCGTCGCGGGCCCCAGACGTCCCCAGGACCGGATCGCGCTCTCCGAGCTGCGGTCGGGGTTCGGCACGCACCTGCCCGGGCTTCTCCCCGAGGGGCACGAGCTTCCCGACGGACCGGAGCCCCGCACGGCGGAGAGCTGGAGCGGCGAGGGCGGCGGCTCCTGGGGCATGACCAAGGAGGGCGGCGACTCGACAGTCCCCTCTGAGGCCACGGGCGGGGCCCGTCACTCCGCAGTCGCGACCGCGCCGGCCCCGTTGGACCACCCGCGGGTCGCGACCATCGAGTTGGACGGAAAGGAGCTCCACCTCACCGACGGCAGCATCGTCATCGCGGCGATCACGTCGTGTACCAATACTTCGAACCCCTCCGTGATGGTGGGAGCGGGACTTCTGGCCAAGAACGCCGTGGAGCGCGGACTCCAGGTCCAGCCCTGGGTGAAGACGTCCATGGCGCCGGGATCCAAGGTGGTCACCGACTACCTGGAGACCTCCGGGGTGCTCAAATACCTCGAACAGCTCCACTTCGACGTGGTCGGCTACGGTTGCACGACCTGCATCGGAAACTCCGGACCGCTCCCCGAGCCGATCGCCCAGGCCGTCATCGACAAGGGCCTCGTGGTTTCCTCGGTGCTCTCCGGAAACCGCAACTTCGAAGCTCGGATCCATCCACTCGTCCGTGCGAACTACCTCGCCTCCCCGATGCTGGTGGTGGCCTTCGCGCTCACCGGACGAATCGACGTCGACCTGCACAACGATCCCCTGGGCGTCGACCCGGATGGGGAGCGGGTGTACCTGCGGGACGTCTGGCCCAGCCAGAAAGAGATCCGCGACACGATCCGGGCGTCGCTCAAGCCGGAGATGTACCGAGAGCGCTACGGCGAGGTGTTCGAGGGAGACGACCTGTGGAAGGGGTTGCCGCTACCGGAAGGGGAGTCGGCCCTGTACGAATGGGATCCGGAATCGACGTACATCCGCAACCCCCCGTTCTTTGAGGGAATGGACAGGAACGAGCCCGAGCTGCAGGACATCGAGGGGGCGCGCGTCCTGGCCCTTCTCGGAGATAGCGTCACGACCGACCACATCTCTCCGGCCGGAGCGATCCCCAAGGACGAGCCCGCAGGCCGATACCTCCAGGAACACGGAGTCAAACCCTGGGAGTTCAACACCTTCGGCTCCCGGCGCGGGAATCACGAGGTGATGCTCCGGGGAACCTTCGGCAACGTGCGCATCCGGAACCTCCTCCTGGAAGGCAAGGAGGGAGGGCACACGAAGCACTTCCCGGACGGGGAGGTCATGTCGATCTACGACGCCTCAATGAAGTATCAGGCCGAGGGAACCCCTTTGGTGGTGCTGGCAGGCGCCGAGTACGGAGCAGGCTCCTCGCGCGACTGGGCGGCGAAGGGTACCGCACTGCTCGGAGTCAGCGCCGTCATCGCGAGCAGCTACGAGCGGATCCACCGCTCGAATCTGGTCGGGATGGGAGTCCTCCCCTTGCAGTTCCCTGATGGCAGCTCGGCTGCCGACCTGGGGCTGGACGGCAGCGAGACCTTCGACATCAGCGGGATCACGGAAGGGCTTTCCCCCGGTTCCCGCGTGGAGGTGACCGCCCATCGGGACGATGGATCGACCGTGGAGTTCAAAGCCGATGTCCGGCTCGACTCGACCGTGGACGTAGAGTACTACCGCAACGGCGGAATCCTCCACACGGTCCTGCGGAAGATGGCGAAGGGAGAGATGTAGCCCGGCGGCAGCTCAGCTTCGGCTCGCCCCGCCGTCCGGATCCCACGTGTGGCCGTGTCCCTCAAGGGGGTCGCGGAGCGCGGCGGGCGGGCCGAGCACCTCCTTCAGGACGATGGCCCGACGTAGCTCCTCGACGTTCCCGGATCCGAGGAGCTCGGTGTACCGTGGCGAGCGGGCGGGTCGGTGCCCCGGGGGGAAGCGCCTCGGCCGGCCGGCGGCCTCCTGCCTTCTCACCTCCTGCTCGCGTTTCGCGCGTCGAGAGGGGGGACGGGGCGCATCGACCTCCGACGTCCACGACGGTCCCGAGTCGCGGCCGTAGCGATCCTGAGGCACGGGCACTGGAATATGCGGGTGCGCAGGTGGATCCGGATCGGACCTCCGGACCGGTGCGTCTGGATCGGACCGGCGGACCGGCGCCTCCGGAAGCTCACGCTGGGTCGGGCGCTCCGCGCCAGGCCGAGACCACTCCCAGGATTCCGCATCTCCGGCATCCCGGGCTGGAGGCTCCTGTTCCCCCTCTGAGCTTACCTCCCTTCCCTCGCGCTCCAGTTCGGACGGTGGCGCCTCTCCGGTGAGAACGGCCCAGAAATCCTCCGGCACCATTCGGTCAGCGGTCTCCCGCTCACCTTCCACCTCCGACTCGGGTCCCGATGTCCTGGAAGAAGCCACGGTCGCCCCCGACTCCTCGGCCTGCCCATAAGAGGGTTCCTCGGAGGGGGCGGCCACTCCACCTTCGTCCTCCCGCTCCATCTCCTCCATCCTACGCTGCTTCTTGCGACTGCGGCCGATCGCGTCCACGATCGACGCCACCACGATGAGGAGAATGAAGACGAGCTCGAACAGGCCGTCGGGCATCAGTCGCCGGACCGGGGCGGCTCAGGCATCTCGTCGTCACCGGCGATCGCCGTGCGCATGGTCGTGTCGGACTCGATGTTGCGGTAACGCATGTAATCCATGATGCCCAGGTTTCCATCCCTGAACGCAGCCGCCATCGCCTTGGGCACTTCGGCTTCGGCCTCCACGACCCGCGCCCGCATCTCCTGAACCTTGGCCCGCATCTCCTGCTCGAGCGCCACAGCCATGGCCCGACGCTCCTCGGCCCGTGCCTGAGCGACCCGCTTGTCGGCCTCGGCCTGATCCGTCTGCAGCTCGGCGCCAATGTTCTTCCCGACGTCCACGTCCGCGATGTCGATCGAAAGGATCTCGAAGGCCGTGCCGGAGTCGAGGCCCCGGGAGAGTACCGTCTTCGAGATCGAATCTGGGTTCTCGAGAACGGCCTTGTGGGAGTCCGCCGACCCGATCGAGGAAACGATCCCCTCCCCAACCCTGGCCAGAATCGTCTCCTCCCCGGCACCTCCAACCAGCCGGTTGATGTTCGCGCGCACGGTCACGCGAGCCATTGCGACGAGTTGGATCCCGTCGCGGGCCATCGCGGCCACGCGGGGCGTCGTGATCACCTTCGGATTGACCGACACCTGGACGGCTTCGAACACGTTGCGCCCCGCCAGGTCGATGGCGGCTGCCTGCTGAAAGCTCAGGTCAATGTTCGCCTTGTCGGCCGAAATCAGGGCGCGGACCACCCGATCCACTTGCCCGCCTGCCAGATAGTGCGCCTCCAGGTCTCCGACCTGGATGTCGAGCCCGGCCTTGGTGGCCCAGATGAGGGGTCGAACCACTGCGGGTGGATTCACCTTCCTCAGCCTCATCCCGATAAGGTAGCCGATCCCAACTCGGGTACCCGCCGAGATCGCCTCGACCCAGAGTCGGATCGGAACGGCCCAGAAAAGGAGTACGACCAGGACCGCGATCCCGACCAGGATCAGGGTCGTGGTGCCGAAGACCAGATCTTCCATTTAGTGCCTTCCCAACTCGTTCGATTGTGAATGTTCCGGGACCTCTCTACTGGCCCCGGCTGGGGTACCTCAGACCTCTTCGTGCTCCATGGCCTCGCTTTTCTCTTCGCCTGGAGCTCGGATCAATCGGACCACGTGCCGATACCCCTCCGATGCGACGATTCGGATGGGGCTGCCCTTCTCGATCCACTCCGACTCCGACACTACGTCTACCCTCTCGTCCTCGAACTCGCCGGTTCCGGCGGGGCGGAGGTCTGTAAGCGCGACCCCGTCCCTGCCTATGAGCTCTGCCCGCCGCAGAGAGGAAGTATAGCCCGTCTCGCGGCCGGTCTCCTGGATGAGGAAGATTCCGAGCGTCGTGAGTCGCCGGCTCGCCGGGAGACGGGTGAGGAGAAACCACGAACTCAACAGGACCATGATGAGGGACGCAGAGAGCACAGCCCCGGCGCGGGCGAAGTCAACGGTGGTGGGAAGACCGCCCAGAAGGGACATGTAGGCCCCGGTCAGCATTCCGAGTGCGCCCAGGATTCCGAAGACCCCCATGCCCGGGAGGATGAACACTTCGACGAGAACCAGCGTCGCGCCGAGCGTGAAGATGATGATTCCCTCCATCCCAGCCAGGCCGATGATGAAATGCGACCCGAAGAAGAGCCCGAGGGCCACGACCCCTACCAGCCCCCCCAGACCGACGCCCGGAGTCCTGACCTCAACGAGGAGGCCAAGAAAGCCCAGGGACAGGAGAAAGGGTGAGACCACCGGGTGGGAGAGGAAGCGGACCACCCTCTCCGCCCAGTTCACTTCCTGGTCCACGACCGGGTTTCCTGACGTCCCGATCGAAGCCATCAGATCATCCCACTGCTCGATCTGGAGCGCGTACTCCACCTCCACCGCCTCCTCCGCGGTCAAGGTGAGGAGACTTCCGGACGGGCTGACCCCGGGAACCTCGATCTCGGGATCCACCATCGCCTCCGCGATGGCGGGATTCAGCCCACGCGCCTCGGCGAGCGCCCGCATTGAGCTCCGCATGGCAGACACCACCTTCTCGGGAGCGACCTGGCCGTCACCGGTGACCGGTGTTGCGGCGCCCATCACCGAGCCGGGACGCATGTAGATCCGGTGGGAGGCCAAGGCGATGAGGGCCCCGGCCGAGAGTGCCCTGCGGTTCACGTAGGTGTATACCTCGATCTCCGAATCGCTCACGGCGTCGGCGATCCGCTCCGCCGCGTCAACGCGACCCCCGGGCGTATCCATGTCGAGGATGACGATCGAGGCTCCCGCCTCGGCGGCCTCTCTGAGGCTGCGCTCCACGAAAGGAGCGAGCCCCAGCTCGATGACTCCCTGGATCGGGACCCGGAAGACGGGGCCCGTGCGGGGCTCGACCTCGGCCAAAGCTTCGCCAGTGGCCTCCTGGGGCGCCTCTACCTCCTGCGCCTCGGGCGACTTGAGAAAAGCCGATGCGAAGAGCCCTGGGAGAGTGCCTGCGACCAGGATTGGAATGAAGCGGAAGAGCATCGGCTCAGGACACCTTGCGAATCGGAGTGTGATCCGACCGTGGACGCAGAATCACGGACCCCAGGGGAGAAGCGGTGAGCGAGACCTCATATCACGCCCCTCACTACCCACGTGAGATACAGCGGGTCCAGGCAGCGCCGCAACCCGAGGTTCAGCGACGAGCCTCCGACTTGACCCGGCCCGAGAGCCGCCGATAGCTTCGCGGACCCGCCGGTGACCCGCAACCGAGGACCCTCCGGTCAAGGAGCCCGACACGCATGAATCCGTCCCAATCCTCCAATCCCGGAGACGAAGTCCAGTCCCGGCAGGCGGCCACGGAAGAGCTGGAGAGACTCCGGGAGAGGATATCCCAGGTGGACGATCAGCTCATCCGCATCATCGGTGAGCGACGCAACCTCGCGCTGAAGATCGGACGGATCAAGGAGTCCCTGAACCTCCCGGTCATGGACCCCGGGCGTGAGGCCCAGGTCGTCAGGAAGGCGGCGGCGAGAGCCCGGGACCTGGGTGTGGACGAGGAGATGACGAGGGACGTGATCTGGCGAATCATCGCCTCCGCGCGCGCCACGCAAGAATCCCCGCCCCGCTAGTCTCCCAATCCTCGGCCCTGCGAGCCTCCCAGGGATGCCACCAGCCGGTGGGATTCTCCTTGGGGAACCCGAACCAACGTGGATCGCCCGGGCGGAGTCACGCCCCGGATGAGGTGCGGATTCAAGTCTCGCATGAGGGCTGGGGACAACTCCAGCGCATCCGCGAGCATTCGAAGCGGGGTGCCCCCGGGCACCAGCACGCGATCGAAAAGATACGGGAGCGAGCGCTCCACTTCGAACCCAAAGTGCTCAGCTTGCTCCGCGAGAAGGGTTGCGGCCAGCATCTTCGGTACGTACTGACGTGTTTCCTCGGGAAGAAACCTCCGGATCTCCCAGTAGAGAGCTTCGTCCCCACCGTCGGATTCACCGTGGTTTCGAAGTGCGGTGGCCACCCGCGCCGGTCCGGCATTGTAGGCCGCAGCGGCAAGGTACCAGGTGCCGAACTGATCGTAGAGCTCCTCCAGGTAATCGATAGCGGCGTCAGTCGCCTTCACTGGATCGCGACGCTCGTCCACCCAGCCGTCCACCGTCAACCCGTACGCCCTCGCCGTCGGACCCATGAACTGCCACACCCCCGACGCCATCATCGGAGACATCGCGGTTGCCGAAAAGCCAGACTCAATCATCGCGAGGTAGAGGAGCTCCTCCGGCATGCCTCGCATCCGAAGTCGATCCCGGATCATCTCACCGTAGAGGCCTTCACGGACGAGATAGCCCTCGAAGCTGCGGCGATCCCGATTCAGGAACCGGTGAATCCATCGCTCCACCTCGTCGTTCAACGCCACAGGAAGGCGGGCGTCCACCAGGGCCTGCGTCTGATCCGACAACTCGAAGATGAGGAGATCTCCCCCAGCGACGTCGTCGGTCTGCGACTCGCTCTTGGGAATCATCATCGCGGCCAGAAGTCCCACCCCGACGAGAAACGAGCGGATCCCCCATTTCGGAACGCCGAGAAACGCTCCCTTCCGACGCGCGGGGCCCAGTGGGAGACCGAAAAGCCCACCGGACACCGAATGGACCTCGGCGTCGGCGGCGTCCGTACTTCGCGGCTTGGGATCTTTGGATTCAGACTTCACTCGCAAACTCCTTGAATCTATTTCGCTTCCCCGACTCCTCGGATCCGCCTCCTCCGTACGGGACGTTCCCGCACGGATACGCACTTTCCCCTGGGAAGACACGCTGGGGGGGTAAACCGATCCGCACGCCATGGCGTTCGACGCACTCGGGAGCGGGTAATCGTGGTTGGTACGATGGGTTGGCTGAAAAGGATCCCACCCGATAGCGAGCGGGTCTCTTCAGTGTCGGGGACGTCTCAGTCTACCGGGTAGACGGAGACGGTGGGCCGCCGGCGGACCTGCTCGAACTTCACGACGCCGTCGGCCACGGCGAAGAGCGTGTCGTCCCGACCTCGCTTCACATTGTGGCCAGGATGGAACCGCGTGCCCCTCTGGCGAACGAGGATGCCTCCGGCGCGCACGGCCTGCCCCCCAAAGCGCTTGACTCCAAGCCGCTTCGCGTTGCTGTCCCGTCCGTTCCGGCTCGATCCGACACCTTTCTTGTGTGCCATCGGAAACCTCCTTCGCTGCGCTGATGTCCGGGTCTTCGCTCGTCAGCTCAGAATCTCGTCCACCCGGATCTCGGTGTATCCCTGCCGATGTCCCTGCTTCCGGCGGTAGCCTTTGCGACGCTTTCGCTTGAACACGATGATCTTCTTGTCACGACCGTGCCCAACCACTTCGGCCTTCACACTCGCACCGTCCACGGTGGGCGTGCCAACCTGCACGGACTCTCCGTCCGCCGTCAACAGCACCTCATCGAACTCCACGATGTCTCCCTCCTCCGCGTCCAGAGAAGGGATCCGGAGCTGCTCTCCGGGCTCGGCCCGGAACTGCTTTCCACCCGCTTTGAAGACCGCGTACATCGGGGACCTCTATCCGGTTCCGTGGAAGAACTGAGGGTTCGACGACCCAAGGTCTGGAGGAGATCGGTGCGACACCTCCAACCTCAATCTCTTAGCCTACTAAGTTCGTACCGACTTCCGCCGTCGTCAACCGGCGGGCCTCCTTACCCTGCCTGGCGGGTCACATACCGCTCGGTGACGTCGGTCTCTGCCGGACCGGAGAGCAGCCGGAACTCATCCTCCCTCAGGAGAGGGTCATCCAGGAGCTCCAGCTTGATCGGCATCCTCTCTTGAAGTCGCTGGAGGAAATCGGGCTCCTCTTCCATCACGTGCAAAGCGACCTCCGGATGCACCCGGATCCGGATCCGACTCTCGTTCCCGGCAGCCGCCGCCCGCTTCAGACTCCGCTCGACGCGCCGCACCACGGTGGGAGGCGTAAATACGCGCCCGGCGCCCTGGCAGTACTCGCAGACCCGCGTGAGAGTCTGGAAGAGAGATGGACGGACCCGCTGGCGGGTCATCTCCACGAGGCCGAGCTCAGAGACCGAGAAGGCCTTCGTGCGGGCCCGATCTCGCCCGAGATGGGACCGCATCTCGTGGAGGACGCGATCCCTGTTGTCCTGGGATCTCATGTCGATGAAGTCCACGACGATGATCCCGCCAATGTCCCTTAGGCGGAGCTGGCGCGCGATCTCCCTCGCTGCGTCCAGATTCGTCTGGAGGATGGTCTCTTCCGGGTCCTTCCTCCCCTTTCCGGTGAAGCGACCGGTGTTGACGTCGATGGAGACGAGCGCCTCGGTCGGCTCGACGATGATGTAGCCTCCCGAAGGCAGCATGACCTTTCTCTCGAAGGCTTCGGCGATCTCTTCCTCGATGTCGTAGCGGTCGAAGAGGGGCACCGAGTCGCGGTAGTGCTTCACCCGGCCGAGCAACTCGGAATCCACGCTCTCCACGTACTGCACGATCTCGCGGTACACTTCCTCGCTGTCCACGATCAGCGCGTCGAGCTTGTCGGAGAAGAGATCTCGGAGCACGCCCGAGACCAGGGTGGCGTCGCTGTGCAGGAGAGCGGGCGCCCCGGAGCGCCCCGCGCGTTCGGTGATCTTGAGCCAGGTGGAATGAAGGCGGTCGTATTCGGCCTCGAACTTCGCCCTGCTGAGCTCCTCTCCCACCGTGCGGATGATCAGCCCACCTCCCCCCTCGGGCCGAATCTCGCGCCCCAGTTGCCGTAGCCGCTGCCGCTCCTCCCGGTCGTCGATCTTGCGGCTGACTCCTACATGCGTGGAGAAAGGCATGTACACGAGGAATCGCCCCGGAAGCGAGATCTGGGCAGTGAGTCGAGGCCCCTTGGTGCCGATCGGCTCCTTGGTGAGTTGCACCAGGAGCGTCTCGCCCTGCCTGATCTGGGTCTGGATCGGGGGGTAACTTCGGGACCGTCGTCCCCCGTCCCCATTCTCCTCCCCCCCATTCTCATCCTCGTCGTCCTCCTCGCCCTCCTCCTCCGGCTGCACGAGGTCGGACACGTGGAGAAAGCCCGCCTTTTCCGCCCCGATGTCTACGAAGGAGGCCTGGATTCCAGGAAGGACCGCTTCAACCTTTCCCAGATAGATGTCACCGACAGTTCGTCCGTGGTCCGGGCGGTCGAGCATGAGCTCGACCAGCCGGCTGTCTTCCATCAGGGCCACCCAGCACTCCTGCGGGCTGGCGCTGATCAGGATTTCTCTTTTCAACTGTGACTGGGCTCCCCGGCCGTCCCGAATCCGACCGCCCCTCTTTGCCGGCGCGATCGATGTCCCGTGCCGGTGATCCGGGCAAGGCCCGGATCGCACAGACGTCGGCCGCGTCGCGGTTGCGGGAAGGGATGTGCGGACTCGGAGATCGTCCGATTGCCTCCCGGATCCTCGATGAGTCGAGAGGCGGCTTGCAGGAATCCGGACTCCGGAATGGTCCTTCCGGGTTCGGAGAGAGGTGACAGGGGTTTGCTCCTTCCTTCGTCAATCTTACCACCCTGGCTGCGCGGAGCACGCGTCCGAGGTCCCGGCGCGAAATCAAATCTCCCGCCAAGGTACCGCCGAACCCGTGAGTTCAAAACCCCACGCATCGATCGCACGTGCCACAGACCCCGGTCGGGAACCGCTCTCCGAACCATCCCAGTAGGGGTATTCGCCGACAACTCCTGGTCTGTGCGTACCGGCGCACCGCCCGATGCTTCGTCTTCTCCACCCGCCTCCTCCTCAAACGACGAATGAGCTCCCCCTCGGCCTGGGCTCTCCACCAGGCCCGTGGCGTGCGAAGTGGGGGATGCCTCCTGTCCAGGAACGCCCGGTGAACGCGCCGGTCGGTGGGATCGAAGAGGGCGACACAGTGGGCGAGCTCTCCGTCCCGGCCGGCTCGGCCTGCCTCCTGAAAATAGTTCTCGAGGGAACCCGGAAGCTGATCATGCACGACCAACCGGACATCGGGTCGGTCGATGCCCATGCCGAAAGCGTTCGTCGCGACCACCAGCGGACCGTCATCCTCCATGAAATACTCCTGTACCCTGTCCCTCTCCGTCGCCGGAAGGCCAGCGTGATAGGCCTCCGTCCGACGTCCCATGCGGGCGATTCGAGCGCGGACTCGTTCCACCCTGCGCCGGGTAGCCGCATAGATGAGGCGGGCGCCGGGTTGGCGAGAGATCAATTCAAGGAGTTGGCGTTCCTTGTCTGCGTCGCCCCGAGTGGGCATCACGGCCCAGAAGAGGTTGCCCCGATCGAAGCTTCCCACCATCTCGAAGGGATTCGACATCCGAAGGCATGCGCGAATGTCGGCGCGTACGGCAGGAGTGGCGGTCGCGGTAAGCGCCATGACCGGGGCCGACAGCCTCCGACGCACTCGCCCCAGATCCCGATAGGCCGGCCGAAAATCGTGTCCCCAAAGTGAGATACAGTGCGCCTCATCGATGACCAGGAGCGCCACCTGCAGGCGTTCGAGCAAGGTGGTGAAGGCTTGGCTTGCGAACCGCTCGGGAGCGATCAGGAGGAGCCGAAGCTTCCCCGAGCCGAGTCCTCGCTCGATACGTCTCCTCCGTCCAACGGAAAGGCCGGAATGGAGGGCTTCAGCGGCAATGCCCGCCTCCCGGGCCCGTCGCACCTGATCGCCCATCAAGGAGATCAAGGGACTGACCACAACAGTGATCCCGTCGAGCAGAATGGCCGGAACCTGATAGCAGAGGCTCTTGCCCCCGCCTGTGGGGAGTACTCCCAGAGCGTCTCGACCGGCGAGGGCCGCGTCAACGAGCTCCCTCTGCCCAGGTCGAAACGACGGGTGCCCGAAGTGCCCCCGCAGAACCGATAGGGATGGATCGTACGAACCAGGTAAGCGAGTCACAGGACAAGTTGAAGTGCCTCCCGGCGCCTCGCGATGGCCGGTCGGGTCCCAGATGGCCTCCGCGGGGACGGGCCTGCGCGATGGAGGGCGACGCCCTGAAGGCCGCAACCGCATGAGTCGGGGTTCGCGGCAGCAAGAGCTTGACTCGTCGCGGTCATTACATTACTGTATCGACATTCAGTGATTGATAGCTTCGGCTCTGGCCAATGGCCACGGGCGAGAACCCTCGGACCCGGAGGTCTGATGTTTATCGAAAGAGTGTACGATCGCGGTCTCGCCCAGGCGAGCTACGTGGTAGGATGCGCCGCGACCGGGGAGGCATTGGTCGTGGACCCGATCCGGGACATTCAGCCCTATCTGGAGATCGCCCGTAGGGAAGGGTTCGAGCTGACCCATGTGGCCGAGACTCACATCCACGCCGACTATGTCTCCGGCGCCCGCGAGCTCTGGGCCAGAACCGGTGCACGCCCGTTCCTGTCCGCGGAAGGGGGAAAGGACTGGCAGTACGCGTTCGCGGACGAGATGGGAGCCGTGCTCCTGCACGACGGTGACACCTTCGAGGTCGGCAACATTCTGATCACAGCGCGGCACACCCCGGGCCACACGCCCGAGCACCTCACGTTCCTCGTCACCGACACCGTGGCCGCCGACGAGCCGATGGGGGCCTTCACCGGCGATTTCCTCTTCGTGGGCGACGCCGGACGCCCCGACCTCCTCGAGAAGGCGGCCAGCGTGGCCAACACGATGGAGGCGGGTGCGCGCGACCTCTTCGCCTCCCTGCAAGCCTTCAAGGAGCTTCCGGACCACCTCCAGATCTGGCCCGGGCACGGCGCAGGATCCGCGTGCGGAAAGAGCCTCGGAGCTGTGCCCGTCTCGACGCTCGGATACGAGAAACGCTTCAACTGGGCGCTTCAGCACGAGGATGAGGAAGCCTTCGTATCAGACATTCTGGCCGGGCAGCCCGAGCCCCCGATGTACTTCGCGGAGATGAAGCGCATCAACCGGGACGGACCGCCCCTGCTCGGCGAGGGGACTCCTCCCCCGTTTCTCGAGCCCGAGGAGCTCGTACGGCTCAATGGCGAAGGCGGGGTCATCGTGGACGCGCGGCCACGGAGCGAATACGAGAAAGGCCATATCCCCGGCTCCTACACGATCCCCCTCGAGGGCTCCTTCTCCACCTGGGCCGGCTCCGTGCTGCCCTTCGACCGCCCGCTCGTCCTCGTCCTCCCTGACCTGGATCCCGACCGGGCCCGAGTCGCGGCTCGGCACCTCGAGGTGGTGGGCCTGGACCGGCTGGAGGGGGTAGTCGGGCCGGAGGCGCTGGAGTGGTGGAGTCGGGAAGGCCGCCGCCTCGGCACAGTCGAGGAAGTGCCGCCGCTTGAGCTGGACAAGCTGCGTCAAAGCGGGGAGGCGGTCGTAATCGACATCCGAAATCCGTCCGAGTGGGAGAATCGACGTATCCCCGACAGCCTGAATCTTCCACTCGGGCGGCTCCCAGAGCGGATCGGGGACGTGCCTGACGACCGGCCCCTGGTCGTCTACTGCGGCACCGGCGCCAGGGCCCTGGTTGGACTGGGAGCCCTGCGGGCTCGCGGCCGTGACCCTGTGCTCCATCTTCGGGGCGACCTGGGTGCCTGGACAGACGCCGGACTGCCGGTGGTCACAGCATCTGACGGGGATGGGAGCGAGGCCTCCACCGCACAGGTGTCCCATGGATGACCTGCTGACCACACCCAAGCTGCTCGAGCTGGTCGCGGAACGCTTCAAGGTGCTCTCGGAACCCACCCGCCTCCAGATCCTGAGCACGCTCAGGGAAGGAGAACACACCGTGTCCGAGCTCGTGGACGCCACCGGTTGTGGCCAGGCCAACGTCTCGAAGCACTTGCAGATCCTGCACTCGGCCGGGTTCGTGGTCCGACGGCGCGAAGGGCTGTACGTCCACTACCGGCTGGAAGGGGATGAGGTCTTCCAGCTCTGCGACATCATGTGTGGCGTCCTCACCGACGAAGCACGGGCACGCGAAGCGATTCTGGGAGGAGAAGGTTGAGGACTCGGGTGCGCTGATGTCGGCACTCACTCCGGAGATGGTGATGGTGCTCGCGATTCTCGCGGGCGCCGTCGTCCTCTTCGTGACGGAGATCGTGCGCATCGACGTTGCGGCAATCCTCGTCATGGTGGTGATCGGGCTCACGGGCCTGGTTCCGACCCCCGACCTCTTCGCGGGATTTGCGAGCAACGCGGTGGTTTCCATCATCGCGGTGATGATCCTGGCGGGCGCCCTGGATCGCACCGGCGTGATGCGGGGCGTGGCCGAGTTCATCGTGCACGTCGGCGGAGCTACCGAGCGGCGCGTGGGAACGCTGATCTCCCTCGGGGCGGGAGGGATCAGCGCGTTCATGCAGAACATCGGGGCTGCGGCCCTGTTCCTCCCCATCACAGACCGAATCAGCGAGAGAACCGGGCTTCCGGCTCCGCGTCTCCTCATGCCGATGGGCTTCGCGGCCATTCTGGGTGGCACCCTCACCCTGGTAGCCTCGGGTCCCCTCATTCTCCTGAACGACCTGCTCGCTGCATCGGCGAGAAACCTGGAGATCGAGATCGCCCCCTACGCGCTCTTCGCACCCACCCCGATCGGGCTGGCCCTGCTCGCCTCGGGGCTCCTCCTCTTCGGCACATTGGGCCAATCCCTCCTGCCTCGAGGTGAACCGTCGCGGACAGTTCCCCGAACCCGAGCCCGAGTTGCGGAGATCTACGGCCTGGCGCATCGGGTTCACCCCGTCCGCGTACCCGCCGACAGCCCGCTCGTAGGCCGCGACGTGGAGTCGATTGAGGCCGAGTGGAAGGGCGTGAGGCTGACGGCGCTCGTGGACGAGGACGGCCTCCGGGTCGCACCTCCGCGCGAAGTCGTGATCCCGGCCGGCGCCACCCTCGCCCTCGGAGGTGGGGACGGCGCGGTCGAGCGATTCATCCGTGCCCAGCGACTGGAACCGACCGAACCGGGTCCCCTGTCCGCCCTCGGGGATGAGTCCAGGGCCGGTCTCGCGGAGGTCGTCGTTCGCCCCGGCTCGCCGGTGGTTGGCCGCAAGCTGAGGGAGCTGCGCCTCAGGAAGCGCCTCGGCCTGAACGTCCTCCAGATCCACCGCGGAGGTGAGGTGCTCGACGGTGTCCTGCGTGAGGTGGAGCTCGCCTCGGGGGACGTGCTCGTGCTCTTCTCGACCTGGAATCGCCTGGCGGAACTCGATTCGGATCCGTCATTCGTGGTCGTCAGCGATCACCCCCGCACCCCACCCAGGTCGGAAAAAGCTCCCTTCGCGTTGGGCTTTTTCGCCCTGTCGCTCATCCTCGTCGTCGCGACGGACCTCCAACTCTCGCTCGCACTGATGACCGGTGCGGCCGGAATACTCGTGACCGGCGCCCTCACGGCGGACGAGGCCTATCGTTCCGTCTCCTGGAAGACGGTCTTCTTGCTGGCCGCCCTTATCCCCTTGGGGCAGGCCGTGGAGGAAAGCGGAACGGCAGCATGGATCGCGGAAGGGGTAATCTCAGTAGCAGGTGAGCTCCCGGCCTGGGGCATGCAGCTCCTGATCGCGATCCTCGCCACGGGATTCACGCTGATCATCTCGAATGTCGGGGCCACCGTGCTGCTGGTTCCCCTCGCGGTGAACGTCGCGATCGGCATCGGGGCAGACCCCGCCCAGTTCGGCTTGATCGTGGCCCTGGCCGTATCGAACGCCTTCCTCCTCCCCACACACCAGGTCAACGCGCTCCTGATGGGCCCGGGAGGGTATCGAGTCCGCGATTACCTGAAGGCCGGTGGAGCCCTCACGGTCCTCTTCCTGCTGGTCCTCATTCCCGCCGTGAACCTCTTCACCTGACGGACGGGGGAGGCTCGTCCGACGACTCCCTCCCCGCAAGTCCGACCTCCCGGAGCAGCAATCGCACCCGGTCGACCGCCTCCCCACTCTCCATCCCTTCGAGGGGGATACGCCTCGTGCACTCTTCGACTTCTGGAGAGCTGGCCTCCCAGCGCTCGGCCAACTTCCGGTGGATCCTGAAATCCGCATCAGAGGGCCCCTCCGTCCTCCTCTCGAGCCGCCTCCTCACCTCCTCCGTCCCGAGAGTGAGGTGGAAGAAAAGGACCGGAACGCCCATCTCGATGGCGACCTCCCGGAAGCTCCTTCGCCGGACATCCCTTCCGAACGATCCTTCGATCAGGACCCTTTGCCCCTTCCAGAGGAGCTCGGCAGCCCTCCGTCGGCACTCGCGGTAGGTCCGGTCCGTCCAGTCGCGACTGTAGATACCCTCCTCGAATCCGGCCTCTCCCCGAACCTCTTCGCCCATCGCGAGGTCCTTGCGCACTCGATCCGTGTCGATCCACTCGAATCCCTCGCTCGCGGCCAGCCCATGGGCGACGGTGCTCTTGCCGACCCCGGGAAGACCGTGCAGAACGAGGAGCACGGGACGATCCCCTGGATTCGACAAGCGGGAAAGGCCCTTGAGGAAATGTCGAGTCGCCTTTCGGGCGGCGAGGTCGCGCGCGGAGGACGGGACCCCCGAGTCGTCCGCCTCCAAACTCCGGACCTTCCCCCTCACCATGTCCCGGTAGGTTGCGTAGTACGGCAGGAGGGCACGGCCGCTGAGGTCCTCCGAAGCCTCGAAGTATCGGTCGGCGAGGGTCCGCGCGAGATCCTCCCGCCCCTCGAGTTCGAGCTCCATGACCGGGAACGCCAGATCCGCGACCGGATCGGCCCACCGGAAGCGCTCGTTGAACTCGACGCAGTCCACGGCCACGACCTCGGTCTCCACTTCACCGCTATCGTTGTTCGGTGCCGAGGTGGAGGAAGGGATGGGCCCGGCGCGGGGGAGGAGGTAGAGGTGCTCCAACCTCAGATCGCCGTGCGTGTCCCTGGGCACCCCTTCCCTGGCCCGAGATTCGATCAGCCCGCGTCGACGATCCAGCTCAACTCGGGTCAGGGCCTCGAGCCGATCGAACACCTGCCGACTGATCGTGCTCCCAACGAAGGGCGCTACCTGTTCGAAATTCTCCCTGTCGTTCTCGCGGACGGTGGGCCAATCTCCAAGTCTGGCGACCTCCTCGCCGCCTTCCGCCTCTGCGTGGAAATCGGCGATCCGCTTGGCCACCTGCTGGAGGATGTCCTCGGTGAGTCGCCCGTCCCGGAGCATCGTCTTGACGGTCTGGTGCTCGGGGAGCCGCACCATGCGAACGGCCCAGTCCAGGACTTCACCCTCACGGGCCTCCTCCCCCACCTCCACGATCCGCTCCGAGAACATCGGCCTTCCCGCGGGTCCTCGGACCACCGGGACCACCCCCTCATACACCCGGGCAGCGAGCCGCCGGTTGAGCCGCACTTCTTCGTGGCAGTAATGCCGTCGCCGCTCGACCGTCGTGAAGTCGAGGAACCCCAGATCCTTCGGCTTCTTGAGCTTGAAGGCCCGGTCCGCGGAGAGAAAGACTGCGGAGATGTGCGTCTGGATGCACTCGAGAGGCTCCTCCGGGTCGGCGGCTCCCTGATCAGCGCCGGGCTGGGAGAGGGCTTTCAGGAGTTCCTGGAAGGCGGGTTCGGGCACGACTCAGGCTCGGATCCCGTCCGGGGCGCGGTGAGGGTCCGACGCTCCTTTCCAGCTACGAGGACTCGAGCTCGTCATTCACCTCTCCCTTTCCGCCAGGAAGAAAGCGGAGAAGGAACCCGATGAAGAGGACTCCGACCCCGGCGAGGAGAAGCCAGTCGTGCTCCGTGGCCATCCCGATCACGGCGAGAGCCGACCCCGCGACAAAAAAACGAATCTTCCACTGGAGCCAGGGATAGCTCGTCGCCTTCCGTTCCCGGTCCAGATACACGAACACGATCATCTCCCTTCACCTCCTCCGGTCACCGGCGCATTCACCGCCGCTGCCTCCGGCTACGGCCTCCCTCGCACGCGATACCCCAGGAAGAATGAACGCCCGGCCACCGGCTGCCCTTCGATGTCCAGGTGTCCCGAGTCTCCCAGGTTCACCGCATCCACATGTAGCGTCCCATCCAGGAGGGGAAAGGTCAACCGAAGGTCGACCCGCCGGAAGGTCGATTCCCCGATCCGCCGGCCCTGGGCAGCCTGGAGCGACACATCCATCCCGGCTGCGATCTGCTGACGAAGCTCGAGAACGACCCGGTCGGCGACCGGCCTCAGCGCCGACTTCGATTCCCATCCCTCCCCGGCGTCGGAACCAAGAGAAAGAAAGGACCCGGACACCCCCAGGCGGGTTCCCTCCCTCGGGTTCAGCGCTCCTTCCAGTTCCACGCCGTGAAACCGGGCGCGGTTCACGTTGCGACTCTCCCAGAGCACCTCGTCCGCTTCGGACCCGACCGGGCGAGCCCAATCGATCAGGTCCCTGCTGACCCGGCGAAATGCGGTGACACTTACCCTGGCCCCGGATCCGGGCAGCCACTCCACGCCGGCTTCCATGGCATTGGACCGCTCAGGGTCCAATTCGGCCCTGGCTTCGTGGTGCGGGTCGGTGTAGTAGCGCTCCGTCCAGGTCGCCCCCCTGAATGCCCGTCCCACGGACCCCTGCAGCCTCAAGGAGGAGGCGAACCGATAGGAGGCCGCCACCGACGGGGACGCGACAGAGCCCCAGGTCTCGTGGTGGTCCAAACGCACCCCGCTCGAGAGATCGAAGGCTCCGCGCCCGTACACCCCCTCCAGAAAGATCGCGCCCCGCCCTTCGTCCCGGTCGCCCAGATTCGTGCTTTCCAGCTCGTCGATTCCCGCTTCCAGGCCTCCGACCAGGGAAACCGCGTCAGTCACCCGGGCTCGGGTCACGATCTCCGCATTCCACTGGATCGACCTGTGTTCGTTCATACCTGCGCCCGGGTCCTCCCGGAAGAACACGAACTCGTCATCGTGCGCCCGCCACGAAAGCCGCGGCTCCACACGCACGCGGGCAGCGGCCGCCGGCTGCCAAGCTACCGACAGGCTCCAGGTGTCGCTCGTCTCGAAGGCCGGGATCGGGGCGTAGAAGTCCTGTGCCCCGAACGCTCGCCTGGCGGCCCCCGCCTCGGCCCGCACGCGGCCCCCGGACAGTGGTGCGTGGATCTCCAACCCGCCCTGGCGGATCTCGTAGTCGGTTCCTTCCCGGTGTCCGTTCGACCGGCGCCACTCTCCTCCCCCCTGGACGTACGCTTCCCCTCCGATCCGGACTCTTCCCTCCCCTCCCCCGGAGATCGTCCCGAAGGAGCCGCCCTCGACCGAAGCTGCCCAGGCCGGCGCGTCACGCGTTACCACATTGACCACCCCTCCCACCGCGTCGCCCCCGTACAGCGCTGACGCGGGGCCCCTCAGGATTTCGATCCGCTCGACCCGGTCCAGGGGCACTGTCAGGTTGAGGTTGAAGTGTCCGGTCTGAGGATCGGTCATCCGGACCCCGTTCACGAGGACCAGGACCTGTTCGAAACCGGCGCCCCGGATGGATAGATCCGACTGGGCCGCGGAGCGCTCCCCCAACTCCACCCCGACGGCCCATCTCAGCGCCTCTGCGACGTTACGGGCCGGAAGATCGTCGAGCGCCAGGCGATCGAGGATCTGCACCGCCCGAGTCCGTTGCGGCAGCTCGGCCGACACTCTAGAACCGAGCACCGGAAGGGTGTCGAGCTCCAGGGGGCGCTCCTCGTCCAGAGGACGTTCCTGGGCCTCGAGAACTGAGCCGGCAAGAGGACCCCCGGTGAGCTCTGTGGGGAGCGGTAGAAGCAAGGCCACGGCCACGGCGACGACAAGGTGGGGAAAACGATTGCGCGATTGACGAACCGTCATGGACGAAAGCTCTCGTGTTCTGGGACGGGGCCGAAGCCGGAAAAGAACTACGGTCCGGACCTGCTGCGGGTCAACGGGGCCGAATTCCTCGGGCGTGACGCAATGGATTCTCCAGCAGGTGGGTCGGAATGAAAAGGGTGAGGACGAACATGGCAAGGGCGGCACCCAACCCCAAGGCCAATAGCCAGAGATTCTGCACGGCTACGAAGATGACCGCGGAGATCACCGCGGTGGTGGTGGCGAAAGCGGCGAGAAGGAACCGCCGGGCCTGCAGGTGAAGAAACCGTTCCTGGGCCTGGGTATCGCGGGGATGGATCCTGACGCGGATTTCATCGCGGTCCGTCCTCTGCACGAGATCACGGACCGACCGCGCCATCTGAAGCATCTCCGTCAGGAAGTCGCGTGCCATGGTCAGGGGCTCTCTCGCCGTCTCCCTCAGGAGCTCCCTGCGGTGCCTCCTCACCACGCGACGGATCAGGTGAAGACCGTTGAACTCGGGATCGTACCGGAACCCCACCCCCTCGAGCAGCACGGAGGTCCGGAAGAAGTAGACGAGCTCCTGCGGGAGCAGGACCGGCCAGGTGTAGAACGTGTCCCAGAGCTCGTGCACGATCTCCTGGACCCGTTCACGCGTGGAAGTGCGCGCCCGTTCGAGAATCCGCATGACCTCCGTCGCCGCCTCTCTCACCTCTCCCCGCGAGACGTCGGGAGAGATCATTCCCAGGCGGTACATCCCGTTGATGATCCCGTCGAGATCCTCCCGCTCTACCGCCAGGGCGATCGAGAGGATGGTGTCGCGAGTCAAGCGGGGCACTTCGAGAACCATTCCCCAGTCCAGAACCACGATGGCCCCGTCCTCGGCAATCAACAGGTTCCCCGGGTGAGGATCGGCATGCAGGAAGCCGTCGCGCAGCATCATCCGGAGGTAGAGGCCCGTAAGCCTTTCCATCACGTCCTCGAAATTCAACTCTCCCGAAGCAAATCGTTCGTGCAGGCGGTCCACCTTCGTCCCTTCGAGGTACTCCATCACGAGCACCCGCTGAGTCGTGACCTCCCCAACGACTTCCGGCACGCGCACATCCTCGACACCCGAGAAGAGCTGCCGGAATCGCCGCATGTTCTCGGCCTCGCTCAGGAAATCCATCTCCTCCCGCACTCGAACGGAGAATTCCCGCACGACGTTCGTGATCCCCCGCACGTGATGCGTGGGAAAGAGGATGTTCAGCCAGTAGAGGATGCCGAACGAGAGGTCCAGGTCGACGGCGACCATTTCCTCCACCCCGGGCCGAAGCACCTTGACCACGACCTCGCGATCGGAGAGCCGCGCCCGGTGGACCTGCCCGAGCGAAGCGGCAGCCAGGGCTTCCGCGTCGAATCTCTGAAAGACTTCCCCGAGGGGGAGTCCGAGCTCCTTTTCCACCACAGTGCGTGCCTCGGAGAGCGGAACGGGCGGAACCTGGTCCTGAAGCGTGCCGATCGCGGAAAGGTAGGGCTCGGGGAAGAGGTCCGCCCGGGCGCTGAAGATCTGAGCCAGCTTGATGAAGGTGGGACCAAGGGTAGCGATCGCTCCCGCGAGCGCGTTGGCCCTGCGCTCATGGTGGGCCGCGGAACGCGGAGCCGGCCGGCCGATGACCAGAAATCGCTTGCGGTCCCGGAGAAAGGCGAACAGGAAGGGGAGAAGGCGCAGGACGATTCGGGCTCCCCTGGCAAGGCGACGCACGCGGTCTAACCCTCCCTGTCCGTCCGGAGCAACCGCTCATCGTCGTCATGAGCAGGGAGGAGCTGGGCGAGAAGCGCCTCCTGCCTCTGGAAGTGTGCGCTGCGGAGCCGTTCGCGACTCCCCCCCTTCGGGTGATCGTACCCAAGGACATGCAGGGTTCCGTGGATCACCAGCCGAGCCAGCTCCTCCTCCAACGCCACACCCTCGGCAGTCGCCTGGCGCCCGGCAGCCTCGAACCCGACGTAGACATCGCCAAGGGGATCGTGGCCGGGCTCATGGAGCGCAAAGGCCAGGACATCGGTTGGCTCGTCGTGGCCCAGCCAGCGCTCGTTCATCTCGCGGATCGCCGCATCGGAGAGGAAGGTGACGGACACCTCCCCTTCCTCGTGCCCCTCTTCTCGGAGAGTGAGCTGCACTGCCCGCTCCAGGAGACCCTCGGGCAGTACGTGCCCCTGGGGCGCGTTGAGATGTACGGACAGCCGGCCCAAAACGTCAGCTCCCCTCCGGCGCGGAATCGGACCGGGCTCCCTTCCTCCGGTCGATCGGCCCAGAGATCGAGGGCTCTCCGTCCGCGGGAATGAATGCCGGGGCGTCTTCTTCCGGCGCCTGAGCTCCCTCCTCCCGGTCCGCTGAACCCCCGCCGACATCCCCGACCACGTACCCCCCTGTCAGAGCCGGTGTCTCTGTAAGGTGACGGGTCGCAGGATAGTCGATCCGCTGATGGTAGGCTCCGGCCAGAACCTTGCGGAACTGTTCCTTGATGATCCCGATCTCCCGGAGGGTCAGGGGCGCCTCGTCGAGCTGGCCCTGCTCGATCTTGGCCGAGACGATCGATTCGATGAGGTCGCGGACGCGCTCCGGCGTCGGCTCCTGCAGAGAACGCGTCGCCGATTCCACGGAGTCGGCGAGCATCACGATCGCCGTCTCCTTGCTCTGCGGCTTGGGTCCCGGGTAGCGATACCGTTCAGCATCCGGCTCCTGTTGCGCCTCGTCGGATTCTTCCTTGGCGCGCTCGTAGAAGAATGAGATCTCCTGAGTGCCGTGGTGCTCGGGAATGAAGTCGACGAGAACGTCGGGAACGTTCGCTTCCCTCGCCATCCGGATCCCTTCGGTAACGTGCTCGCGCACCACTGATGCCGAGGTCGCGGGCTTCAACTTGTCGTGTGGATTCCGGCCCGCCGGCTGGTTCTCGATGAAGTACTGGGGCTTGAGCATCTTTCCCACGTCGTGGTAGTAGACCCCGACCCGACAGAGGAGCCCGTTGGCTTCAATGGCGTTCGCCGCAGCTTCCGAGAGATTCGCCACGTTGATCGTGTGCGCATAGGTGCCCGGCGCCTCCATGGAAAGCCGCTTGAGCAGCGGACGATTCGGATCCGCCCACTCGAGCAGGGTCTGATCCGTGGTGATCCGCGTGAACCACTCGAAGACCGGTAAGAACCCCATGGCTAGGATCGCGCTCACCACCGCGTTGCCTCCGGCCCACGCGAAGGAGGTGGCCACGGCTCCGAGCTCCCTCCCGTAGAGCACCCCCAGAGTGCCCAGGACCAGGAGATACGCTGCCACGATGATGGCGATGAACATCCATGTCTGGGCACGCCGGCGCACCGCTCTCACCGAAAGAGCGGACGCCGAGCCCGCCATGAAGACCGGAAGCCAGGCATGCACGCTCTGGAACGGGACCTGCGCGCCGGAAAGGACAGCGAGAGTCACGGCGAGCGTGAGCGCCACGCGGCCGTCCCACAAGACGGCAACCGCAAGCGAGACGAAAGCGATCGGGAGGAGCTCAGGCGGCAGCTCGTGGCGAGCGACGAGGCCACCCGCCCCGGTGAAGGCGAGCACCAGGACCGCCTGAAGGAGGAGCCACCGGAAATTCCTGTAGATGTCGGGCCAGAAGAAGAAGAGAAGGAACCCGAACACCCCCAGGATCAAGAGGTTCAAGGCCACGCTCCCAATGAAGGAGAGCGCACGGAAGGCGTCATCCTCCAGCATCCCTTCCGCCCGGAGCGCCTCCTCGTAGGCTCGAAGGCGATCGACCTCAGCCTCGCCGACCTGCTGATTCGCCCGAACGATGGCCTCCCCCTGGAGCACGGTCGCCCGGGTTGTGGGCACCGCACGCCGAGCGGCCTCGCGGTCCATCTCGGTGGCCAATGCATCGAAGCGGAGGCTGGGCGTCATGAAGCGAATCAGGGCGAGGCGCAAGAGCTCGTTCACCTCGGACCCGACCCCCGGAGAGAGAAGGTTGGTCGCCTCCTCGTAGAAGTCGCGTGAGGTCAAGACCGAGTCGCGCTCGATGTAGCGCTCGGCACCGTCGGGATCGACCACGAGGATTCTTCCGGGGGTACCGGGATCGAGCCTTGCGGCCTCGTCCAGAACCCCCTCCGGGAGGATTTCCCGCACGGCTCGGCGGGCGGCGCTCTCCAGGAGCTGGCGCGATTCCGTGGTCCGGAGGGCCTCCCGCTGAGCGGGGTTCACGACGAGCCCGAGATCGGAGAGTAACTGCTCGAGAGCCGCGCCGGGATCGTCCTCGTCGTCGCTCAAGCTCACCGCATCGAAGAAGCTGTCGAGCACCTCCTCCATCCTGGGCGCCGCCTCGGTGTCGAGACGGAAGGTCGGTGGAACAGCCGATGCCGCGGAGTCGCGTTCGCGATTGAGCTCCTCGGGGTCCTTCGGCACCCCGAAGGTGATCGAGGCGATGATGTCCTCCTCGGCCACCATCCCGACCTGATAGCCCGCCATCTGCGGCCCGGGCGTCGGCGGAAAGAACAGCGTGATGGCGAGTGCCAACGCGATGAGGAGGAGCCAGCGGGCTCCATGGTGCAGAACGCCATCGGGCCATCCCCTCTCGGGAGCTCGCGAGAGGCGAGCGAGAGGCGTATCCCATCCACCGCGCTTGCCGGACGACGATGCCGATCGGGTCACGCAGAGCCCTCCGCTTGTTCCTGCGCGTCGGAATAGGCCCGGATGATATCCTTCACCAGCCGGTGCCGGATGACGTCCGTCCCGTCGAGATAGATCAGGGAGATCCCTTCAATGCCCGAGAGGATACGCTCCACCTGGAGCAGTCCGGAGCTCACCACCTGCGGGAGGTCGACCTGGGTCTTGTCCCCCGTGATCACCACCTTCGAGTTCAATCCGAGGCGAGTGAGGAACATCTTCATCTGCGCCTCGGTCGAGTTCTGGGCTTCGTCCAGGATCACGAACGCGTCCGAGAGAGTTCTACCCCGCATATATGCGAGCGGTGCGATCTCGATCGTACGATCCTCCAACGCCCGCTGGATGCGGTCGTGTGGCATCATATCTTCGAGGGCGTCGTAGAGAGGCCTGAGATACGGATCGACCTTCTCCTGGAGATCGCCGGGGAGGAAGCCCAGATTCTCGCCAGCCTCTACGGCTGGCCGGGCGAGAATGATGCGCTTGACCCGCTTTCGATAGAGCGCGTCCACGGCGGCTGCCACGGCAAGATACGTCTTGCCCGTTCCGGCGGGGCCGATTCCGATCACGATATCGTGATTGGCGATCGCCTCGAGGTACGTCGCCTGCCCGACCGATTTCGGGCTGATGACTTTGCGGGTCCCCGGAAGTGCGATCCTGATTCCCGGGTCCTGACGAACGGCCGCCGAATCCCCCCGCAGGTCGAACTCCTCCACGATCCGGGCCACATCGCCCGCGTCGAAGGGAGCCCGGATGCGGGCGAGCTCGATCAGGTGCTGGATCACCGGAACCGCCCTCTCGAGTGGGGCGAGCTCCCCGGAGAGGATCATGTGGTCCCCTCTGAGCACCACACGGATTCCAAAGAGCCTGGCCAACTCCTGTACGTTCTGGTCGTTCACTCCGGCCAGCAGGAGCTGATCGGCTCCCTCCGCGTCCAGCCGGTGCTCCACAATTGTCCCTTTGGTACTCTCCATGCTCCTCCCTGTCGAAGGTGAACTCAGGAGGCCGGCACTCCGGCGCCCCGTCGCAGCGGAGCGATGTGAAGCTCCTCCATCTCTGCGGCGCCAAGGGGGGTCGGTGCACCCTCGAAGAGCGCCCTCGCCGCGGTTGTCTTGGGAAAGGCGATCACGTCCCTGAGGCTGCCCGCACCGATGAAGTCCTTCACGAGCCGGTCGACGCCGAGCGCGATTCCCCCGTGCGGAGGTGCTCCCGATGCGAGCGCCTCCAGCAGGAAGCCATATTTGCGCGCGATCTCTTCCTCCTGCATGCCGAGCGCCTGGAAAACCCGGCGCTGAAGCTCCGGATCGTGGATCCGGATGCTTCCCGAGCCCAGCTCGGATCCGTTGTACACCAGATCGTAGGCGAGACTCCGGACGGAGAGCGGATCTTCATCCAACCGATCCAGGTCCTCAGGGTGCGGAAGCACGAACGGATGATGCCCGGGATGCATGCGTCCCTCGTGTTCCTCGAAGAGAGGGAAGTCGAGGACCCAGAGCCAAGCGTGGTCCCGCTCGGCCGGAAGTCCCATCGCCCCGATGACCGAGCCCCGCACGGCAGAGAGGGCCGGTGACGTCATGGCATCGGGTCCGGCGGCGGCCACGATCAAGTCTCCGGGCCGGGCTCCACTCAGCTCCCATTCTCCCTCCCCGAGCCACCGGGAGAGCGGCCCGCTCCCCCCATCGTCCGTCCTCTTCGCCCAGAGCAGGCCGGGCGCCCCGGCAGCCTGGGCCGCCTTTTCGAGTTCCTCGATCTCCCTGCGACTCAATCTCGCCCCTTCCCGCAAGAGGAATCCCCGTATCCGTCCCCCCTCCTCCACCGCGTTGCGAAGGATCTTCGAGTCAGCGGACCCGAAGGCGTCGGTCCAATCCGAGATCTCGAGACTCCAACGCAGGTCGGGGCGGTCTGACCCAAATCGGTCGAGCGCCTCGGCATGCGTCATACGTTCGAATGGCGGCACCGCCTCGATCTCCGCGGTCGCGGCCATCTCGGCCATCAGGCCCTCGATCCAACCCAGGATATCGTCCGGCTCCACGAACGCCGCCTCGAGATCGATCTGGGTGAACTCCGGCTGCCGGTCTGCCCGCAGGTCCTCGTCCCGGAAGCAGCGCGCGATCTGCACGTACCGGTCGTAGCCCGCGGTCATCAGGACCTGCTTGTAGATCTGGGGGCTCTGCGGAAGTGCGAAGAACTCGCCCGGGTGGACCCGGCTCGGAACGAGATAGTCCCGCGCACCCTCCGGCGTGGTTTTCGTGAGAATGGGCGTCTCGATCTCCAGAAAGCCCAGGCGGTCGAAGTAGTTCCTGGTGGCAAGCACGAGGTCGTGGCGTAGACGGAGGTTCGCCTGGAGCTCGCTCCGCCGAAGATCGAGGTGGCGATGCTTGAGCCGCAACTCCTCCGCCGCTAGGTCCTCGTCCGGTCCCCTGTAGACGGGAATCTGGGGAGTTCTCGCCGGGTTCAGGAGCTCCAGGCGTTGGACCCGGAACTCGACGTCTCCGGTCGGCAGCTCAGGGTTTCGGGCCTCTGTCGGGCGGAGTGCCACCTCACCCTCTACCCGGATCACGGATTCGCTGCCGAGCTTATGTGCTTCGGTGAGGCTCTCGGCCTCGGTCCACTCCGGACCGAAGGAAATCTGAACCAGGCCGCTCCGGTCCCGCAGGTCCACGAAGAGGAGCCCGCCGAGATCCCGGCGGCGGTGAACCCACCCGGTGAGCCGCTCCGTCCTCCCGGCGTCGGACGAACGCAGCCCCCCCGCCGTACGACTCCGAAACCCCGTGGCCTCGCTCCCCTCACCACGTCCCGTCATCTGAATTCCTCGTCCACAGAGTTCATCTGAATTCGAATCCCGTCCCCGGAGGCTTCCGGGTGGCTGTGAAGCGGGTCGAGCCCCTTGGGCACCTCGCGTCCCGACTCGGATTGGGCAGGGAGATTTGAAGAGGATCGGGACGGAGCGTCGTCGCACCGCCGGAAAGGCGACCGGTGTATTCGACCCGGTTCGGAGATAAGCGCTCTCCCTCTCAGGCTACCGTCGAACCACGCTCCCCCGGTAAGCAACGCTCCGGGTGCGAACCCGGTACCATCCTTGGGGGGGGACTGGCTAAGTTAATGATGCACCCAACAGGACTCAAGCTGGTTCCGCGGAGGATCGGGGACCCCTGCTGCATCAACCGGTCGGTGCCGAGCCTCAGGAGGCGCCATGACACCTGCATCCACACGCTCCTCGGACAGCGAGCCGTCCCACCCCCGGGACGCCAGCGCTTCTACCGGACCAGTCCACCTCCTCGAGCTCACGCCGGAGGAGCTTTCGGCCCGCCTGTCCCGTCACTTCGAGGCACGCCGGCAGCCCGAGTTCCGCGTGGATCAGGTGCGCAAGTGGGTCTACGAGAGCAGCGTGTCGTCCATCGGGGAGATGTCGAACCTTCCCTTGACCGAGAGAGAAGCCCTTGCGGCCGCTTTTCGACTCGCGGAGCCGGAGGCGGCCACGGTGTCCCGATCGAAGGACGGCACGGTGAAGCACCTCTGGCGGCTGGAGGACGGCAAGGTCGTGGAATCGGTGCTCATTCCCGCCGAGAGCCGACTCACCCTGTGCATCTCCTCGCAGGCGGGGTGCGCGATGGGGTGCACCTTCTGCGCCACGGGTTGGAGCGGATTCTCTCGCCAACTCTCGGCAGCGGAGATCGTGGCGCAGTACCGGGCATCGCGGCGCTGGGCCGAGGAACACGACTACGGCTCGATCACGAACGTCGTCTACATGGGGATGGGGGAGCCTCTCTCCAACCGGAAGGCGGTCCACCCCTCCCTGACGATCCTGAACCGGGGATTCGGGCTGGGTGCCCGCCGGATCACGGTCTCCACCGTGGGTGTCGTGCCCGGAATCGCGGAGCTGGCGGCCCGCCCCGAGCAGTTCGAGCTGGCTCTCTCACTCCACGCACCGGAGTCGGAGTTGCGCCGAACGCTCATCCCGCTCGAGAAGCGCCATCCCCTCCCGGAGCTGATGGAGGCCATCCGCGCCTTCCGTGAGGGAAAAGGCCGGAGGGTCACGTTCGAGTACACGATGATCCGGGGCATCAACGACGCTCCGCGTCTGGCCCCGATGCTGGCCGACCTGGCCCGCGACGTTCAGGCCTTCGTCAACCTGATCCCCTTCAACCCGATCCCATATCAGGATTGGCGCCCTTCGACCCCCGACCGTGTGGATCACTTCCGTCGGGCACTCGAGGAAGCCGGGGTGTCGGTCGCAGTCCGCGCGCCCCGAGGCCAGGACATCGACGCCGCTTGCGGCCAGCTTCGGGCAAACGCGCTCGTGCAGATCGCAAAGTAGTTCGGGGGCCAACCTTCCTACCGAATCCGTCGTCCAATCCGGTCCCACCGGATCTCGCGCAGGAAGGAGAAGGGCCTCGTCGACTCCCGGTCGTAGGAAAAATAGAAGAACATCGCCTTCCCTTCGATGCGCCAATCCTCGATCAAGCCCCAGTAGCGGGAATCCAGGGAGAAGTCTCGGTTGTCCCCGAGCATGAAATAGTTGTCGTCGGGCACCACGATAGGACCCCAGTTGTCCCGCGTCGGACGGTACTCGGAGGAGTCCTCGTCCTCCAAGACATGGTCCCGCTGCCACATCATCCACGGATGTTCATCGTCGCCCGTCGGGTCGCTCCACTTCACGTAGGGCTCATCCTGTCGCACCCCGTTCACGTAGAGGTGCTTGTCACGCATCGAGAGAGTGTCTCCAGGCATCCCTACAAGCCGCTTCACCAACTTCATCCTGTCCTCGTGGGCGGGATCGAAAACGAGGACCTCTCCCCTGCGGGGCTCCGAATACCCCGGCGTGCGCAGGTCCACCCCCGGAAGGCGAGTTCCGAGCGCGACCCGGTTGACCATCAGGAAGTCCCCGACCATCAGGGTGTCCTCCATCGACCCTGAGGTGATCACAAAGGTCTGGATGAGGAAAGTCCGGATGACGACGAGGAGCACGACCGTCAGCGCGAGAGTCTTTACCCACTCCCACGCCTCGCTCCGTCCCCCACCGGCCCGGCCCGACTCGGCCGACGTCCTCTCGCGCCCCTTCGACCGCTCCCGCCGGTCTCTACGCGACCGGCCGCTCCCCGCTCTGCTCATCTCATTCACCAGACTCCGTCGAGGATTCGTCTCGGATTCCACCACGGCAACTTCGGAACCGCGGGGCCGTCCGCCCCGGACACCTCACCGAGCGAATCGGTCTCGAGCGGCTCCTCCGGCGGCCAGTCCGTCCCTATGAGGACCGTGACATCGACCAGGAGCGACGTATCCGGTTCCGATGATACCGAGGCAACGTTCAGCGACCGACCCACGGCTTCCGCCGAGGCCAGCCCGCCGACCCGGTCGAGCACGACCGACGTGTCGCGCCCGAAGGTCGCGGCATTTCCGTAATAGACCACATCGAACCCCGCATCCCTCAGGAGGTCCCGGGCACGCGCGGCCGCCCCCGGTATCCCTCCGGCGTTCAGGACCTCCACTCGAACCCGGTCCCCGGGAGAGGGCAGGGTCGCCTCCGCTTCCTCTGCCTCGACAGCAGTCTCAATGCTCCTGGGGGGAACTTCGGTCCACTCCCCGCGCGTGAAGACGGCGCCCAACCCCAGTCCCACCACAATGACGCCGAGGACGAGGGCCGGTGGCCAGAGCGGCTCCCGACGCCTCCGGCCCCGCTCACCGGCCCGCAAGAGCCACCAATCCGTTCCAGAATGCCACGCTCTCCCTTCTCAAGGACCTCCCGGCATCGAGCGTGCGCCCAATCCGCGCCCGCGCAACCTCGATGACCACCTCCTCGGCCGCGTGCGGCATCCGCTTCCTCAGCTCCGCTCTGGGATCGCCCGGGAAATCACGTCCCGGCTCGAGGAAGTCGGCCGTGTAGAGAGCACGCCCAAGGCGACCGAGCCGTGGATGACCGATCGTGTGGAAGGCCACGGCCAGGATCAGCTCGCTGTCGCCCACGCCCTCCTCCTCGAGCCGATCGGCGGCGGCGGGTCCATGGAGCACCGGATCGGGCAGGTCGCGCAGCTCTTCGTCGGCGATCATGGTTCGTAGTTCGGAGGGATCGCCGTCCCGAAGCACGTCGTGCAGGTAGCCGGCGGCTCGCCAACGCACGACCTCCCCGGCGTCCAAGTCGAGCGACCGCGCCCAGTGTTCCATGAGGTCAGCCACCCGCCGCATATGCTCGCGCCGGGGGGCTCCCGCGCAACTCCATTCCGGCAGCTCGCCCTTCGCGGCTCGTACCACCAAAGGATGCATGTTCACCTCGCCACTCTCACTCGAGGAGGGCGCAACGCGGATCGTCTTCGCCGGCTCCGAGCACGAGGTTGTCGATCAACCTCACATCATCGACGAATCCGGCTGCGGCCAGGACCGAGTCCGATCCCGCCTCGTTCCGGGCCTCCAGAGTCACCGGATCCACCACCTGCACGTACTGGAGCTGGAGCCCGGAATGCTCGGAAGCGACGGCACGCACCCGCTCGACAAGGACCGACCCGCTCACATCCCCATCCCGATAGGCGTCCCTGGCCGCTGCCAACCCGCGGTAGAGCCCAACCGCCTGCCTTCTCCCTTCGTCGGTGAGGTATCGGTTGCGGGAGCTCATGGCGAGACCGTCCGGCTCTCGCACCAACGGTGCCACCTCGATCTCCACGCCCAGTTCCAGGTCGAGAACCGCTCTCCGAATCAGGACGGCCTGCTGGAAGTCTTTGCGGCCAAAGACGGCCACGTCGGGGCGGATCATGCCGAAGAGCTTCACCACCACGCTCAGGACCCCCTGGAAGTGACCGGGCCGAAATCGTCCGCAAAGCCGGTCCCCCAGGGGGCCGGGGTCCATGCGAACCCGGGGATGGCCGTCCGGATACATGACCTCCACGTCAGGAGCGAAGAGAAGATCCACTCCGCGTTCGCCCGCGAGCCGGAAGTCGCGATCGAGCTCGCGCGGATAGCGCTCCAGGTCCTCTCCCGGTCCGAACTGAAGGGGGTTGACGAAGACCGACGCAACCAAGACGTCCGCCAACTCCCTCGCCCGATCCATCAGGGAGAGATGGCCGGGATGGAGCGATCCCATCGTGGGTACGAGGGCGCGCCGCTCCCCGTCGCCCCGAAGCGATTCGAGTTCCCGTTCCAGCTCCTCCCTCGTGCGCACGAGAAGCGGCCGCCGGAGCACCCTCGCGCTCACCCTTCCTCTCCGAAGGTGTGCTCGTCCCCTGGATACTGCCGCGCCTTGACGTCTTTCACGTACCCGCGGATCCCCGCCCGCGCCGCCTCCGCGAGGCGGCCATATTTCTTGAGGAAACGAGGGGAGAAGTCGGGATTCAGCCCCAAGACGTCAGGAAGGACGAGCACCTGCCCGTCGCACTCGACGCCGGCCCCAATCCCAATGGTGGGAATGCGTAGCACCCTCGAGATCTCCCCCGCGAGCGTGCCCGGAACGAGCTCGAGCACAACGGAGAAGCAGCCCGCCTCTTCAAGAGCGAGAGACTGCCGCTTCATCCTTTCAGCCTCTTCCTCCGACCTCCCCTGAACTCGAAATCCGCCGAGAGCGTTCACGGACTGGGGTTCGAAACCCAGGTGCCCCATGACCGGGATCCCGGCTCGCACGAGGGTCCGGACCCGGTCGCAGCTCTCTTTGCGCCCCCCCTCCAGCTTCACAGCGTGGGCCCCGGTTTCCTTGAGAGCCCGGCCCGCGTTCCGGAGCGCATCCTCGTTGGACACCTGGTAGCTGAGGAAGGGCAGATCGACGACCGTGAAGGTGTCGGGGGCCCCCCTGCGCACGGCCCTCGTGTGGTGGAGCATCTCCTCCAGCGTCACCGGGAGGGTCGAATCGTAGCCGAGCGCGACCTGGCCCAGGGAATCCCCGACCAGGATCATATCCACGCCCTCCTCGGCGAGAAGGCGTGCGAAGAGGACGTCGTAGCAGGTCAGGACCGTGATCGGCTCACCCCGGGACTTCATCTCGAGGAAGTCCCGGACCGTCTTCCTGCTCTGCGACTGAGGAGAGTTCTCGGACACGGTTCCGATGGAGGGCCTCGGCGCGAGGACGCGAGAGAAGGGTCGCCGGAGGATAGACGGACCTTGAGTAGCTGTCAAACCCCCTGCCCCCCCCTCCGTTCCGGTCCTTGAAGCCCCATTTCAGCCGGCCGCTCCCATCCCCCCACGAGCTCCCATTACCTTCCGTTCATGGGCATGCGATGGGACCCCTTGCTGGCGGCCGCGACCGCTCGGGAGTTGGATCGCACTCTGCACCGCGCCCGGGGGCGGGCTCTCCTTTTCGACACCGATGCGCGCAGAGTGGTTTTCTTCCTCCGTGACTACACCCTCGTTCTCGAGTTGCATCCCCTGCGCGGATGGATCTCCCTCCTCCCGGACCGCGAGCCGCTTCCTCAGGCGCGTCCGCTCCCCGTGCAGGTCCGGAGCGTGCAGGCGATTCCCGACGAGAGCGCGCTGGTCTTCGCCCTTCCCCGGGTCCGAGGGAAGGACGAGGGCGTGGAGTTGGTCGCCGAGATGGTCGGAAACCGCTGGAACGCATTGGTGATCGGGCACCGAAGTCGAATCATCCGCCATGTGCTCCTGGCCCGGGAGGATCGGAACCGCTCACTCACCGTGGGGACCCCCTATGAGCCGCCCCTCAACTCGGGCCGCTCCGGACGCGCCGGCGAGATGTCGGAGGCGGAGTGGGAGAGGATCACGGCGGGGGCGCCCGGTGGTGGGGAGGACCTGGAGCGGACGATCCTGAAAGGGGTGGCGTGGACATCGTCTCTCAATGTCTCGGAATGCACGGGACCGGACGGGCTCACCCGCTGGCGGGAGATGGTGAATCCCGACCGCTGGGGGGCGCACCTCCTTCAGACTCCCCGCGGACCACAACCCTATCCGATCGCACCAATCGGGGTAGACAGCCGCCCCGCAGGAACGTTGTTGGAGGCGTTTTCCCGGGGCCGGGAGGAAGACGAAGAGACCGGACCAGCCCACGAGCTCCTCATCCCGTCAGGGCTGGTGGCACGCGCGGAAGAGCGGGTCCGGAAGGCGGAGGGAAAGGCTCGTGGCCTGAGGCGCCAGCTCGAGGAGGCTCGAGATCCAGCCCCACTGCGGTCGCTCGGCGACCTCATTCTGGCCCGATATGCCGAGATCCCCAGGGGTCGGGACCGGGCGACGCTCATCGACTTCGGGGGGGAGGAGATCGAAGTCCGGCTCGAGCCCACTCTTCCCCCCCAGGAGAACGCGGCTCGATACTACGACGAAGCCGCCCGGATCGAGCGGGCCCAGGACCTCCTCCCGGAGAGGATCGAGCGCGCTGAAGCCGAGGCCGGTGAACTTGGACGACTTCTGGAAGCGGTGCGCGGCGGACACCTCCCGCCTGAGCGGCTGGAAGAACGACTCGGTCCAGCTCCCGCGGAAGGAAGCGGCAAGGGACGTTCCTCGCCCGGGAAGCGCCTCCCCTACCTCCGCTTCACCAGCACCGGAGGTCGTGAGATCCGTGTGGGCAGAGGAGCTCGGACGAACGATGACCTGACGTTTCGCCACTCCGCCCCGGACGACATCTGGCTCCACGCCCGCCAGGCGCCGGGTGCGCACGTGATCCTCCGATGGGGGCTCGAAGACAACCCCCCGAGCCGTGATCTCGTGGAAGCTGCGGTGCTCGCCGCCCTCCACTCGGAGGCCCGGCACTCCGGGAGCGTCCCGGTGGACTGGACCCGCCGGAAGTACGTGCGCAAGCCCCGCAAGGCGCCCCCCGGAGCGGTCGTACCGGACCGCGTGAGCACCCTCTTCGTGGAGCCGGACCCGGAGCTGCCCGAACGCCTACGAAGCGAGAGCTGAGAGGACGAAGACCAGCGCCCCCCCGGCACTCACTCTCTGGGAGCGTCCATCCCCTCGCGCAGCGACCTCAAGAATCTTTGGCCCTCTTCCACCCCTCCTCGTCCCATCGCCTCCACCAGCGCGCTGCCCACCACGACGCCGTCGGCCGCATCCGCCACCAATGCCGCCTGCTCCGGGGTGGAGATCCCGAACCCCACCGCCACAGGGAGCGCCGCCCGCTCCCGGATCGCCCGAACCTCCCGGGCGAGGTCCTCGCGCACCTCGGCCTGGGCGCCGGTCACACCTGTGCGGGAAATGTAGTAGAGGAACCCCGACGCGCCGCGGGCCACCTCCGCCACCCGATCGGGCGACGTGGTGGGGGCCAGGAGCCGGATCAGATCCAGCCCACCTGAGCGGACGCTGTCCTCCAGCGAGCGGTCAGCTCCGGCCGGAAGGTCGGTGAGGAGGACCCCCTGGGCACCCGCCTCCCGAGCCGCCGCGACGAAGGCGTCCAACCCGAAATGCAGCGCGGGGTTCAGGTAGGTAAAGAGCACCACCGGGGTGTCTCGCCGGCTCCGGAACTCACGCAGGATATCGAGCGCCCCTCGGACCGACATCCCTTGCTCCAGGGCCTTGAAGGTGGCTCTCTGGATGGTCGGCCCATCGGCGAGCGGATCGGAGAACGGAATCCCGAGCTCCAGGATATCGGCCCCCGCCTCGGCCGCGGCGTGGAGCATCTCCAGGCTCACGTCCCGGGTGGGATATCCGGCGCACACGTAGGGAATCAGCGCCGCCCGGCCCTCCGCGCTTCGAGCCCGGAACGCGTCCGCAATGGACTTGCCCCGCTCGGGGGCGCGGGTGGGGGAGGACGACGGGGTGACGGACGACGATTCGGACATGGAGGCAGGCCGGCTCAGGTGACGTAGTCGCTCACGCGGATGTCGTATCGAGACGGGTCCGCGGTCTTGATGATCGTTCGCTTGGGTCCTTTCGTATCGGGATCGATCTCGTCGAGCAGCACCCTGGTCGGCTCGGCGAGCGGAGTTCCCATCGGATCCGACAGAAGTCGGACCTCGGGCTGATGGAGGTGATTCGGGTCAGGATTGGCACGGGTGACGACAGCGAGCTCGAAGGTGTCGAGAATGACGACTGTGCCCACCGGGTACACCCCAGTCGCCGACATGAGCGACTTCACGAGCAGCGGATCAAAGCCACGCTCCTCCCGGTCCCGCATTTCCTTCAGGACCTCGTCGGGGGGCCAGGGCTTGTACTGGTAGCTGCGCACGGAGCTACCCGCGTCGAAGGCGTCTGCGACTGCCACGATCCGGGAAAAGAGGCCGGGCCGTCGCGAGCGCCGATTGAGCGGATATCCGGTGAGATCGATCTTCATGTGATGCTCGTAAGCCATGAGCATCTGGCGGTAGGGAACGTCGGGGAAGCCATGAAACTGGAAAAGCGCGAGGAGGCCCTCGGTCGGGTGCTCCCGGAGCTCGCTCCACTCTTCGTCCGTGAGGTCGGCGGCCTTGTTCAGGATCTCCTCGCGGACCCGCATCTTCCCCACGTCATGAAAGAGGGCCCCCATGCCCAACTCGTAGAGCTCGTGCTTGTCCATGCCAAGCCGCTGCCCGATGATCACCGCAAAGATGCAGACGTTCACCGAATGAGTGAATGTGTAGTCGTCGAACTCCCGGAGCGTCGTCATTGCGAGGATGGACGGCTCGTCGGCGAGCACCTGGTCCACGATGCTCTGCACGGCTCGCTTCACTTTGCGCACGTTTACGGCCCGGCCGATCCGAACGTCGGAAAGCACTTCGCGGGCCATCCGCACGGAGTGCACATACGTTCGCTTGGCACCCTCCATGGATTCGGATTCGATATCGAACCGACTGCTTTCCCGTTCGGGCCGAACACGGATCGCCCGCACCGGAGTCGCCTCGAGTCGACGCACCAGGTCCTCATACGGATCTCCCTCCTCCGGGGGAGAGCGGAGAAGGAGCGAGAGGAGCGGAGGCCACTCCGCCCGTTCGACGTCGCGATCCACCACCAGCAACCCGACTCCGTGCGAGCGCAGGGTGGCGGCGAAGGAGCCGAAGGTCGAGAAGTTGCGGAGGTCCAGGCGGAGACGCGTCTCGTTCAGGAAGAAGAAGTCTCCCACCACGCGAAGCTCGATCAGTCCCTCGCCCGCGACGATCGCCGACGCCACACGATGCAGCTCGTCCAGCGCCTGCTGGGCCGCTTCATTCTCCACCGGGTAGAACTTGAGGGAGCGGAGCGCCGTATAGAAAGTGGCCAGTAGCATTCGGCCGTGGTCCTGCAGGCCGGCCGGCGCACGCCCCGGCTGCGACAAGGACGTTCGACCATCACCCATTCCGTGGCCCTCCTTCCTCCTTCAACGCCCGTCCCACAGCGCTCCGAACGATCGGATCCTCGTCGTCCCCAGCGCGCTCGAGCGAAGCCCGAGCTTCGGCGTCGTCGATCTTCCCGAGCGCCAGCGCAGCTCCGGCGCGCAGCTCGGACGGATCTCGACGGCCCAGGAATCCACGGCCGTTGAGCGTCCGGTCCAGAAATCCAACTGCGTCCGCACCCGCCAATTGGCCGTAGGCCTCGAAAAAGGCCACCTTCTCGGTCACATCGGCATGGCGAAACTCCTTGCTCTCGAGGACCTCCCTGAGCCCACGCGCCGCGGGCTTGTAGCGGAGCCTTCCGAGCGCCCGCGCCGCAGCGATGCGCAACTCGCGATTCGCATCGCCCAGAGTTCGCTGGAGCCCGCCGGCCAGGGCCGAGGATGGGAGTTCCGTGGACGCTTCCACCACCGCGGCACGCACTTCGGCGGAGCCGCTGTCGAGGAGGCGAGTGAGCGACCCGCTGGCCTCGGTGAAACGGAGCCGACCGGCCACTCGCACCGCCCCAGCGACCACCTGAGGGTCGTCCGAATCCAGGAGCTCCACGAGCCGATCCCGGTTGTCCTCGACGAGCCGTGCTATCGAGGTCAAGAGGAGCGATCGAACGCCCTCCTTCTCCGTAGACTCGCTCGCTCGCAGGAGCGAAGCCAGGGCCGTGGGCCTGAGTTGCATGAGGAGGTCCTCGAAAAGATCCCGGTCCGGTGGCACGCTGCCATCTTCCAGGGCCCGCACGAGCTCCCTCACCACCTCGGGTCCGGAGAGCTCTTCGAGGAGACCCTCCACCAGCAGACCGGCTTCGTCCGACAGGGACCCTGTCCGATCTCGTATCGCCCGGACCTCATGGACGATACGGGCCGCAGGCCGCAACCTTCCTCGGCTCAACAGGTTCGGAAGCAGAGTCCGCAAGATGCTCAGGATTTCAACCTGACGATCGGCGTGGCCTGGCTCCTCGAGCCGATCGAACAGCGCGTCGAGCACCGCGGAACGAAGGTCCCGCTGCATCTCGAGGCTCAACTCCTCGGAGAGGAACCTTCGTTCGTCGGGATCCAGGGCGTAGAGGGTGGGATTGAAGTCCTCCTTGCGCACGACCTCGGGAGGAGGCCCGGCGCCTCCGGATCGCGATTGCGGTTCTCCGTCAGGATCCTCATCCGCCGAGGGCAGCTCGGGGGTATTCGCAGGCGCGTCGAGGACCTCTCCAAGCTCCTCCACGAGCACGCTTCCGAAGTCGATCGCACTCGGTTCGCCCTCACCCGGGAGCATGGTCCCCTCGACGCCGGGATCCAGAGCGGTGTAGTCGAGGAGTTGGAGATCCAGATCCCAGAGGATCGTGACGAGATCGTCCCCCTCCCGGCCGGCCCGCCGCGCCCGGTGCAGGGCGTCCAGGAAGAGTCCGAGCTCCCGCTCCTGGAACCCCTTCCGAAACGTCAGGTCCCGGATGCCATCCCGGTAGAAGAGAAACGCAAGCGATTCCGATCGGTCGTCGTTCTTGTAAACCTCTTCGCCCATCCAGATGAACCGCTCCTCCTCTACGAGGACCTGGAGCTCATCACGGGATGGCCACAAGCGCGCGAGTGCTTCCGAAAGAGCCGCAAGGAAACGTTGGTAGACGGGGTTCCTGGAATCGTAGAGCTGATGGGCCCGCAGCGCCTTCGCCAGATTGACGAAGACCTCCTCGACGTCCTCGAGGGGGAGATCGGAAGGGGCCTCCCAGTCGTCGGTCGCCGAATCCGGCGTGGAGATCGAGTCGCGGGGAGTCTCCGTCACGGTTGTCCCGGCATTCGAGGTTCCGGAGTAGGCGGTCGGCCGCCCCCAGCGGCCCCGCCCACATGAAGTCGAGAGCGTTCGAAGGGTTACGCCGGGGCCTCCGGCAATCCGCGACCCTCCACCCGAGCCACGTGGGCCACGTCCTTGTCCCCACGTCCGCTCAGGCAGACGATCACCGGGCCCTCCTGCGCCTCACTGCGCCCTTCGCCGAGAAGGTGGGCAAGGGCGTGCGCGGTCTCGAGAGCGGGGATGATTCCCTCGAGCTCGGCCAGTCGGTGAAAAGCCGCGAGAGCCTCCTCGTCCGTCACGGCGGCGTAAACCACCCGCCCCTCGTCCCGGAGAAAGCTCAACTCCGGACCTACCCCCGGGTAGTCCAGCCCGGCCGACACCGAGTGGGCAGGAGCAACCTGTCCGTCCTCGTCCTGCAGGAGGTAGGAAAGGGAGCCATGGAGGACCCCGGGGGTTCCCGCCGAGAGCGATGCCGAATGCCGACCCGAGTCCAGCCCCTCCCCTGCGGCCTCCACTCCCACCAGGCGGACTCCATCATCCTCAACGAAGGCGTGAAATGCACCCATGGCGTTCGATCCCCCGCCCACGCAAGCCAACACGGCCGCCGGGAGTCGGCCCTCAATCCGAAGTATCTGCTCTCTGGCCTCCCTCCCAATCACCGACTGGAAATCGCGGACCATCCGCGGAAAGGGAGCGGGACCCACGACCGAGCCGATGATGTAGTGCGTGCTCTCCACATTGGTGACCCAGTCCCGAATCGCCTCGTTCGTGGCGTCCTTGAGCGTCCTGGTCCCCGACTCGACCGGAATCACCTTGGCCCCGAGGAGTTCCATCCGGAAGACGTTGAGGGCCTGCCGGTCGACGTCTTCCGCACCCATATAGACCACGCACTCGAGATCGAAAAGCGCGCAGGCGGTCGCGGTGGCGACCCCGTGCTGGCCCGCACCGGTCTCCGCGATGATCCGACGCTTTCCCATCCGGCGAGCGAGGAGTGTCTGCCCGATCGTATTGTTGATCTTGTGCGCCCCGGTATGGTTGAGGTCCTCCCGCTTGAGGTAGATCGGCCCTCCGCCGACCTCCGCCTCCAATCGCCGCGCTCTGAAGAGGGGCGTGGGTCGCCCCACGTAGTCTTCCAGGAGCGCCTCGAGCTCGGCCCGGAACTCGGGATCCGCCCGCCCGACCCGGTAGGCCTCGTCCAGCTCGTCGAGGGCGGCGATGAGCGTCTCGGGCACATATCTTCCCCCGAACCGCCCGAAGCGCGGATCGGAAGGAGATTCAGCCGCAACCGCGCCCGTATCGGGGGATTCGCGTTCGTCCTCCACCACTTGGGAGCCTCCGTCGTCTGGCCTGGGTCGATTCATCTCTGATGGGTCAGGCGGAGCCGCGCCCGGAAGCGGGATCCGGTCGGGCCTGGGCCTGCGCCCGGGTGGCGCGAAGCGCGCGCTCCACAAACGTTCGCACGAGCTGCGGATCTTTGACCCCGGGTCCAGCCTCGACTCCGGAGCTCACGTCGACCATGTCGGGAGCCAGCCGGTGCACCGCAGCGGCCACATTGTCTGGAGACAGTCCCCCCGCCACCCCGAAGCGGACCGTCCCGGACGCCCGGTCCCGCACGGCCTCCAGCGCCTCCCAGGGGAAGGTCGTTCCCGTGCCTCCCAACTTGCGGGGGTGCCAGCCGTCGAGGAGGAGTAGATCCACCAGACCCCCGAACCGTTCCATCGCCGTCACGATGTCCACGCCGGACCTGACCCGGACCGCCTTCCAGAGCTCCCAGTCGCCCAGCTCGCGAAGCTCTTCCACTTCCCCTTCCAGCTCGTCGCCGTGAAGCTGGATGACCCGCGCGCCGGACTCCTCCGCGACCCGACCGGCCTCGTCCGGAGACAGATTCGCCGTCACCGCAACCAGTGGAACGCGGACCGATCCGGCGATCTCGCGAGCCCGTTCCGGATTCACCTCGCGGGTGGACCCTTGCACGAAAACCGCACCGAGGTGAGTGGCACCCGCTTCCTCCGCCACTCGCGCGTCTTCTGGACGGGTGATCCCACAGATCTTGATCCTCAGCGTTCCCCTACCTCCCCATCCTCCGAAGCAGGAGCCGTGCGGGAGGTTCGGGGCACACCCGCGAGCTCTGCGGTCTTGGCCTGGGGCGACGGAGCACTCAGGAGGGTCTCTCCGACCAGCACCGCGTCCACCCCGGCGGCACCCAGCCGCGCTACGTCGCTGGCGCTCCGGATCCCGCTCTCCGATACGAGGGTCACGGAGTCGGGGACGGAATCCAGCAGCTCGAGCGTGGTCTCGAGGCGAGTCTCGAAAGTGCGCAAGTCGCGGTTGTTGATCCCGACGACGCGCGCGCCCGAGCGAAGCGCCCTCTCCAGCTCCGCGGCGTCGTGGACCTCGACGAGCGCGGTCATGCCGAGATCCTCGGCAAGCAGGCGCAGCTCTGTCAGGGGTCCATCCTCGAGGATCGCGACTATGAGGAGAATCGCGTCAGCGCCGATGGCCCGGGCCTCCCACACCTGGTCCTCCACGAGAAGAAAGTCCTTGCGCAGGACCGGTAGGTTCGAGGCCTCGCGTGCGAGCCTCAAGTCGTCGGAAGAGCCCTCGAAGTACTCCCTGTCGGTCAGGACCGAGAGGGCCGACGCTCCCGCCACTCGATAGGAAGTCGCGAGCTTCGCCGGGTCCAGCTCCGGGCGTATCGGACCGGCTCCCGGTGACCGCCGCTTGACCTCGGCGATCAGAGACACCGTTCCGGGGCTTCGGAGCGCACCCTCGAAACTCCGCGGTTCCGAGGCGTCCTTCGCAAGCGCCCGCAGCTCACGGGACCGACTCGCCAATTCCTCCACCTCGGCACGCTTCGTCCGGACGATCCTCTCGAGGATATCCCCGCCGGCTCCGGCCCCTCCGGGCACTCCGCGGGTCTCAACTTGCGCTTCGGGCAATGTTCGGGTATCCTTGCTTCGGTTCCTGTTCGGTTCCCACGCGCCGGAGGCCGCCATGGCCCTGACGAAGCGGCAGAAAGAGATCCTCGACCATCTCAGCGATTACATCGACAAGCACGGATATGCACCGAGCTTCGAGGAGATCGCCGAGGTGTTCGGATACACCTCGCTCGCGACCGTGCATGAACATGTAAGCAATCTGGAGAGGAAGGGCTACATACGGAAGGCGTACAATCGGAGTCGTTCGATCGAGCTGATGCCCGCCGAGGCCCGGCCGGCCGGGGTCGAGCTCCCGCTCCTGGGTGAAGTTGCGGCGGGTCAGCCCATCGAAGCGATTCCCGACCAGGAGACGATCCTCGTGCCGCCCGACCTCCTCCGCAAGGGCGGGGAAAACTACGTCCTCAGGGTGACCGGGGACTCCATGATCGAAGAGCAAATTCGCGACGGCGATTTCATCATCGTGAACAGTCGGACCACCGCGGAGGACGGCGAGATGGTCGTCGCACTGATCGAGGGCGAATCGGCTACGGTCAAGAAGCTCTACCGCGAGCCCGGGGGGCGGATCCGGCTCCAGCCCGCGAACGAGGCTCTCGACCCCCTCCTTTTTCCCGCCGACCAGGTGCTCGTGCAGGGCGTCGTCGTCGGGGTGATCCGACGCTACTGAATCTGTCCCTGCCCCGCATCCGCTCAAGAGCGAAGGAATTCCCATGCGCACCCTGATCGTCACCGGCTCCCGCTCCAGAGGTCTCTCCCGCTTTCGGTTGGCCCCGTCGAGCGCTCCCGCCCCGCTGCCCGGTCCCTGGACCCTCGAGGCGGTCGTTCGCGGTAGCAGAACCGACGAGATCGCCCGGACGAATGAAGCCGAGCCGGGCGCTGGATCGGAAGGAAGGACCCGCCCGCCGCGGCGCGCTAAACCTCCCCGGAGTCGGCTTCGGCCACCGCCGAGGAGGACTCCCGCTTGAGAGCCTCGAGCGCGTCCCTTGCCGCCCCGGAGGCGAGCGTCTCCCGGGCCTGCTCCACACCCTCACCGAGGTCCTCCACCACACCTCCGACGTAGAGGGCTGCGGCCGCATTCAGGAGAGTCGCCGACAGCGCTCCCCCCTCCTCGCGACCTTCCAGAATCCTTACGATCAAGGCCGCGTTCTCGCTTGGACTGCCTCCGGCCACCTCCGCTTCCGAACTCTCGGGCAAGCCCAGCTCGTCGGGCGTAACCTCCCACTCGCGGACCGTTCCGTCCCTGAGCTCCGCGATCAGGGTGGGACCGAGCGGGCTCAGCTCATCCATCCCCGGTGCACCGTGGACGACGAGAGCCCGGTCGTGATCCAGGGCCTCGAGCGCGCCCACGATCAGAGGAAGGAGCTTCGGGTCGGCGACCCCGACCACCTGCCGGCGGGCACCTGCCGGATTCGTGAGAGGCCCGAGAAGGTTCATGATGGTCGGGATCCCGAGCTCGCGGCGCACGGGCCCCACGTGCCGCATAGCCGGATGAAGGAGAGGCGCGAACATGAAGACGATTCCCGCCCCCTCGAGCACTCGGGCCATCCCCTCCGGGGAGAGCTGGATCTCGACGCCGAGCGCCTCGAGGACATCCGCGCTTCCGCTCCGTGACGTGAAGGAGCGATTCCCGTGTTTCGCCACTGGAACGCCGGCCCCAGCGACCACGAGGGCGGCCGCGGTGGAGATGTTGAACGTGGTGACCGTCCCGCCCCCCGTCCCGCAGGTATCGACCAGAGCGCTCTCGTTCGACGAGCGCACCGGGATCATGGCGCGTCGCAGAGCGCGCACACCCCCAGCGACCTCTGACGGAACGTGCCCTTTCGTTCTCAGCGAAGAGAGGAGAGCGGAGACCTGCACCGGAGAGGCCTCTCCGGACATGATCTGATGGAAGGCGAGCTCGGCCTCCTCCTCGTTGAGATCCCGGCCTTCCGTGACCTTGGCGATCAGAGGTCCGAGCTTCATATTGGCGCCTCACTTGAAGACGGCGTGCATGGAGGGGTCGCGGGCCCCCGGCGCCGCCTACGGATTTCCCCGCAGCGCGGCCCGGCGAACCCGGATCGGGCCTTCAGGCTAAGCTGGTCTCCGAAGCCGGTCAACTCGAGCCTCATGAGCCGGTGGAGACCGGACCGCGAAGGTTGCTTGACACCCCGGACCCCTGGTCTACCTTTCCTCGCGTGACCGCTTCCGGGCTCCGGCGTTTCCGCCTGATCGTACACTACGATGGCTTTCCTTTTCTGGGGTGGCAGCGCCAGAAGGAGGGCATGACCGTCCAGGGGGAGCTCGAACGAGTCCTGGACCGGCTGACCGGCGCACGGCGCCGAGTTACGGGAGCGGGTCGGACCGATCGCGGAGTGCACGCCGTGGGCCAGGTGGCTTCGGTCGAGGTCCCTCAGCGATGGTCGGCCGCCACCCTCCGCACGGCGCTCAATGCGATCCTTCCAAGCGAAATCTGGATTGAAGAGGCTCGACGCGTTCCCGCCCACTTCCATCCCAGAAACGACGCCGTGGCGCGCACCTATGAATACCGCCTTGGACTGGAGCCGCTCGCGGCATCTCCGATGTTCTCACGTTGGTGTTGGGACATCTCGAGAGATCCTCCGCAACCAGCCAACCTTGAGCTGGCCGCAGCCCACATCCCGGGTGAGAGGTCGTTCGGAAGCTTCGCGAAGAGCGGACAGCCACACCTGGGGGAGCGCTGCCGCGTGGCAAGTGCCCGGTGGGAGTCCTGGGACGGTCCCGGGATCCTGTTCCGGATCACGGCGAACCGCTACCTGCACCGCATGGTGCGTTACCTGGTGGGCACGATGGTCGACGTGGCGCGAGGGCGCCGGCCGCTCCAGGAGCTGGACGAGCTTCTGAACGACTCCGGAACTTCGCTCACGACTTCCCCGCCGGCACCGCCGCAGGGACTCTTTCTCTTCCGGGTGGAGTACCCCCCGGAGCGGTTGGGCGACCACCCCGACCGGGACCCAGAACGCTGAGGAGCCACACAATCGGATGAAGATCTTCCTCGACACCGCCGACCTGGACGAGATCCGTAGAGCCTCCCAAGCGGGGCTCATCGACGGAATCACCACGAATCCCTCACTCCTCGCCAAGGTCGCAGGGGACCGTGCGCCCCGCGACATCTTTCTGGACATCTGTCGGGAGGTCGACGGACCCGTCTCCGCCGAGGTGGTGGCAATTGACGCCGACGGCATGATCTCCGAGGGAAGGCGTCTGGCCGAGATCCACGAGAACATCGTGGTAAAGGTCCCCCTGACCGAAGACGGGCTCCGGGCGTGCCGGACCCTCCGGGAGGGCGGCGTTCGGGTGAACGTCACCCTCTGCTTCTCGGCGACACAGGCGCTCCTGGCGGCCAAGGCCGGGGCCAGCTACATCTCGCCCTTCGTGGGTCGTCTCGACGATGTGGGACACGACGGGATGGAGCTCGTGGCCGAGATCCGGGAAATCTACGACGAGTACGACCTGGAAACCGAGATTCTCGCGGCGTCACTGCGACACCCCAAGCACGTGCTGGGATCCGCGCTCCTGGGGGCGGACTGCGCAACTCTTCCACCGGCGGTATTGTATAAGCTCCTGCGACACCCCTTGACGGACGTGGGCCTCGAGAGCTTCCTGGCAGACTGGGAGACGCTGGGCAAAGGCCTCTGACCCCGACGACGCAGCTTCGAAGGCACCCCCGGGTGCTCGATGCCGAAAAATGCCTGTCTCGACCCGTCACTCCATCCCAATGATCGCGCTGATTCACGTCGCCGCGGCAGGATTGCTGGGCGCGTGCGGAAGCGAGGAGTCGCTGCGTGCCGATGAGGCCTCCCGATCCTGGGAAGTCGCGACACCGCTCTCAGGCCGAACCACTCCGGAGGAGGTCTCATGGGGAGCGCAGCGGGAGGGGCTTCCCGTCGCCTCCGCCCAGGACCTGTCCGCATCACGGGAAACCGCTATCGTGCGGGCGGCCGAGCGGATCTCGCCGGGAGTCGTCGCCGTGAACGTGCTCCGCACCCAGCAGGTCCAGACGCGCGATCCCTTCTGGGACGATTTCTTCTTCTTCGGGCCTCCCAGGGGCACCATGACGACTCGTCCGGTGCCCTCGTTGGGATCCGGGTTCGTCGTCTCTTCGGACGGAATCATCCTGACCAACGAGCACGTGGTGCGGGGCGCGGAGGAAATCCTCGTGACCTTCCCGGACGGACGGGACGCCCGCGCCGAGCTCGTCGGCTCGGATGCGGCCTCGGACGTGGCGGTCCTCCGGATCGAGGGAACCGACTTGCCGGTGGTCCCCCTTGGCCGAAGCTCCGACCTCCGGATCGGGGAGTGGGTGATCGCATTCGGAAATCCCTTCGGACAGCTCCTGTCGAACCCCGAGCCCACGGTCACCGCGGGCGTCACGTCGGCCCTCAATCGCCACATCGTTCCCTCCCAGGAGGATCGGGGGTTCTACCTGGACATGATCCAGACCGACGCCGCGATCAACCCCGGCAACTCCGGAGGTCCGCTCGTGAACGCATCCGGCGAGGTCGTCGGGATGAACGCCTCCATCTTCTCGAGAGGTGGAGGGAGTGAGGGCCTCGGCTTCGCGATCCCGATCGAGCGGGTCATGCGCATCGCGGACGATCTCCTCGAGTACGGCGAGGTGCGACGAGCGTGGACCGGCGTGGACGTCGAGCCCGAGGCGGCGGACCTCTTCGGTCGGACGCGGGGCGTCCGGGTCGCTCGTGTCTCCTCCGGGTCGCCGGCCGACCGGGCGGGAATCCGGGAGGGGGATCGCTTGACGGCGGCGAACGAAAGGAGGCTCGGTTCGCCCCTCGACTTCGAGGCCGTTCTTCTCGATCTTCGTGCGGGCGACTCGGTGGCGCTCATGGTCGACGGGAGGGCAGGCGAAGTTCGGATGACGGCGGAGGAGCTCCCTTCCCTCAGCGCGGAGCGCGTGCGGGTTTTCGAGGACCTGGAGCTCGTCTCCCTCACCCCGGCGATCCGCAGCGAGCGGGGCGTGGAGAGCGAGCTGGGCGCCCTCGTGACGGGAATCTCCGCCGAGCTCCAACGAATCCTCGGTCTCCAGGAGGGTGACGTGATCGTGGCTTTGAACAATCGTCGCATCCAGAGCGCGGAGGACCTGGCACGGGTGCTTGAACAGATCCCTGCAGGATCCCGGGTTCGCCTCTACTTCGAACGAAACCGAGGGCTCGTGGCCCGGGACTTCGTGCTCGGCCGGTGACGCGCTCAGGACGACGATGACGTGACCCATTCCTCGAACGGCTCTCAGCCCGGCTATTCGCACCCACTCGCCGGACGGTACGCCTCGCAGGAAATGCAGGCGATCTTCTCGTCGTCCCATCGATTCGGGATCTGGCGACGTCTCTGGCTGGCCCTGGCCGAAGCGCAACGGGAGCTGGGGCTCCCGATCCCGGAGGAGGCCCTTGGCGAGATGCGGGACACGCTGGACGACCTGGATCTCGACCGGGCGCGGGAGTACGAGCGCCGCTTCCGCCACGACGTCATGGCTCACGTTCACCTCTTCGGCGAGTCCGCGCCGACGGCCAGAGGTATCATCCACCTGGGGGCCACCTCCGCCTTCATATCCGACAACGCCGACCTGATCCTGCACCGCGAGGCCCTGACCCTCGTGCGGGCCCGGGTCGTCCGTTGCATCGGCGCGCTCGCGGATTTCGCCCGGGAGCACAGGGCCCTCCCGACCCTCGGATACACGCACTTCCAGCCGGCACAGCCCACCACGGTCGGGAAGCGGGCCACGCTCTGGATTCAGGACCTGCTTCTCGACCTGGAAGAGCTGGAGTTCCGACTCGACCGTCTTCGCTTTCGGGGCATCCGTGGCACGACCGGCACCCAGGCCTCGTTTCTGGAGCTCTTTCACGGCGACCACCAGAAGGTGGAGGCTCTCGATCGGGCGGTCGGCGAGAAGGTGGGGTTCGCCCGGACCTATCCGGTGAGCGGACAGACGTATCCGAGGAAGGTCGATGCCGCAGTCGTGGGGACGCTGGCGGGGACCGCGGCGTCCCTCTCGAAGTTCGGAAACGACCTCCGTCTCCTGGCGCACCTGCAGGAAGTGGAGGAGCCATTCGAGGAGGAGCAGATCGGATCCTCGGCGATGCCCTACAAGCGAAATCCGATGCGCGCCGAGCGAATCTGCGCCCTCGCACGCCACGTCATCACCCTCTATCAGGATCCGGCTGTGACGGCGGCCACCCAGTGGCTCGAACGGACCCTGGACGATTCGGCCAACCGGAGGCTCTCGATCCCGGACGCCTTCCTCACCCTGGACGGCGCCCTGGTACTCGCCGAGAACGTGGCTCGCGGCCTCACCGTACATCCGGCCGTGGTGGCCAGGAACCTCGAGACCCACCTTCCCTTCATGGCGATGGAGACGGTCCTCATGCACGCGGTCGAAGGCGGCGGTGACCGGCAGGATCTGCACGAGCGCATCCGCACCCACGCATTCGCAGCAGCGAAACGAATCAAGGGAGGGGAGGAGAGCGACCTCGTCGACCGCGTCGTGGGGGACGAGGCTTTCGGAATCGACCGCGAGACGCTGGAGGGGCTCTTGAGGCCCGAACGGTTCGTGGGCCGATCGCCGGAGCAAGTGGACCGGTTCCTGGATGAGTCGGTCGCCCCGGTCCTGGCGCGGCTGCAGCAGGAGGCCGACCGGATCGTCGGTGCCCCGGAGGTCCGGGTCTGACCCGATGCCGGAATCGTCCCCGACCGTGCGGTCACGACTCCCCCTCCCCCTTCTGCACCGGGGGAAGGTGCGCGACATGTACCGGGTCGACGAGGACCTCCTCCTCATGGTCGCGTCCGATCGGGTCTCGGCCTTCGACGTCGTTCTCAAGGAGCCCATCCCGAGAAAGGGTGAGGTGCTTACGCTCCTCACGGCGTGGTGGCTGGAGCAACTCGGAGAGACGGTCGACCACCACCTGGTGGCGGCCCGGCCCGACGTGATCGCGGAGCGGGTCCCGGAGCTCGCAGGCGCCCCGGGACAGTGGGAGCGGCGGGCCCTCCTTGTGCGTCGCACCCGTCCCATTCCGGTCGAGTGCGTGGTTCGCGGCTATTTGGCGGGCTCGGCGTGGCACGAGTACAGGAGCTCGGGCACCCTGGCGGGAGAGCCCCTCCCCTCCAATCTGCGAGAGAGCGAGGAGCTCCCCTCCCCACTCTTCTCCCCGGCCACAAAGGCCCAGGAGGGGCATGACGAGAACATCACCTTCGAGGAAGTGACGGCGCAGCTTGGCACTCAGCGTGCGAAGGAGCTGCGCGAGCTCGCCCTTCGCATCTACCGATTCGGGAGATCCGAGGCGAAGGAGCGAGGGATTCTCCTCGCCGACACGAAGTTCGAGTTCGGCGAGTCTGGCGCGGGGGGGTTGCTCCTGATCGACGAGGTCCTTACCCCCGATTCCTCCCGCTACTGGCCCGAAGAGGGCTGGCGTCCCGGCACGACGCCTCCCTCGCTCGACAAACAGCCGATCCGGGACTGGCTCGACGCGAAGCCCGACTGGGATCGCACGCCCCCCCCTCCCGCCCTCACCCCCGAGGTGATCGCCTCGACCACCGACCGGTACCTCGAGATCTTCCGGCGCCTCACCGGC